>CAZTLX010000022.1:0-29429 GCA_964614575.1 uncultured Phycisphaeraceae bacterium | reverse complement strand
GCGTATCTGAAAGCGGGCGATGAGACTCGAACTCACAACATTCAGCTTGGAAGGCTGACGCTCTACCAATTGAGCTACGCCCGCGTGGTGACGCATCATAGCGAGTAGATTCGTGTGGCGGCAAGGGTGTTTCACGGTGCCATCGGCGTGGGACAACTGGGGCTGGGCTGGGCGTGTCGGCAGGCGGGCGTGGTGTGCTTTATACTCTGCATCCACGTGGCCACGGCGATCGGGCATTTCGAAACACATCAACGGGTAGGGATGCCGCGCCTCTCGGCGGGGGGGCTGGGGGCGGTGTTGTTGCTGTTGATCGCGGTGCCTTGCATCGTGACGCTGCCGTGGTCGTTATCGCGGTATGAGGGGCGTGCGGGGGATGAGCAGCGGGCGGATCATCCGCCGAGCCTCGAAACGGTCGAGCTGATCATGGGGGCCGACAGCCTCGGGCGGTCGCTGCTGTGGCGGTGCCTGCTGGGCGGGGCGATCTCGCTGGGCATCGGCATCTGTGCCGCGGCGATCGCGGTGACGATCGGCGTGGCGTGGGGCGCGCTGGCCGGGTACCTCGGCGGGCGGACCGATGCGCTGATGATGCGGATCGTGGATGTGCTCTACGGCCTGCCGTACATCCTGCTGGTGGTGCTGCTGGACATGGCGCTGCAGCCGGCGGTGCAGTGGCTGCTGGAAGTGTTGACCAGCAAGACGCTGGCCGGGCGGCTGGCGGACGTGGTGACGTTGCTGGCGGCGATCGGGGCGGTGAGTTGGCTGACCATGGCCCGCGTGATCCGCGGGCAGGTGTTGAGCCTGCGCAGCCAGCCTTTCGTGGAGGCGGCGCGGGCATACGGCAGCGGGCCGGTGCGGGTGATGGTGCGGCATCTGCTGCCCAACCTCGTCGGGCCGATCGTGGTGTACGCCACGCTGACGGTGCCGATCGCGATCCTGCAGGAGAGCTTCCTCAGCTTCCTGGGCATCGGGGTGCAGGCGCCGCTGCCGAGTTGGGGCAACCTCGCGGCCGAGGGCGTGGCGGAGTTTCCTGAACTTTCGGTCGCCGGCGCGACGATGGAGTGGTGGCTGCTATTGTTCCCCTGCCTGCTGCTGGGGCTGACGCTGCTGGGGCTCAACTTCCTCGGCGACGCGTTGCGGGAGAAGTTGGACCCGCGGCGTGGACAATAACGGCCCGTTTGGCCGTGAAGAAGGCGGGCACGCCGTCGAGTTGCACCTGAGAACTAAACCTTATGAACAACCGCTTCACGATCAAGGACGCAATGGGATTGCTGCTGCTGGTGGTGATCGTCGTGATGCTCGGGCTGAAGATGGTGCAGGACGATCGGCAGTGGGAGCGGCTGTCGCTGATCGCCAAGCAGGTCGAGGGCCAGACGCGCGACCTGGCGGAGGTGCGCCGGCTGCTGCGTTCGGGCGTTTCGGCTAACCCCCAAGGCGCAGCCAAAACCGACCCCGACGACCTGTCCGGCCCGTTCGCCCGCGTGTTGGCGGCCCGCGCCAACGACGACTTCGCGACCGGCGACTGGCTGGTCGATTCGTTTGGCAGCCAGATCAACACGCTCACCCCGCTGGTCAGCTCGGACGCCAACGCCAGCACGGTTCAGGGCCAGGTGCTCGAATCGCTGGGCACGCTGGACGAGGAATCGCTGGAGATCAAGCCGCTGCTGGCCGAGTCCTGGGCGATCGATGACAACACCGAGGCGTACCAGGCCTTCGTGGATGAGCTGACCCCGAAGCTCGAAGCCCAGGCCGCGGATGACGCCACGGTTTATGCCGATCAATTGCAGGCCATGATGGCGGCGGCGGGGGAGGGGATCGACGAGGGCGGTGAGTTGTACGCCGCGATCGCGAAGCAGGCGCGGGCCAACTGGATCGAAGCGCAGATCGCAGAACACCCCGACCGTCCCGCGCCGCTGACGATCCGCTTCACGCTGCGGCCGGGCCTCAACTTCTCCGACGGCGAGCCGTTGACCGCGGCGGATGTGGTCTTCAGCTTCAACTGGATCATGGACGAGCGGGTCGCCGCGCCGCGGGCGCGGGCGTATTACCGCATGATCGAAGCGGTGGAGGCGCTGGACGAGCGCACCGTCGAGTTCCGCTACCGCAAGCCTTACTTCGAGGCGTTGCAACTCGCGGCGTTGATGGACGTGTTGCCCGAGCACTTCTATGCGTCACGCTTCGCCGACGACCCCGAGACGTTTAACCGATCCAAAGGCATCCTCGTCGGCTCGGGCAGGTTCATGCTCGAAGACCCCGAGGGTTGGTCCCCGAGCAACCAGATCGTGCTGCTGCGCAACGACCGTTACTGGGGGGTGCCCGCGGCGTTCGATCGGCTGGTGTTCCGGCTCTACACGCAGGACACCGCCCGGCTGACCGCGTTCCGCAACCAGGAGATCGACCTGTTCGCCGCGTCGCCCGAGCAGTATGTCGAGATGCTGGACGACATGAAATTGATGGAGCGTGTCGAGCGGTACGAATACATGACGCCTTACAACGGCTACCGCTACATCGCGTGGAACCAGCAGGACGGGGCCGGCAACCCGTCGATGTTCGCCGACCGCCGTGTCCGCCAGGCGCTGACGATGCTGGTGGATCGGCAGCGGATGATCGAAGAGGTGATGCTCGGCTACGGGCAGATCGCCGACGGCCCGTTCAACCCGCTGGGGGAGCAGAGCAGCCCGGACGTCGAACCGTGGCCGCACGACATCGAGGACGCCAAGCGCCTGCTGGCCGAAGCGGGCTACACCGACCGCAACGGCGACGGGGTCATCGAGAACGAAGCGGGCCAGCCTCTGCGCTTCAAGCTGACCTACCCCTCGGGCCACGCGTTCTACCGCAAGCTCATCGCGTTCCTCAAAGACTCCTACGCCAGGGCCGGTGTCGTGCTCGATCCGGACCCGATCGAGTGGTCGGTCATGGTCGAACGGCTGAACAACAAGAGCTTCCAGGCGATCTGCCTCGGCTGGACCAGCGGGCCCGAGACCGACATCTACCAGATGTTCCACTCGGCGCAGACGCTGCCCGGCGGGGACAACTTCGTGTATTACCGCAGCGAGGAGCTGGATCGCCTGATCGAACAGGCCCGGCAGACGATCGATCCCGAGCAGCGTATGAAACTCTGGCGACGGGCGCACGAGGTGATGCACGAGGATCAGCCTTACACCTTCTTGGCCTGGGGGCAGAGCCTGCGGTTCCTCGATGAGCGGTTTAAGAACGTCCACCTGCTGCGGGCGGGACTCAACCCGCGGGCCGAGTGGTACGTGCCCGCGCCGCTGCAGCGTTGGACCCCGTGACGTTCGGGCGGAGCCGCCGGCATGACCACCTACATCATCCGACGCCTGCTGCTGATGATCCCGACGCTGATCGGGATCACGCTGGTCGTGTTCTTCACCATGGCGCTGGCGCCGGGGGGCGTCTCCGCGGCGCTCGAATCGCAGGAGCAGGGCATGCGCCCCGAGGAGGCCCGCGCCCTGCGCGACTACTACAACCAGCGCTACGGCCTCGATCAGCCGCTCGTGATCCAATACGCCCGCTGGTTCAACAACCTCTCGCCGCTGGGCCTGCACTTCGGCGTGGACGGCGGCGTCAAGGGCTTCGGGTTCAAGGAGCCCGACCTCGGCGAGAGCTTCACCCGCAACCAGAAGGTTGTCGATATCGTCGCCGACGCGCTGCCCATCACGCTCATCCTCAACCTCATCAGCATCCCGATCATCTACCTCGTCGCGATCTACACCGGGATCTACGCCGGCCGTTACCGCGGCAAGACGTTCGACGTGGCGACCGGCACGACCTTCCTCGGGCTCTGGTCGATCCCCACGATGTGGGCGGGGGTGATGCTCATCGGCTTCTTCGCCAGCCGCGAGTATTTGCCGTGGTTCCCCACCGGCGGGCTGCACTCGATCACCGCCGACCGCATGCCGTTCCTCCCGCGCTGGGGGGAAGGCGGCTTCCAGTCGGGGTGGCTGCTCGATGCCCTGTGGCACCTGGTGCTGCCGGTGATCTGCCTGGTGTACGGCGGGTTCGCGTTCCTCAGCAAGCTCATGCGCGCGTCGGTGCTGGAAAACCTCTCGGCCGATTTCGTCCGCACCGCTCGCGCCAAGGGCGTGGCCGAGAAGGACGTGCTCTTCCGCCACGTGCTGCGCAACTCGCTGCTGCCGCTGATCACCGTCGCCGCCGGCCTGCTGCCGAGCCTGCTGGGCGGGTCGCTGATCATCGAGGTGATCTTTTCGATCAACGGCATGGGCAAGCTGATGATCGACGCGATCTACACCCGCGACCGCGAGATCGTGCTCTCGGTCACCTTCGTCATCAGCCTGATCAGCCTGCTTAGCCTGATCATCCGCGATGTCTGCTACGCCATCGCCGACCCCCGCGTCAGCTACGAATAGCCTCAACGACAAACTACAAACTACAAACTACAAACTACAAACTACAAACTACGAACGACGAACTACAAACTACGCACTCCCAACTCACGCCGCATGACCGCCTTAACCCCCCAACCCGCCACCGCCACCGCTGCCGAGGCCGTCCGCCCGACGCGCCACTGGCTTGCCGCCGCGCTGGCCGAGGCGTTGGGCCGCGCCGGGGCGCGGATCGGCTCGGGGTGGGTGCTGGCGATGGTGAGCCTCGCGGTCTTCGCGCCGTTCATCGCCAACTCGATGCCGCTGGCGGTGAAGATGGACGGCCGTTGGTCCAGCCCGTTGCTCGCGCACCTCGCCGCCGCGGATGTCTGGCTGGTCATCGTGTTTTTTGCCGGACTCATCCTCCTGCCGATTCGGCGGCTGCGCTTCGTTACACGCCTGGGTGTGTTCGTCGGCATCGTCGCGGCGTCGGCGGCGCTGTGCTTCACGCTTGTCTCTCCGCCGCAGGCCGTGACCTGGGAGCAGTACCGCGTGCTGCAGGCCGAGGGCGCGCTCGAGTCGGTCGTCTGGGCACCGGTCCCGTATTCGCCCAACGACGCGCTGCGCGATCAGCTCGGCGTGCGCCATCCCCTGGGGCCCCAGGCCCCGCACTGGCTGGGCACCGACCGCTTCGGCCCGGACATCCTCTCGCAGATGATCCACGCCACCCGCATCGCCCTGGCCGTGGGCTTT
This sequence comes from uncultured Phycisphaeraceae bacterium, assembly GCA_964614575.1. Classification (GTDB taxonomy): domain Bacteria; phylum Planctomycetota; class Phycisphaerae; order Phycisphaerales; family Phycisphaeraceae; genus JBGTLW01. The sequence goes on along the minus strand of CAZTLX010000022.1, from coordinate 24,336 downwards.
ATCGCCGAGTCGCTCTCGGCGGTCATCGGCATCATCATCGGCGGGCTGATGGGCTACTTCGCCGGATGGGTGGACCTGATCGGGCTGCGGCTGGTCGAGGTCTTCAGCGCGATCCCGCGCCTGTTCCTGCTGCTCGCCTTCGTCGCCGTTTTCGAACGCAACATCTACCTCATCATGGCGATCATCGGCGTGACAGGCTGGACGGGCTACGCTTATTTCATCCGCGCCGAGTTTCTGCGCCTGCGTAAGCAGGACTACGTCCAGGCCGCCATCGCCACCGCCACGCCGCTGCGCTCGATCCTCTTCAAACACATGCTGCCCAACGGCATGGCGCCGGTGCTGGTGTCGGCGGGCTTCGGCGTCGCGTCGGCGATCCTCTACGAATCAACGCTCAGCTTCCTGGGCCTGGGCGTGGTCGACCAGCCGAGCTGGGGCGACCTGCTCAACCAGGCCGTCGCCGCCGGCGGCGGGTTCTACTGGTGGCTGGCGACGTTCCCCGGCTTCGCGATCTTCATGACCGTCTTCGCCTTCAACCTCATCGGCGAGGCCCTCCGCGACGCGATCGACCCGCACACCAAGAAAGCCGCGCAGTTGTGATGCCGAAACGACCCGCCGCGTTGAGCGGTCGGCACATAGTGCCCCTCATCATCCCGTAAACTATCCACCATGTCCGAAACGCCCGACACCCCGCGCACCCCGCTGCTGCAGATCGACGACCTGGCCGTCAGCTTCCCCGGCAAGGGGCCCGGCGGACGCCTGCAGGCGGTGGACCGCGTGGCGATGTCGATCTTCCCCGGCCAGACGCTGGCGGTGGTGGGGGAGTCCGGTTCGGGCAAGAGCGTCTCCGCGCTGTCCGTGCTGCAATTGGTGCCCACCCCGCCCGGCCGCTACGACCACGGCCGCATCCTCTGGCGAAACGACGCGACGAACGGCTCGGCCCCGCAGGACCTGCTCACCCTTTCCGACAAGCAGATGCGCACCATCCGCGGCAACCAGATCGCGATGATCTTTCAGGAGCCGATGACCTCGCTTAACCCGGTGTACTCCATCGGCGACCAGATCCTCGAAGCGATCCTGCTGCACCAGTCGGTGCCGCGCGACGAAGCGCTCCACATCGCCGAGCGGGCGCTGCGCGATGTCGGCATCGCCGACCCGGCGGCGCGTCTGCGTGAGTTCCCGCACCAGCTCTCCGGCGGGATGCGGCAGCGCGTGATGATCGCCATGGCGCTGGCCTGTGAGCCGCGGCTGCTGCTGGCCGACGAACCGACCACCGCGCTCGATGTCACCATCCAGGCGCAGATCCTCGAGCTGCTGCGCCACCTCCAGCAGACGCGCGGCATGGCGATCATGCTCATCACGCACGACCTGGGCGTCGTCGCGGAGAACGCCGACGTCGTCGCCGTCATGTACGGCGGACGCATCTGCGAATACGGCAGGGTCGAGGACATCTTCCAGCACCCGCTGCACCCGTACACGCGAGGCCTGCTGCGCTCGATGCCCGTGCTCGGCCGCAAGGTCGATCGCCTGCCGACCGTCATGGACGGCGCGACCGTGCCCGACGATTTCCCCGAGGGCTTTACCGTTGCGCCGCACGTCGAAGACCCCAACCCCGACGAGGGCTACGGCGGGCGCGAGGCCCGGCTGCACGAGGTCGTCCCCGGCCGGTGGGTGCTCTGCACCGCCGCCCAAGGCAGCGACGCCGCGGCGGGGAAGGTCAACCCGCCCGTGATCGATTACCGCCACGCCGCGAGGGTGGCCGCGACCACCTGATCCACCGGCCGCGCCGCATCGACCACCGCCGCGTCATCCCCCGCAACACCTCCGGGCTCCTCCAACGCCTCGAACTGCGACCGCAGCAGCTTGGCCGGGAAAAAGTGGCCCGGTCGATCCATCCGCGCCGCGATCGTTTCGTAGTCGGCCCGCAGATAAACGATCCGCACCGGACCCGACGCGTCTCCGCCTTCGCGCAGCATCTCACGATACCGGCGTTTGAGGGCCGAGCAGGTCACCACGCAGTCGGGGTGCTCGCGCAGCACGTTGGCAAGCGTTTCGAGCCACGGCCGGCGGTCTTCATCATCGAGCGCCTCGCCGCGCGACATCTTCGCGATGTTCGCCGGCGGGTGAAAATTGTCCGCATCAAAAAAAGGCACGCCCAGCCGATCCGCGAGCGACCGGCCGACCGTCGTCTTCCCGCTCCCCGACACACCCATCACCACCCATCGTGCCAAAACAGACTCCAATATCTCTGAGGTGTAGCCGTCGAACGCCCGCGGCCCGCGACCGCGCGTCATCTTCCGGGAGATACCGCCGCCGCGTCGGGCAAGGCCAGCATGATCGCGATCGCCCCGACGTACAAGCTCATCCCCAACATCGCCAGCAGGATCGCCCCGCACAGGATGCGCCCCCGCCGATTACGCTCGCGCAGGATCGCGTCGATCGAGCCCGGCTCCTGCGGCACATACGTCAGCGTCACCCACCGCACGCGCAGCACACCCCGCAGCACCACCCACGCCGCCGCGAGCACCAGGAACACCCCCGCGTTGATCAGCGCCTGCGCCAGCCGATTGGTCCCCGCGATCAGCCGCCCCGAAAACCCCGTCGTCGTGATCACCACCGCACAAAACGTCAGCAGCACCGCGCTACGCGCCTGCAGCACATCAAACTGCCGCGCCAGCAGGTCGTGCGTCCGCATCGCCTCGGGCTGTGAGGTGATGGCCAGGAGGTTCGAGCGCTCGCGTGCCTCCGCGGCCCCCGGTTGGCTTGTCGGTGTGCCGGTTGTCATACGGGGGCATCTTAATGCCGATAACGCGCCTCGTACTCATGAGACTCAAGTGCGTCGAATGCGTGGGCTGTGGCTCACGGGTTGGTGTAAGACGGATGCACCGCCCAGCCGTCGATCGTGCATCGACTCTGGCTGTTGGGGGCGACCTGCCACAACTCGTTGCCGACCTTCTGCAGCGTCCCGGCCTGTTGCGGGTTGGCCGCACGCCACTGCGGCGAGGGGTGGGTCTCCAGACGCGTGATCGCCGGCGTTGAGCCGTGCGTGATGCCGAGTGAGAGCAGGGCGTCGGCGTGGGCAAAATGAGCCGTGGCGGAAAAGTCCAGCCGCTCGACCAGCTTCCACGCGTAGTTCGGCCGGGTCACGCTCACGTTCGATAAACGCGTGAATGAGCCGTAGCGGTCATACACCGGATCGCCCGGCCCCAGCCCCGACAGGTGAGCCGTCAATGCGGCCTCGATGTCAACCCCGATCCGCCGATCCGTCTGACTCAGCCCACCTCCGGAACCTAAACCAACCCAGGATGAGTCGGGCAGGAATATCCACACCCACAGACCGAGCATGGCCACCATGAACAGACCTGCCACCCCGGCCACAGCAGCGATCAACAGAATCGGCGGTTTTCTGGACCCGCTCTCGCTCATCCCCCCATTGTCGGGCAGATGCGGTCTGGGTCAAAGCAAAAACGACCGTGAGCCGCATCCAAATAGCTCTCCCATGCCCGCCGCTGGGCAGCGCAGCGGTATTTCGGAGGGTATCCGGCAGTTTATTCAGGTCTCCCGCGAAGCGCTTTGCAATGACATCGTTACACCACGGTCGCTTCATGCAACCACTTCCCGTCCACCCGCCGTGAAACGGTAAACTCTGCGGCATGACTGAGCATTTTGCTGATCGCCTGCTGGCCGCCTGTGAAACGAAGGGGGCACCCGTCTGCGTCGGGCTCGACCCGGTGCTGGAGAAGATGCCCGACACGGTGCGGGTGGACGATCCGGGTGAGTCGTTGTTCCGTTTTTGTAACGGGGTGCTCGAAGCGGTGGCGCCGCACGTGCCCGCGGTCAAGCCGCAGAGCGCGTGCTTTGAGCGCTACGGCCCTGCGGGGGTCGCGGCCCTGCACCGCGTGGTCTCCCACGCCAAGGCGCGCGGGCTCATCGTCATCCTCGACGCGAAGCGCGGCGACATCGGCACCTCGGCCGCGCACTATGCCGCGGCCACCCTCGGCCCCAACGGCGCCGACGCGGTGACCGTCAACGCCTACCTCGGCGCCGACGGCTTGCAGCCGTTCCTCGATGTGGCGACGCCGCACGGCCAAGGCCTGTTCGCGCTGGTGCGCACCTCGAACCCCGGAGGCGACGCGATCCAGACGCCGCGGCTCGCCGACGGCCGCAGCGTGGCGGAGTTGGTCGCCGATCAGGTCGCGGCGCTGGGGGCGACGGCGGTGGGGCGGTCGGGTTACTCGGCGGTGGGCGCCGTCGTCGGCGCGACTAAGCCGGAGGACGCGAAGTCGCTGCGGCAGCGCATGGCCAAGCAACTATTCCTCGTGCCGGGCTTCGGGGCACAGGGCGGCACGGCCGAGGACATCCGCGGCTGCTTCGATGCCGACGGCAAAGGCGCGCTCATCACCGCGTCGCGCTCGGTGATCTATGCTTTCCACGAGCGGGGCGGCAGTTGGATGTCCGCCATCGAAGCCGCGGCCAAACAGCTCAAGCAAGACGTCGCCGCGATCCTGCACTAAATGCCTGCGGAACCGGGCGTTTCAGTGGCCCCGCGGGTCGCTTCCGATACCCCGCAGGCACGCGCCCGCCGCGTGCCCGCCAAACCCCGCCGCCAACACCAAGTGATGCGCGCCCGGCTCTACCACGCGATATCGCGCCGCATCGCGGGTCGCATCCATCCAGTCGCCCGCGCAGGGCACCTCCAGCCACGGCATCCCCGGCAGCCGCCGTGTGCGGGCGCTCATCGCCGCGATCACCAGCGACAGCAGCCCCGCCGCGCCCAGCGTGTGGCCCAGCGCGCCCTTGGCGGCATAAACCTGCGGCGTGTGCCGATCGCCGAGGACCCGGCCAAGCGCGGCCAGCTCATGCGGGTCGTGCTCCGGCGTGCCGGGCGCGTGGGGGTGCAACACGAGGTGGGCGGCGTTCCTCGGCAGGGATTGTTGCGCGACGCGCTGCACCGCGGCCATGTCGGGGTTCGGGCGGATCAGGTCGTGCGGGTCGTTGGCGACCGCGGTGGCGGTCAGTTCCACCGCGCGTGGCGGCAGGGGCGCGCCGGGCTCGATCCGCTGCAGCAACACCGCCGCCCCCGCCTCGGCCAGCACGAAGCCGGCGCGGCGCTCGTCCAGCGGCAGCGCGCGATAGCCACCGCGCGTCAACGGCGCGAGCACGCCCAGCCGCCGATAGCTGTGGATGAATAGCGGGTGCAGCGCCGCCTCGCAGCTGACGACCAGCGCTTGCCTCGGCGCGGAAGCCTCGCGCAGCAGATACCGCCGCGCATTATCCAGCGCGACCAGCGACGATGCACACGCCGCGACCGCGTGGCTGCGCACGTGAACCCCCGCCCGCTTCGCCAGATGATGCGCGAGGTAAGCCTGCGGCCCCAACGCCAGGGCCAGCAGCGCATCGGCGCGATCCGCGTCGCGCCGGCGCACCCGTGTTGTCTGCAGCATTTCGGCCGCGGCGATCATGCGCAGCACCGCGCCTTTGCTCGTGCCGAGAAAAGTGGGTAACCCCTCCAGCGCGGCGCCGGCTTCGGTCGCTGCTTCGCGCGTGGCACGTTCGGCCAGCTCCACCGTGGGATCGGTCGCGGTGTGCTGCGCCGCCGCCACGAGGCCGAGGCTGCGCGCCAGATCCACCGCGTCGACGTCCGGCGGCAGGTGAGCGGCGCGGTCCGTCAGCGTGCGCCCGGCACACAGCGCGCCGAACGTTTCCCAGGCGCTGGCGCCCAGCGGGGTGACCAGGCCCACGCCCGCGATCACGATCATCGGCCCGGCAGCTGCGGGGGGTGCTTCGGGGGCGGTGGTCACGCGGCTCACCACCCCGCCACGCGTTGGGCCACGCCGTCGCGCAAAGCCGAGAAAACCGTGTCGGCATCCGGCCGGGCGTCGATCACGAGATAGCGCGACGGGTCCTGCGCCGCCTGATCGAGGTAGCCTTGGCGGACGCGTCGGTGAAAGGCTGCGCCCTTGGCTTCCATCCGGTCGAGCAGGGGGTTGAGCCGCGTTGCCGCGGTCTGTTCATCGACATCGAAGACGACGACCAGATCGGGCCAGGTCTGCCCCAGCGCGACCTGACCGACGCGCAGGATGTCCGCCACCGCGATGCCCCCGGCCGTGCCCTGATACGCCAGCGTCGAACTGATGAACCGGTCGGCGATCACGACCTCACCTCGCCCCAGCGCGGGGCGGATGCGTTGGGCGATGAGCTGGGCCCGGCTGGCCATGAACAGCAGCATCTCGCAGCGCGTGTCCATCGCCTCCTCTCGGTGGTAATCCTTGATCTGCAGCAGCAGGTCGCGGATCTCCTCGCCGATGTGCGTGCCGCCCGGCTCGCGCACCTCGCACACCGTCAAACCCGTCGCCTCGACCGCGTCGATAAATCGGGCGAACTGCGTGCTCTTACCGCTGCCGTCGGGCCCGTCGAAGACGAGGAAACGGCCTGCGAGTCGGCCGATCCAATCAGGGGTGGGGTTGCACATCGGCCGTAGCATAATCACTCGGCCGCGGGCTGATCGGCGTGCGGGTTAAAGCGACGGCGGTACTGGCTTGGCGTCACCCCAAGCTCTCGCTGAAACAGCATCCGCATCACACGGTCCGAGCCCAGCCCGGCTCCGGCCGCGACCCGCGGCAGCGACAGCGGCGTGTCCACCAGCAGCCGGCAGGCCAACTCGACCTGCGCCTTGCGGATCGCCGCCGCGGGCGTGTGGCCAAGCGCCTGGCGGAACCGCCGCTCCAACGAACGACGGGAGACGGTCAGGTAATCGAGCACATCCTCCACGCCGATGCCCCGCTGCGCGTGGTCGTGGATAAACGCCATCGCCTCACTCACCACCGGGTCATCGAGCCCAAGCAGCCTTGACGACTGGCGCGTCACCACGCCGATCGGCTCGACCCACACCCGCTCGGGCAGCGGCTCACCGGCGGTCAGATGAGCGTGCATCAGTTTCGTCGCCCGGTAGCCCACCTCGCGCCCGTTGACGTCGATGCTCGAGAGTGGCGGGTCGGCGATGGTGCAATGCACCTCGTCGTTGTCCACGCCCAGCACGGCGATGTCCTGCGGGATGCGCAGCCCGATTGCGCGGCAGGCCTCCATCACGCTGCGGGCCCGCAGGTCGTTGCAGCAGGCCACCGCCGCCGGCCGCGGCAACGACTTGAGCCAGCCGCCGAGCAACGCGAGCACGTCGTGCCAGTTCGGCGGGTTCGGCTGATTGAACAGCGCCGGCTCGATGCCCGCCTCGGCCGCCCGACCGACAAACCCCTCCAGCCGTTGGTTGGAGTACCAGTGATCGTGATACCCCGCATAAGCCAGATGCTTGAAGCCCAGGTCGATCAGGTAGCGTGCCGCCATCCGCCCGATCGCCACGTTGTCGGTGGTGACCAACGGCACGCCGGGGATTTGCTCGCGGGCCGATACGTTGATCGCGGGCAGTGCTGGCGGCAGGTTGAAGCGGCGGCGACGGCTGTCAGTGAGCAGACCGATCAGCCCATCAAGCCGCCACTGGGACAGGTCCGGAGGTGCGTCGGTCGCGGGGGTGATCAGCAGCGCAGACAAGTCGTGCGACTGTGCGGTGAAGGTCGCCACCCCTTGGATGATCTGCCGGAAGTACGCGATATCCGCCGACATGATCACCCCGACACGCAAGACCTGCGGCCGTCTGATCGGAGCACCCTCAAGCATGATTTCGCCGTTCCGTTTCGGCATGAGGGGTACTCACGGGGGCCAATTAGCTCTTCGGGGTGGGTTGATCCGCGAGAATATTACCTGACAGCCCGGTTCTTGGCGTTTTTTTTCCGGCAAAAGACGCAAATATGTCTGGCCCGCAGTAGATCAGGGGGTACACTATCGGTGTTTAGTGGTGTCTACGCCTCGAACACCGTTTCCCAAATCCCGTCACCCTTGAAGGAGAGGACTTACAACATGAAATACGCATTCAAAGGAACCCTGACCGCATTGACCGCGGCGGCGATGGTCGGGGTGGGGGACGCATCGGCAACTCTCCTCGTTTCGGAGAGTTTTAATTATGACCTATCCCTTACCACGCTCAACGGCACCGCTGCCACAGGCACGGGGTTATCGGGTAACTGGACGCAAAAGCACAACGGCGCGGGTGAAAGTAATGTCGTTGCTGGCTTGGTTTTCGGTTCTCTGGTGACCAGTGGTAACGCATACCAGTTGTTGGGAGACAGGCTCACGGGAGGCAATGATCGCTACAACGTCGCAAATGTGGCGATCAGCGCTCCGACCAGTGCATCAACTATCTGGCACACACACTTGATTCAGCTACAAGTCCGTGATGAAGAACTGAGTTCCAATTCCACGACTCCAAACAGCAGATGGCAGGCGCGCGTATCGGTACATTCGGGGCAGCACGACAGGACCAACGCGCCGGCGCAATTTGGGTTCTCCTCGACGCGGGATGGGTCAACCTCACAAGGGACGGTCCAGTTGGCAGGTTCAACCAATGGCGGTGCCGCTCTCAATTTTAACCAGACTTATCTCGTGGTAGCGAAACTCACGGGTCTGCACGATGATGGCGTCGGTGTGGAAAAGACCGCCACCATGTGGGTTCTATCCCTCTCCGACTTCAATGCCGTAGTTGCGGACAATTACAGCGAAACCTCGCTTGACGACAACAATGTTTATAAGCTTTCTAGATCGGTGACGAATGACACCGAAGTTGCTTTGGTTGGCCAATTGAATTTGCATACCGTGGATTGGACCGAACGTAACTTCTTCCCCATATATGACGAGATTCGGTATGGGACGACTGCCGAGTTCGTGATGCCCATCCCCGAACCTGCGTCCCTGGCGCTGCTCGGCCTCGGTGGCCTGATGATGCTCGGGGGGCGCAAGCGATCCGCTCGTTGAGCGTTCGCGGCCGTGCTGGCTTGATCCGCTGATCTCCTCCTCAAACACCCACGCCGCGCGCGTGGGTGTTTGTTTGCGCCGCCGGGCGTTGGTGCCGGTTGCCCCGCGGTCCTATCATGAGACCATGCCCCGCCCCGCGCCACCATCCCACGCCGCATCCCCTTACCTAGAACCTTACCGCGAGGCGCAACGCCGCCACGGCAGCGACTTCGATGTCACGCTATGGGCCAACCAGCGCACGCAGCGGCGGCGGTTCGAGGTCTTTGCCGAGATGGTGTACCTGCCGGGCAAGCGCATCCTAGATGCCGGGTGTTCGCGGGGCGATTTCGCTGCGTATCTGCTTGAATGCGGGATCGAATACGAGGCGTTTATCGGCGTCGATGGCCTGCCGCAGGTCATTGACTTCGCCAACCAGCGCCAATTCCCCAGGGCAACGTTTCACGCCGGCGACTTCGTCCACGACCCGGAGTTGCTCAAGATCGGCGACCCGCAGGTCATCGCGATCTCCGGCACGCTCAACACGATGGACATGCCCACCGTCATCGGCCTGCTCGACGCCGCGTGGGCCGCGACCTCGCAGACGCTGATCTTCAACTTCCTCTCCGACACCGCCGGCCCCGCGGCGCCGCCACAGGAATACCCCGCCCACCGCCTGCCCACCATGACCCTGATCGACTGGGCGATGAAACAGACCTGGGACCTGCGCTTCTCGCAGCACTACATGCCCCACGGCCACGACGCGACCATCGCGCTGGGCAAGCACGCCTGAAGCGGGGGGTGCCTCGCATACCGACGTCCGGCCGCGATGCGCTTGCGAAATAGCCTTGCCAATCAAGGCAAGGCTATTCGATGGGTGGAATCGAGGCACGCCCGGGGTTACGCGGCGTGGCGCAGCGCGTCGCCCTCGGCGTGGTCCTGATCCATCGGTTGGAACTTGAAGCGGGTCGCGTTGACCCGCTGCTGCTCCGATTCGAGGGCGGCGGCGAGGCTCTCCTGGGCGCGGCGGACGCGGTGCAGGCTCGCCCACTCCTCATCCAATTCTTCCCGCATCCGCTTGAGCTCGTCCTGCTGCTCGCGGGCTTCGGTCTGCAGGCGCTGGACACGCTCCTCCGCCATGTCCAACGCCCGCTGACGTTCGTCGAGCTGGCCGTTGCGCTCATCCAACGCGTGCTGGCGGCGGTCCTGCTCGGCGGCACGCTGGTCGAGCTCGCCGTGGCGGGCCTCGTTGGCTTGCCGCTGGCGGGCGGCCTCGGCCTCACGCGCTTCGACCTCTCGTCGCGATTCCTGGAGCTTCGCCTCGGCACCGATGTGCCATTGACGCAGCTTCTCGCAGCGACGCTGCAGGTCCTCGACGATCGAAGAGGCGTCGAGCCCGAAGGTCGGGGCGGATTCCGGGGCATGTTCCGGGGTGGATTCGGGTTGGTGGTCGTACATATCGGACATTGTTTAGGCTCCCCTGTCTGGGCCGAACGCGTGCATCGCGCTGGACAGGGAAGAGAATCGGCCTGTAGCGGTCGTGACTTAAGGGCGGCGTGGAGAAAGTCGATGGGAGGGGGGCGGCGATGTTGATGAGTCGGGCCGGCCTTGGGAGATGCGATGCCGAAGCAGATGACCTTCAAGCAGTGGAAGCGGTCGCTGGGCGAGGCCTTGTCGCTGGCGGACGCGGCGGCGGCCCTGGGCAAGCCGGCGCTGGTGCTCGCGAAAGCCGCAGCTCGCCGGGAACTGGTGGTGCATCGTTTTGCGGCAGCCGACGGCCGGGCCTACTTCATGGTGCGGGTGGATGACCTGCTTGACTGGCACCGCCGGGCCACCCCGGTGAAGCTGACGCCGTCGATGATGGGCCGGGCGTTTGCGCGGATGATGGCCGGGGGACGCGCGGGGCGGTGAGGGGGGCGCGGATTTCCCACCGAAGCTTCGCGGCGCTGCGCATCGGTGGGCTTGGGTGTGGGGTTGGGGTGGCGGGGGGTCAGGCGGCCTGGAGGCCGCAGTGGAGGCAGTGCAGGAGGGTACGGCTGGAGCGGACTATGGGCTCGTGCGCGCTGCCGGCGGTCTTGGCGAGCAAATGGTCGGCGCGACGGATGGTGCGGTCTACATCGTCGGCCATCTCGGGCAGGTCACGGACGATCACGGTGCGCAGCCGCGCCACATCGCGGAGCAGGCGTTCGACGTCGGCCTGGGGATTGGCGGGAGCATAACGATTGGCGTGTCGGACCATGATGGCATTCCCTTGCAGGGTTCGCGGGTTCTCAGATTGATCGTCTCAGGGCGCCTGGGTTCAACAGTTTTCCATCAAGAATCGTCGTAACATGGGTTTATGTTCGAGCCACCAAAGCTGCGCTGCCCGGGGTTGTTCATCACCGGCACCGATACGGGCGTGGGCAAGACGGTGGTGAGCTGCGCGATCGTCGCGGCGTTGCGGGGTCAGACCACGACACGCGTCGGCGTGTGCAAGCCGCTCGCCTCGGGTTGCCGCCGGGACCGCGAGGGGTTGGTCAGTACTGACGCCGAGGCGTTGGCCCACTTTGCGGATTGCCGCCAGCCGTTGGATGTGATCAATCCGCTCCGCTTCGTCGCCCCGCTCGCGCCGGCCGCGGCGGCCGAGCAGGCGCAGGAAACCATGGATTGGCTTCTGCTGACCCATGCGCTGCAGCGTCTGGATGAGGCGCACGGCTCGCTAGTGATTGAAGGCGTGGGCGGGTTGCTGGTGCCGCTGGACCCGACCGAGCCACGCTACACCACACTCGACCTGATCGCCGCGATCGGATACCCCGTTCTGGTCGTCGCCCGTAGCGTGCTGGGCACACTCAATCACACGGCGATGACGGTCGCGCTGCTGCGACAGCGAGGCTGCCGGGTTGCGGGGGTGGTGATGAACGGCTACGACGCCGACGGCTCAAAAAATGATCCATCCATCGCGAGCAATCGGCAGTGGATCGAACGGATGACCGGTGTGCCGGTGCTGGCGGTGGTGCCGAAGGTCAAGGATGCTCAGGCCCAGCCCCAGCGCGGACTGATCGACGGGGCGATCCTCGACGCGGTCGCGACGGTGTATTGGCCGGCGGTGATGGAGCGGGCGCAGGCGGTGGGGCGTGGGGTGGCTCGGCGTTGAACCGGCGATGGTTAAGAGTGATCCCGCCGAAGCTTTGCTCCCTGAGGTCGCTGCGCATCGGCGGGTTTGGGAGGGAAGGCTTAATCGAGGCCGATGTATTCCCCGGCGCGCAGGGGCAGGGCACGGCTGGCGGTGAACAGGTCGTCCCACGTGCGGCGGACATTCTGGAAGCTCTCCAACTCGGCTTGCGGCGCCTCGATCGTGCCGCGGACGCGGATGGCGATCAACTCGTCCTTCAGTGTGTTGAAGAGCTCATTCAAAGGGCCCAGGTCCCAGGCGGCGGGGTTGCGATTGACCATGGTCAGGTCGAGCTGTCGTGTGGGGTAATGCATCACGCCCGTGCCGGTGATGGACACCGCGGGCGACTCGAAGCTCAGCGAGTCGAAGAGCACATCGTCGCCGACGATCAGGAAGCGCGACGAGACGCGGTCAAATGCGCTGGCCCGCGGCAGGGAAAGGTTCGCGGCCTGAAGCAGCGCGAGCGATAGGGGGCGCTCAAACAACTTCGCATCTCGGATCTCCAGGGCACCGCGGCCCTGCCGTTCGGTCGGCTCATAAAGCGGCGCTTCGATCGTCAGCCCCGCGGAGAGCAGGCCGACATCGTCCTGCCGGCGCAGCGGCTGGGGCAGCAGCACGCCGTTCTCCTCTTGTCCCCGGAGCGGCGTGTCCCAGTCCGGGTCGGATCGAATGAACGGATCGAGCGCGACCTCGTGAAGCGACAGGTCGAAGGCGTAGCGCGGCTCGGTGCCCAGCGAGATCAACCCACGCCCCACCAGCGATCCGCCGTAAACCGACCCGTTCATCTCGCGGATGACCACCGCGTCGAGCCCCCGGCCGCTGCGCATGCGCAGCTTCATCGGCTCGACGACGCGGCCGTTGGCGACCAGGCGCTCGGCCTGCAGGTCCAGGTCGATGAAGGGGTAGGGCTGGTTGTAACGCGTGGTGAGCTTGACCCCGAGTTGGCCATCGAGCTCGGTGATGGGCACGCCGACCTGCGCCCGGGCGTCGGTCAGGCCGATCACGGCGGTGAAATCGGCGACGGGCTTTTCGGTCGCGCCGGGCCGCAGGTTCAATCGGGCGCCGTCGATGTGGTAACCGCCATTGAGTCCCAGCCCCTCGATCACGGTGCGCACCGCGGGGGGCAGCATGGCGCGGGTGGTCGGGTCCAGGCGATCAGAAGTCGCGGAGAAACTCAGCGCGTGCGTCGGAGTCTCGCTCAGACCCAGCACGCCCGAGACTTCCGCCTCGCCGTGGGCAAAGGACGCGGCGATCCGGTCGAGCTCGATCAGACCGGGCGTGACCTTGATGCGCCCGCTCATGTCGAACAGATCGATGCGCGTGTCGTTGAGGTCGAAGCTCAGCGTATCGGGCGTAAGCAGGGTTGCGAAGTGATCACTTTTCCCGTCGTTGGACCAGGTCAGCGAGACATCGGTTACACCGAGCGGCTTGTGTTTCTCAAACAGCGCGATTAGTTGCGCACGGGCGGCGATGGTCTGGGGGATCAGGTCCAGCGCTGGTTCGCCGATCGGCAGGTCGTCGGCGGCGACGTCGATGGAGAAGCCCGGCGTGCCGTCCGACCAGTCGATGCCGCCTGAGAGCGCGAGCGCCGCCTCCGCGCGGGTGCCGGTCATCTCGGTGATGGTCAGGTTTGTGCGGGTGAGAGTAAACGCGCCGCGGACGGCTTCCAGGCCGAAGCGCCCGCCGAAGGGGTTGGCGGTCGCGTCGGTTACGCGGGCATCGAAGACAAAGTCGATGCTGTCCTCATCGTCGGGCTCGCGGTCTTCGCGCTGGAAGATGCGGCCGTGAGCCTTGAGCTCGCCGTCCAGATGCACCTCGCGGGCCCAACGGTCCTGCGGCTTGGGGATCGACGCGAGCAGCAGGTTATCCACGGGCAGGTGGATGTCCTTGATGGTGAGCTGGGGGATCAGCGTCTGGTCGGTCGGCCGATCAAGCCTGCCTTCGATCACACCGCCGCCGCCGGTGAGCCCGGTCAACTCGATGCGATCGATCAGCACCGCGTCGGGCCCGATGGTCAGGGTGCCGCTCTTGCCGATAAACGGGTACGGCCAATTGCGATACAGCGCCCGCAGACCCGTGACATCCAGCGTGGTGGTCACGCGGTAATCGGTATCGTCGCCGAGCGCACGGCGGATCTCGACCTTCGCTTGCTTGATCACCCCGCCCGGCTCGAAGACCGGCGGTGGGGGGGCGTCTGCGTCCGGTTTGCTGTCGCGCGGCGCGTCGGGTTCCCCCTCGGTCTGCGGCTGTGGTGCGTGGCGGATCACCCCCGCGTCGACCAACTGCTGATGCCGCTGTGGATCAAAGAACATCGTCAGCGCGTCGCGGTGATCCTCCTCCATCGCGTCGGTGAGGTGGGCGTCGATGGGCATGTCGCTGACCAGCAGGTCGATCGCCACTGCCGCGCCGTCGCGCGGCGGCGTGATCGTGCCGTTGAGCACCAGCTTCGCGCCGCTGGGGCCAAACGCGATCAGGTCCTCGATGCGCAGCTCGTCTTCGGTGAACGTGATCGTGCCCTGGGTGATCTTTTCGCAGGGGTAGGCGAACTTTTTGTAGGTCGCACGGGCCTGATGGATGACGACCTGGCCCTCGGTGGTGATCGGTCCGCTGGGCGCGACGCGCTCGATGGTCACCGTGGTGGCGAATCGGCCGCTGGGGCTAAAGCGGTCGTGATACTTCTTGGCCACCGGCGGCAGGGCGTAGAAGAACCGCGGTTCGGCGGGCAGCTCGAACGGATCGGTCTTGAGCGTGACGGAGAAAGGTTCGTCGGGCGTGATGCCGTGCCGCGCCTCGACCGAATACCGCACGCCCTCGATCCGCCCCGTGAATTGGTCGACGAACCGCCCATCGGACAGGCGCGAGACGCCGGTCACATCGAGCATGCGGATCTCGTGCGCATCGTTTTCGCCCAGGTTCATCAGCTCGCTGGGCAGGCTGCAGGCCAGGCCTTCGAAGCGCAGCTCCGCCGATGCCACCGCCAGCCGGCCGTCCTCGGGCGCGAGGCGGAGCTGGGCGATCGGGAACGATCCCTCGGGTCGCATCGCGTCCCACCAGCGGCGGTACGCGGTCGGGATGAAGCGCCGCTGCACGCTGTCGAACGCGAGGCCTTCGAGGCGCATCTCCAGCGTCAGTGCTTCAAGGTCGATCTCGCCTTCGAGCGTGACGCGGCGGTCGGATTCGGCTTCGCGCCCCATCAAGCGGAAGGCGTATCGCTCGTGTACATCGCCCGGGCGCTCGGCCAATCTCCCGACGATATCCACCGTGCCCAGCATCTGGTACCGGCCGTCTTCGACCTGGCCGAGGCGCACCTCCCCGCCATCGATAAACGATTCGGGCAGCAGGCGCGGCGGCGGTGGGGTGGGTTGATCGGGGTCGTCGGGACCAAGGTCCAGTCTTTGGAAACTGTAGCCCCCGGCGTCGAGGTCTTCGGTGAGGTAGAGCACCGGGCGTGTGACGCCGACCGAGCGTGGGGTCAGCGTGCCGGTCAACGCGTCGGTGCCATCAATGGCGATCAGCACCTGCTGGGCCTCGAAGAGCCGGCCGCCTTCGCTCGGGTCATCGGGCAGGGTGAGTTGGACATCTTCGAGCACCAGACGCGGGCCCCACTCCAGCCGCGCGGTGCCGATGCTCACCCGCGTGCCGGTGAACGCGGCGACCATCTGCTCGACACGCGGCGTGAGGCGCTTGGGGCGGCTCTGGTGCCACACCACGCCGATGCATACCATCACCAGCGCAAGCACCACCACCAGAACACGGCGCCACGCGCGGCGGGGCCAGAGATATCGACGGATGGCTCGCATCGCAGCACGATTGTACCCTGTGCAGGCAACCCGCCACCCCGGAGACAACCCATGACGATCAAACCCGAGATTGCCTACGACGATTTTGCGAAGATCGACCTGCGGGTCGCCACGATCCTCCAGGCCGAGGCGCATCCCAATGCCGATCGCCTGTTGAAGCTGCAGATCGATCTGGGTTTCGAGCAGCGGCAGATCTGTGCGGGCATCAAGCAGTACGTGGACGACCCGGCGTCGCTGGTTGGCAAGCAGATCATCGTGGTCGTCAATCTCGCGCCGCGCAAGATCCGTGGCGAGGAATCCAACGGCATGTTGCTTGCCGCGTCGGTGCTCGGTGAATCGCAGGCGGGCGCGGAAGCGCCGTTGATTGATGTGGTGACTCTCACCAGCGCGAAGCCGGTGCCACCGGGAGCCACGGTGGGATGATGCGCTTGATCAGCGCACGGCGGTTCAAATGAGGGTCGCGATGGTGTCGAAGCGAAGGAAAGAAAAAACCTCCGCCACAGGGCTCCGATCCTGTGGGCGGAGGCGCGCCACGGCTTAAACTCGCGCCCTCGGCTCTGATCAAAGACCTGCTTCCGTTGGGCTGGCTCCTATCGTATCGGTTGGTTTCAGGCTGTGTCAATGAAAGCTCCGGGATTGCACTATTATGCTATAAGATAAATAATTACATCAACTTAAGTTGTCGATGAGCCGCCGGAAGTGTGTGGATCGAGCAAGAATTTTTTATTCTTTTTTACGGCATGATAAATCGGGGTCCCTGCCGGTCGCGTAAAGCCTGCCCCGCCCGTAGGCTAGACTGCCAAAGCAGGCCCGATATCTGCTCAATGGGCGGGGGTTTGTTGCCTTTGCCACGCGTTGAGCAAAACGCTCCGGAAGCGTATCCGGAATCTCACCCATGGCCGAAGAAACCCTATGACCGCGGCCGATACCGTCAACCCGAGCGTCCCGCCCCTCATCCAGGTCGCCATCGGCATCCTCCGCGGCCCGCAGGGCATCCTGATCGCCCGGCGGCCGGATCAGGCCGTCATGGGCGGGTTGTGGGAGTTTCCCGGGGGCAAGATTGAGGCTGACGAAACCCCCGCTCAGGCGCTTGTGCGAGAGTTCGAGGAGGAGCTGGGTCTGGCGGTCGTCGTCGATCAGCCGCTGCCCGAGATCGAGCACACCTATGCCCACGGCCGCATCCGCCTGCGGCCTTACGGGTGCCGATTGCCGCCGGGTGTTACGCAAAGCCCCGAACCCCGGCTGGTTGCCGAGTATCGCTGGGTTTCGCCGCAGGCCCTGACGCAGTACCGTTTCCCCGAGGCGAACCGCCCTCTGATTGATGTGCTTGTCCACGATCGGGAGTCCGGATGACCCAGCCGACCCGTCCCACCGCCTGGCGTTGTCTGGCCCTTCTGGGTATGGGCCTGATTTGGGCTTGGGGCGGTGCCGCCCAGACGCTGGAAGAGATCGACGCGGCGGTCCCACAGGTGAACCGTGCCTACGCGGTGCGCGAGGCGGAAGTGCAGGCCACGCGCTCGGCGCTTGATGACCTGGCCCTTGGCCGTGAAATGTTGACCGCCGCCGACGCCGCCGCGGAACCGGCGTGGGCGGCGGTGCTGCGTCACCGGGCCTGCCCGCTGCTGCTGGCGCATCCCGATGGGTATGCCAGCGCCGCGGAAGCGCTGAACAAGTTACCCCCCGCCTTACGGGCAGAACGCTTTGAATGGGAGGACCGACTGCTGGGTCTCTACGAGCAGCGCTATCGCGCCGCGTTGGCGGCCCAGCGAAAGCAGATCGGCGGCGAGTACCTGCCGATCCTGCTCCGGGCCGCGGATGCGAGGCTCGCGCATGACGCCGACGCCAGCATGAGCCTGCTGCGCAAGGCGCAGTCGGTGGCGCGACTCAGCGACCGTGAGCAGGAAGCGCAGGTCCTGGCGCGGATCGAGGAACTGAGCCGACGCAAGCGGTTGGATGAACGCCGAGCCCAGCTCGAAGAAAAACTTGCGGATGAACCGGACGATCAGGCGGCGCGGATCGAATTGGTCACGCTGCTGGTCGAGGCCTACGACGCGTCGGGCGCTGCGCGTGAGTTGTCGCGTCGTCTCGACAGGCAGAACCCTCAGGCCGCCACCATCGTCGATGCGATGCAGCCGCAGCGTTCGCTTTCGGCCGAGCGCGCGCTTGTTGCGGCCGAGTGGTGGGACGCGCGCTACCACGCGGCCGCGGAATCCGCCAAGGCCGGTCTGCTCGATTCCGTGCGTCAGGCGTACGAGCGGGTGATCGAGGCCCCCGACGCGCGGCCGGGCAGCAGCCCGGTGATCAAGGCCACGCTCTCGCTGCAACGCGTGCGGCAGCGGATGGCCGATCGCGGGCTGGCGTTTGTGCCGCGTTTCAAGGCCACGCTCGAGATCCCGCACGAGGTCGGGCTGATCCGCTCCTATGACGCCGGGGTGCCGATCCGCCGCATCGTGTTGCCGAACGAAGGGGCCTGGGCGGCAGCGGCGTTCGAGGGCGGCGTCCTGCAGTTTGACCTGGAAGAGGGCTTGCCGGTCCGCAAGCTCGCCACGCCCGGGCCGGTGACCCGCCTGGCGTTTGATCCCACCGGCTTGCGGCTGACCGCGGGGGGCCAGTCCCAGGCCCAGCCCGACGAAGCCTTCGCCTTCGAGTGGCAGGTCCGTAGCGGCGAGCGCATGCGTCGGCCGCTGATGATCCCCGGCCGCTGCGTCGAGATCGGCTACATCCAGCAACGCCCGGTGGTGGGCCTGATCGACGCCGGGGTGCAGATCTACCTGCAGGACATCGGCCGCGAACTGGCCAACGCCGCGGTCAACAACGCATACCACCTCGATTGGCCGGCCGACGCGTCCTTGCTCGCTGTTGGCGGCAGGCAGGCGGAAAGCCATCAGGTGTGGACGGTTGATCCGCTGACCAACCGGACGCAGCAGGTCTGGGCCGGGGCCCGTGCGATCGCCGGCATCCGCGTCTCGCCCGACGCGATCACCCTGCTGCTCGCCCACGCCGACGCGGCCCGGGTCATCGAACTTGACAGCGCGAACCAACGCGCGTGGCTTTTGCCCCCGAACAAACCCGACGGCTCACCTCTCAATCAAGCTGACGTGGCCCAAGGCCAGGACACCGGGTGGCGTTTGAGCGCGCTGGCGTTGTCGCCCGACGGCCGCCGCGCCGCGATCGCTCTCGAACCCGGCGCGATCGTCCACCTCTTCGATACGACCACCGGCGCGATCCTTCAGACCCTCGAAGCCGAGCCCGACACGATCACCGGCCTCGCGTTCTCCGGCGACGGCCGCTTCCTCCTCGGTGCCGCCGGGCAGAAACTGCACCTCTGGGGCCTTGCGCCTTAGCGGCAGCGGGGCCATGCTTTGCCCCGGATCGATATATGTAAGTTAATCGACACAAGCCCGCCGATGCGCAGCGCTTTCCGGGGGCGGAGCTTCGGCGGGATACCCGGCAGGTTCATTTAATGACCACCATGGATAGGCTCATCGCATGACTAAGTGGCAGCGTCACGGTTTTAGGTTGCGAGGGTTCTACCTGCTGCTTTGGGTCATGCTCCTGATTGTCGCGGGCGTCGTGGCCTGGCGGCCGATCGGGCTCGATGGTTGGTCTGACGTGACGGCCGCACGCGTCATCGAAGAAGGCATGGGCTTTATCTTTTTCGATCACCAACCACCGATCGCCGAGCACGGTCTCGATGGTGTGTTCGGGCTGTTCAGCGGCTCACGTTATAGCTTTCACCGCAGCCTGATGCCGTACATCCTCTTGCCCGCCGCGGCGACGCTGACGCTGCTGGTCGCCACCTTGTTTTACCTGCTGCCCACCCGCTCGACCTCGAAACTCCTGCCCGCCATGCGACGACCGACCTGGCTTTCGCTCGCGACACTCACCTTCATGCTCAGCTTATTGCTCACCGGCGTCGTATGGGCGGTGCTTGATTACCTTTTCCAGGTTGAAGAGATATTGGATCCGTTGGTCGGCCAACCCACACACCGCATCGGTGTGCCGGAGGGCTTCTTTCATAATCACTACGGCTATGCGTCCAACATCTATCTCGCTTGGTGGTCCTTCCCGCTGTTCGCCGGCTGCATCTTTATCCTTGCGTTCCTCGCCTGCGGCACCATGGTCCTGCTCCGCAACCGCGGCCAACGCCAACGCTATTGGCAGCACGAACGCGATACCCGCATGGTCCTGCTGCTGGGGCTGGGCGTGGCCTTGGCATGCGTCGTCCTCGTCGAGGTGGCGAACGCGTATTCGGATTGGACGTATTTTGATTGGGAGGACTCGGGCACCTACACCGCGGTGCTCATCGGCCTGTTCGTCGCGCTGTGGGCCTTCGGCTGCCGGGTCGTGCTGCTGCTGATGCTCGGCCGCTACGAACGCGCGGCGGAAAACCTCGATGAACCGATCTGCTTCGCCTGCGGCTACGACCTGCGCGGCACGCTGGGCCACGGCCACGCCTGCCCCGAGTGCGGCCAACCCATCCCCGCACGCCTCGGGTAAAAGCACGCGTCCCTCAAGTCGGCCGGGTGAACAATCGCGCCACCCGTTTCCGCACGGCTCGGCAAAGCCGCGGCGGCCTGTTACAATCCGACGCTTCCGATTCGGCCGCGTAGCTCAGCTGGATAGAGCGGTTGCCTCCGGAGCAACAGGTCGCAGGTTCGAATCCTGCCGCGGTCAATTCTCCACTTCCGGCTTCAGATTAATCGAAGGTGCCGACGCAAGCGTATCCTCCCAGGGGGAAGCGGAGGATTCTTTTAGCTCGATCTCGTACGCGCTCATCACCTCGCCCATGTACACGCCCGATCGGCCGTTGTCGGTCGTGATCAGCAGCCGCGGTTGGCCCGCGGGGCCTGTCGGCCCCAGTGTCATGCCCTCGAACTGCTCGTACACCGCCAAGCCCAGCGGCTCGGCCCGACGCGCCAGCGCCAGCACATCCACCACCAGTCGTTTGTCCACCGGCACGATATCCGCCGGCAGGCGGTTGCTCGGCAGCGAGGCGATGCCCGTCACCGGCGTCGCGCCATCCGTCCGTACCGCAAAAACCCGCTTGAACCGCGCCTCCGGCCCCGCCCGCAGGTCACGCTCCAGCACCCACAACGCACCATCCCGCAACAGCATCTCGCTGACCTGGTGTTCCTCGGCCTCCAGCGGATACACCCATTCATCAACCAACCGACCATCCTCGACCGACAGCGCCAGGAGCCGGACCGACTCGCCGCCCTCGCTGCCGTCCTGGATCAGCGGGGCCTGGGTCATCGCCCAGAGGACGCCGCGCTCTTCATCCAGCGCCAGCGCCTCGAAGCCGCGGTTGGGGGTGCGGCCGAGGATGTTGTCGCGCCGCTCCTTGTCAGGGTCGTGGTGCGGCCGGGCCACGCGCAGGTGCTCGGGGATCGGCAGTCGGCGGATGCGCCTGCCGTCGGGCGAGAACAGGTCGATCGACGGGCCGTACTCCTCGGCGATCCAGACGTTGCCCGCCGCATCCAGGCACATCGCCTCGGGGTCGTAGCGCCGCTGCAGGTCGCGCGAGCCGCCACGCAGCGGCTGGCCGCTTTCGTCCTGCAGCAGGGTCTGACTCAGCCAGGTGATGTGCAGCTCGGCCGGTCCGTCCGCACGATCGGCCGGCGTCGCTTCAAGCCGCACGCGGTGCCAGCGGCAGACCGGGTCGTCCTTGCCGCTCTCGTAGCCGCGGTCGCTGAGGATCAGGTACTCGTCGCCCTGCCCGGTGTACACGATGGATGAGCCCGCACCGGACCACGCCGCGACGCGTTCGAGGTACGCAATCGGGTCACCGCCCTCGACCGCCTCCACCGGCCGCCAGACGCCCGCGGCCGCCAGCGTCATGCCCTGGGTGCCCGGCGTAGGCAGGACCGCATCCCGCGCCAGCCAGCCGCCGAGCCCCAGCAGCCCCGTGGCCGAGAGCGCCACTGCCCCGGCCCCGAGCTTGCCCCGCATCCCGCGCTCGCCCCACCACGCCAGCAGCGGCGCGAGCGTAAACCATCGGCCGCCCGACCCCTGCTCGTCCGACGCCGCCGTCGAAACCAGGCAATAGCCCACGCCCCGCAGGTTCGTGATCAGTTGCCCCGCGTCGCCCAGCTTCTGCCGCAGCGCCTGCACCCGCCGGTTCACGCTCTTGGGCTGCACCGGCGTGTGCCCATCGTGGCAGGCCTCGGCGATCTGCTCGGGCGAAAACACCTGCCCCGGCCGCGTGGCCAGCAGCATGAGGATTGACAACTCCATCGCCGTCAGCAAGACCGCCTCGCCAGCAACCCGCACCTCGTGCCGCTGGGGCCAGATGGTCAACGGCCCGACCCGCCGGATGCCCTCGTCGTCCGACTCGCTCACCGCGCCCGCCCCCCGGCCCGCCGACGTCGCACCCGAGATTCGCCAATCGTTCCAGACCATAGGCCCTGATCCTCGTGTCGCATGTGTGAGAAGAAAACCAAGTGGTGGTGTCAACGCCAAAGCCCGGGGCAGGCGATCGCCCGCCCCGGGCGTGGGGAATGAATATCTCAATCAGCGCCGCCGCCGCCCCAGCAACGCCAGCCCACCGAGCCCCAGCAGCGCGAGGCTGGAGGGTTCGGGGACTATCTGCAAAGTCAGCCAAGTCGTACTATTTGCCCGGAACGTTAGATACCCTGAATCGGAGAATGCTTCTTGAAGCGAACCGCTTCCCGATCCATTGGGCTGAAGGCCGAAGAAGGCTTCAAGCACAAATTGCTGCCCATCTGCGAGCACAAGCGTATCCTCGAAGCCAAACAAGCGCTCCACCTGACCTTGTGGAGTGATCGCAAACATCGCAAAGTCTTCCTCCGGGTCACTGATGCT
Organism: uncultured Phycisphaeraceae bacterium; assembly: GCA_964614575.1. Taxonomy (GTDB): domain Bacteria; phylum Planctomycetota; class Phycisphaerae; order Phycisphaerales; family Phycisphaeraceae; genus JBGTLW01. Next base: position 1,725 of record CAZTLX010000022.1, on the reverse strand, counting down.
GCCATTTGTCGAACTGGCCCCAAATACCACCCAACCTTTGTCGTTGACCTGATAAGATGATTCTATGTCTTTAATGGTGTAGCCGTTAAGACCCGGCGTCTGCATGCCCTCGTAGGCCAGCGGGTTGAGGGTGTCTGATTGTGCGTCATAGTGGTAGAAAGCCTCAAACGCAGAGCCGGTGTCCGGCGTGACGCGGGCCATGAAATATACATCATTGTTGTTGGTTAGATATGGCTTCTGGCTTATAGTGCTAAAGGGTGAAATACCGCCACTTAGAAACCGACCGCCAGCGAAACCCGGAGCCTCCTGCTCATACCCTGCGATCAGCTTACGGTCGCCGGCAGCGTTTTGCAGATACAATGCGCTTCCCTGGCCTACGTTCAAGCCGTATTCGACGGCCATCATGCCAGAGTGGTTGATGTCAATTGAATCGATGCGTGTGATCGTGGTACCCGCGATACCAGGGGTCGCCTCGCCCGGAGTAAAGAGTGTCGTCGTGCTCCCATCTGGCCCGTAAAGCCTAAAGTTAGAAAAGGCGATCGCTTGCCCTGAGTTGTTGACGAGATCAAGTTGGGTGGGTCCTGTTACGGTTCGAATGTTCCCGGACAAATCACCCACGTACGCCTGATTGTTCGATCCCACAGCCCACGTACCATTGTCACTTACTGACATAAAGCGAAAGTTTGCGTTGGCAAGAAATTCTTGGCCAGGATTCACGCTGCTGGCCACCACCGACCATGACGATGGTGTACCGACGACCACATTCCCGATCTGCTCTCCGGTATCGGGGTTAGTACCTTGGACGCCGAAAAGATAGCGACCATCATCGAGCGCGAAGTAGCCGCTTGCCTGAAAACTCAAAGACGGCTTGAAATCATTATCAAGCGTTGGAGCAAAGAAGTCTTCAGTAGCGATGATTTGCGTTCCATCGGTTGAAGAATTAACCCACCAGGAATCCGGGCGACTACTATCACCGGCAGTGCGGGCAAGGCGGCCACCCAAAATGACATTGCCACCGTCGCTAACATCCACACCTGAAATACGGTCGGTGGCCTTAAAAAACGGCGGCAGGTTTGGGTCGATCGGATTAGGGACTTGCCAAGCCAGATTGTAGTCGTGTGCGATACGCCCATTAATCAACTCGACGTTCTGGGCTTGGATCGCCGTAACTCCCAAGATGCATACAGGAACGAACAGTCCGCAAACTCTGATAGTCAACATCATCTCAATACTCCTTTGGTAGAAAAAACATCCGGTCTCAATCGCCGGTATAGTTTTCGGAATTGACTTGCCACCGGACACTTGCGGTACCCCGATACGAGTCACGCCACTTCACATGTGCCGCGTGTCCGTCTGCGAAGGCCATATGACCGCCCTCGAAGTGACGACCCGCGAAGTGCTTTTCATCTCCCTTCATCCGGAGTTGATCAGTCTCGTACTTTTCATTGAAACCGGGCTCTTCCGTGGAGAGAAAATTCAATTCGCTTGCTGCAGAACGCAGTTCGAACATCATCACAGTGTGCGAGGCGTGTAGGATGGTGTCATGAAAAGTGCGTTTGTAGCCATTGATAGTCTTGACAGCGTTTGCGTCACCTTCCGCCAGGTCGGCGTTGACTACATATGAAAAGTAAAATGGCATATTCGCTAACGGCATTCCCTTGAGTTGTTCGGTGAGCTTCCCCCCAAGTGACGGGCGCGGGGAAGTGGTGGAAGATGGTGCTCTTC
>CAZTLX010000021.1:0-29551 GCA_964614575.1 uncultured Phycisphaeraceae bacterium | reverse complement strand
CCGCTCCGAGGCCGGGCTCGAAGTGGATCACCACGTCCCGCAGGACCGTCACCTGCAGGTCCACACCGGCGACTTCGTCGCCGCGGGTGACGCGCTGGTCGATGGCCCGCAGATCCCCCACGACATCCTCAGCATCAAGGGCGAGGAAGCGCTGTACCAGTACATGCTCGACGAGGTGCAGAACGTGTACCGCGCCCAAGGCGTGCCGATCAACGACAAGCACGTTGAGGTGATCCTCTCGCAGATGCTCTCGAAGGTGCGGGTGGAAAACCCCGGCGACACCGAGTTGCTGCCCAACGAGGTGGTCGATAAGTTCCGCTTCCGCGATGCGAATGATCTGGTCGCCAAGAGCGTCCGCGTGAAGGAGCCGGGCGACACGGGCCTGACCGCCGGCCAGCTCATCAGCAAGTCGGAGATCCGCGACCTCAACGCCCGCGCCGAGGCCGATGGCAAGGAAGGCGCCAAGGCGGTCAAGTGCCGCCCCGCGTCGGGCCAGACGCTGCTGCTGGGCATCACCAAGGCCAGCCTCCAGAGCGAGTCGTTCCTCTCGGGCGCGTCGTTCCAGGAGACGACCAAGGTGCTCACCGAAGCGGCGCTCGGTGGCAAGGTCGATACGCTGCAGGGCCTGAAAGAGAACGTGCTGCTGGGCCACCTGATCCCGGTGGGCACGGGGTTCAAGGCCTACCAGAACCTGAGTGTGATCAAGCTCGCCGAGCCGCCCGAGGCCGAGATGCTCTCGCGGGAAGAAGAGCTCGAAGCCGCCGCTGCCATCGCCCTGGCCGCGGGTGCCGAATCGCCCGACGAGATCGGCACGACCATCGGCGAATCGCGCCTCGTCGCCCAGTTGCTCGGCGAAGACAACCCCAAGTAACCCCCGCGACCGTTCACGCAAACCCCCTCAACCCCGCGCCCCGGCGCGGGGTTGTTTTTCATTGACAATAGAACCAATATGGTTATTACGATAAGGTGATCGAATCCTTCGCGGATCGTGAGACCGAGGCGTTATTCCATCGTCGGCGACCGAAGCGTATCGATCCCCGCATCCAGTCCGTCGCGTTGCGGAAACTGAGGTATCTGCATCACGCGGTCACGCTAGGTGATCTGCGCATGCCACCGGGTAATCGCCTGGAACCGCTCAAAGGCAACCGCGCCGGACAGCACAGCATTCGTATCAACGAGCAATGGCGGATCATCTTCACCGGGAAAGCCGGCCACGCTCACAACGTTGAAATCGTCGATTACCACTAAAACGTGAGGAACAGACCATGCCCCGCTCGCTACACCGCCCCGTCCATCCCGGCCAAGTGCTCAAGCTCGATTTCCTTGAGCCGATGGGTCTGAGCGCTTATCGGCTCTCGCAGGAGATCGGGGTCTCGGCTCAACAGATCGGGCGCGTGATCAATGGCTCACGATCGATCAGCGCTGAATTGGCGCTGCGCTTGGCGCGGTTTTTCGGCACTTCCGCCGAAGTCTGGATGGGACTTCAGGCACAGTACGACCTGGACCTTGCCGCTGACGCGAAAGGCCGTGAGATCGAACGCTTGGTGCAGCCATACAAGACCCGAGCCGCGTGAAGGAATCTCGCATCACTCCCACAGGTCCACCAGCGCTTGCGCGGTGACCTTGGGCGTAAACGAGAACGGCTCGTGCGGCGGCAGGGGACGAACGGTCACGGTCGTCGGCAGGCCCGGCAGCAGGTGCAGGAAGTTGTCGGAGAACAGGGCGTCGTGGCCTTCGACCGACAGCCGCGTCCACAGCGCGGGCATGTCCGTGCTCAGCGTGACTTCGAACACGCCCTCGGGCGACGGGCCGGTCACCTCAGCGCTGATCGTCGGGCGCCGCAGCCGCAGGTGCTTCGGCCGTGCGAACGTCGCGAGTGTGCGGCTGACCTCCGCGTCCGTTTCACGATCGACCGCCCACGCCCACACCAGCACATCGCGGTCGCCGGCGATCGGCGCGTGGGGGGTGCTGCGCACCTCCAGCGGCAGCTTCGCCGTGCCGCCCGCCTCGCGGAACCCCTGACACTCAATCCGCTTCGCCGCGAGGCACGCCTGTGACGGGACGTCGATGTCCGTTTGATCCTCGGCCAGCGTTTTGCCCGCGGTGTCGGTCACGCGCCAGCGGACGGTCAGCGTCGCGGTGGTGGGGCGGTGGTTGGAGACGAACGCCTCGGCCGTGCCTTGCGCGTTGCTCTCCAGGAGGCTGATGCGCACCGGCGCGAAGAAGCGCTTGGCGAAGTACTGCAGCGCCTTCCAGCGGCCGTACACGTCGATCGACGACCAGGTCGCGCCCGGCCACAGGTCGTTGAGCTGCCAGTAGAGCAGGCCGTCCATGCGGCCTTGAATGCGTCGGGCGTGGTCCGCGGCATACTCGATGCACAGCGCCTGCGTGAGCTGCGTCAGCCACAGCGATGATTCGAAATCCTTCGGCGGCTGGAACCAGTCGAGCAGGTACTTGAAGATCGTCTGGTTGCCCGGGCCGCTGCGCTGGTGGTAGTCCATCACCCAACTGGTGAGGCTGCGGTCTTCGGGGTCGGTGAAGGCCTCGACGCTGCGCGGCTCGGGGAAGCTCTGGAAGCCGAACTCGCTCATGAAGCGGTATTTCCAGTCGCGTTGGGCCTCGAAAGGCTTGCCGCCGAACCACACCGACCAGGCGTGCGCATCGCCCTGCGTGTCGTCGTGGCAGTTGGTGCGGTTGGTCGGCGAGTGGCCGGAGCTGGGGATGTAAGGCGTGACGCCGTCTTCCTCGGCGACGATCCGCGGCAGCATCTCGTCGAACAGCGGGCGGTAGTCGTCCCAGCTCATCGCGCCGTCGGTCCAAGTGTCGGCGACCAGGCCCTGCTCCAACTCGTTGTTGCCGCACCACAGCGCCAGGCACGCGCGATGACGTAATCGCCGCACGTTGTCGATCGCCTCGGCTTTCACACTTTCCATGAACGCGTCGTCGAACGTCGGGTACGTCGAGCAGGCAAACATGAAGTCCTGCCAGACCATCAGGCCCAGCTCGTCGCACAGGTCGTAGAAGCGATCGTCTTCGTAGATGCCGCCGCCCCAGACGCGGATCATGTTCATGCCGCTCTCGGCGGCGCTTTGCAGTTGGTGGCGGTAGGTCGCGTCGGCGATGCGCGACGGGAAGACATCGCAGGGGATCCAGTTCGCGCCTTTGCCGAAGACGTCGCGGCCGTTCACACGGAAGCGGAAGCTGCTGCCGTGCTCATCGGGCTGCTGGATGAGTTCGATCGTGCGCAGGCCGACGCGGCGGGAGGCGGTGTCGAGCGTTTTGCCGTCGGCGTCGCGCAGGGTGGCGGTCAGGTCGTAGATCGGTTGGTCGCCCATCTGGTTCGGCCACCAGCGCTGGGGTTCGGGCACGTCGAGGGTGATGTCTTGGCCGGGTGTCGCGGTGCCGGTCGCGACGGTTTTGCCCTGGAAATCAAGCGTAAAGCGGATCATCGCGTTTGCCGGGGCGTCGGCCGCGACCGCGCGCAACCGCAGGGCGACCGCTTCGCCTTCGTGCTGCTGGGTGATGCGCAGGTCATCGATCCGTGCGTCGTAGCCTTCGAGGCGGATATCGCGCCAGATGCCGGCGGTGGGGGCCATGAGTCCCCAGTCCCAGCCGAACGCGCACGCCATCTTGCGCACGTAACTTTTGCCGCAGAACTCCTCGTGGAACACGTTCCACATCGGCAGGCGGCGCTCGGCGTCCCGGCGTTGCATCAGCGGCAGCGGCGAGTCAAACGCGATGCGCAGCGTGTTGCTCCCCGCCCGCAGGTGAGGCTTCACCTCAAACCGCCACCGCCGAAACATGTTGTCCGCGCGGCCGACCTCAACCTCGTTGACATACAACGTCGCCAGCGTGTCGAGCCCGTCGCAGCACAATTCGACGCGGTCACGCTCAAGCAGTGCGGCCGAGACCTCGAGGGTGCGCTCAAATGTCCAATCACGATGGGCGACCCAATGGATGTTTTTCTCACGGTCGGCGAACCACGGGTCGTCGATCACCCCCGCGGCCAGCAGGTCGGTATGCACGCAGCCGGGCACCGTCGCCGGGTGGCGGGGCGTCGGCTCGTCGGTCTGATATAGCTCCCACGCGCCCTCGCAGGGCACGACACAAAGACGATCATCAGGCATGGCGGGCTCCTCGGGCACCGGTTGCTCGCTAATGTAGCATCTGCCAAACCGTCTAAGGTCGGTGTGCAAATGGCCCCGAAGTATCTATAATGCTTGGCTCGACGCCCGGGTGGCGGAATTGGCAGACGCGCCACGTTGAGGTCGTGGTGGGAGTAAAATCCCTTGCAGGTTCGACTCCTGTCCCGGGCAATCCGCCGCAGTCACCGCCGGTCATGTCTTGACTGCAAGTTCAGTAAAAACAACACGTTGTAATTGAATTCCGGCGACAGCCTCAACGCCTGTTTCAGTATCGACGCCCCGTTGGTACCCATCATCCGCCGACTTAGCTTCCGGCGGATCGGTGACCACGTGACGGGAACAGCCGTGGCCAAAAAGGCGGCGGGCGGACGCGAACTGAGCTTCCACAAGGCGAGCAAACGCTGGTGCAAGAGTGACGTGTTCGACGGTAAAAAGCTGACCGAGTATTTCTGCTCGGGACGCAGCGCCAACGACGAACGCGGCCACCGCCGTGAGGGCCTCCCCATCTGCTGCGGCCCCGTGGAAAGCAACTGCAAACAACTGGGCCGACGGCTCAAAGGCCCGGCCATGCGCTGGCGCACCGACAACCTCATTCCCATGGCCCACCCCCTGAGCCTCTGGACCAACCAACGCTGGGACCACTCCATGTTCAAATCACCCGCCTGAACGCCCGCAGGATTTAATGCACCCCGCGACTTCGACAACTTGCTGCTGGGCTCACGCTGTATCAGCGGAACGCACGAGGCCCACTCTTCGTATCGGGTGATGGCACCCGTCTCTGCCATCGGCCAGGCGGCGGGCACGGCCGGTGCCCTGCTCCAGTTGACCGGCCGTGGCGGAGTTCGCGACCAATCGGCGGGAGAAATCCGTTACCTGCTGCATCAAGTTGGACAATTTGTTGAAGGTGACTTGATGCCTGTCGAATTACCTTGTGCGGCGAGCGTGTCGGTTGAAAAGCACAACCGATGACCGATTCTCTGTGGCGCAAGCCGGATGTTGATGCGGCCCTATCAGATCAGGCACCTCCTCCGCCGGGTCATTCAGGCAGATTCAATTCCGAAGCGCAACGGAGTCGTTGCTTAATGGCCCCGTGCGGTGGCCGACCCGCGGCGCGTCGCCTGTTTCACGCCCCGGCGGAGTCGGTTGGCGAATTCTGATGATCGTCGGTCCCGGGGCAGGCGGTTACGGCCACCGAGCTTATATGATGAGCGGATCAGCAGGACGGTCGCGTTGACCGTGCGGGACGGGCGCGTGTGTATGACGATCGAGCAAACCCGAGCCGACGCATTTTCCTGCGTGGTGGTTGCGCCGACTTATCAGAACGCGCGCACGTTGCCGGCGGTGCTTGAGGGGCTGGGGCCCGCGGGCCTGCCGGTGATCGCGGTCAACGATGGCTCGACCGATGACACGGCGGCGTATCTTGAGACGTGGTCGGCCGCGGACCCTCAAGTTCGGCATGTCGTGACCCACCCGGCCAACCGGGGCAAGGCTTGGGCGCTGGCATCGGGCTTTGCCAAGGCGCGCGAGTTGGGCCACTCCCACGCGCTGACGATCGACACCGACGGCCAACTCGACCCGGCGCAGGTGCCGATGATGATGGCGGCGGCCCGCGCTGCGCCGCGTCGATTGGTGCTGGGGCAGCGGGATGATCGCGCGGCTGATTATCCGGGGCGCAGTCGGCTGGGACGGCGGTTGTCGAACCTGGCGGTGTTTCTGGAGACGGGCCGACGGGTGGCGGACAGCCAGTGCGGGTTCCGGGTGTATCCGTTGGGGCTGGTCGCGTGTTTGCGTTGCCGGGCCGGCCGTTACGCCTGGGAAACCGAAGTGGTGACGCGTGCGCTGTGGGCGGGTGCCGCGGTGGAGCAGCGGCCGGTGCGTTGCCGCTACGACGTGGTGGGTGGCCGGGTGACGCACTTCCGCCTGGTGCGCGACACTTTGTCGGGTCTGGTCCTGCATGCCCGGCTGCTGGGCCGGGCGCTGGTGCCGCTCGGGCATCGCCGGTGCTGGGAGGATGATCCTGCTGCGCTTCGCGGGTCGGGCGATGATCGGCCGCGCTGGCGTCGCGCGTTGCAGTGGATCAACCCGTTAACCTCCTGGCGGGCGCTGCGGCAGGGGCGTTACGGTCGCGGTGAGTTGGCCATCGGGCTGTCGGTCGGGGTGTTCATCGCGAACCTGCCGATCTACGGCCTGCACACCGCCAGTTGCCTCTACCTCGCCGCACGCCTGCACCTCAACCCCCATCTGGTGGTGGTCGGCTCCACCATCGCCACCCCGCCGGTGGGGCCGGTGCTCATCGCGCTGGCGGTGGTGACCGGACACCTGATGCTCAACGGCCGGCTCGACGGGCTGGGCATCGAGTCGTGGGCCGAGTTGGGTGAGGCCTCGCTTTATGGGCGGCTGCTGCTGGAGTGGACGCTGGGTTCGCTGGTGGTCGGCGGGGTGCTGGCGTTGCTGACGCTGACGGGCTCGTATACCGCGTTCGGCTGGCTGAGTCGGCGTCGTTGAACGATTTGGCATGATGCTTCGCTCAAGCCGGGATGTGTTGTCCCCGCGCCGGTTCCTGGCGATAGCCCGGCAGGCGCAGGACGTGGTCGAGTCGGTCGAGTTTCAGGCCGCGTGAGCGCAGGGTGTCGATGAGCCGCGGCAGGGCGTCGAGGGTGGCGGTGGGGTCGCGGGGGCGGTTGGGTTCGGGCCCGGCGTGGAGGGCGAGGATGTCCCCGCCGCGGCGCGGGCCGCCGAGCCGGGTGAGGATCTGTTCGGCGGTGGTGGGCCGGCCGTCGAGCGCGCGGGCCGTCCAGGTGACGACGGTGAGGTCAAGCCGCCGGGCCGCTCCCATGATGCGTGGTTGCTTGAAGCCCATGGGCGGGCGGAACAGCGTGGGGGTTTGGCCGGTGACGCGTGCGATCGCGTCGTTGGTGCGAGTCAGTTGATCGAGCCAGTAGGCCCGGCTGCGGAACATGCCGCCGCGGTGGTGGTCGTAGCTGTGGTTGGCGATCAGGTGACCGCGGTCCTGCGTCTGCCGAGCGAGGCCGGGGTGTTGGTCGATGAGTTTGCCGACCATGAAGAACGCGGCGGGGACCCGGTATCGATCCAATATGTCCAGGACGCGCGGGGTGTCGGCGGGGTCGGGCCCGTCGTCGAAGCTCAAGGCGATGGCGGGCGGGTCATCGGGGCGGGCCACGTCGCGTGGGCCGTGCCAGAGGACCGGTCCAAAGAATTGGCTGCGCGGAGCGAAGGCCCCGCGCGCGATGGCACCGAGGCCCAGCGCGGCCGCTCCGCCCAAGGCACAGAGGGTGGGCGCGATCATGCTTCGGATTCCGTGGGGCCGGGGTGATCGCCGGTGGGCCGGGTCGGTCGCGGGTGCAGCGCGTGGGCGATGGGGCACAGCAGCAGCACGGTCGCGAGCCAGCAGGTGATGACCCCCGCCGCCAGCACCTGACCCAGGGATCGGATCGCCGGCGTGCTGGTGAGCATGAGCGACCCGAACGCCAGCAACGTTGTCGCGCTGGTCATGGTGATCGCGTGCGCGCTGGCGGTTAACTCGCGGAGCAGTTGCCCGCGCGACACCCCGCGCCGCCGCGCTGATCGCGCCACCCCCATGGTGAACACGCCGTCGTCCACGCCTAGCCCGACGAGCAGCGGGATCGCCACGAGGTTCACCAGGTTCAGCCGGACATCGGTCAGCTTCATCCACGCCAGCAGCAGGAGCACACCGACCGCCAGCGGGACAAGCGCCAGCGCCGCGTCGCGCAGGCTGCGGAAGCCGACCAGCAACAGCACGGCAACCGCCCCGGCCGCGATCGGCGCGAGGCGCTGGAGGTCGCGCGCCACCGCCGCCGCCGCGTCGTGGCCGACCACACTCATGCCCGTGAGCGTCGTGCCGGTCACGGGGGCCAGGGCCCCGCGGATCGCGGTGACGGCCTCGGCCCGCTCCCGCGCGGTGGTGATCGCCTCCTTGAGGAACAGCACCGCCACCGCGTGGTGAGTGGTGCGGACATCTTGCGAGCCTGCCGTGTCATGCGGCAGCAGCGGGCCGGCCAGACCGGGATAACGGCGCAGGTCCGCCACGGTCGGTGGTTCGTCGGGGCGGAGGAGGTCTTGAAGGAATCGGCCGTAGTCCGCCAGCGCCTCGGGGGCGAAGGGGCTGGCCCGGACGGCGGCGTCGAAGTCCTCGGCGATACGATCGGTGTCCAACTCGGCCGCCGCCGCGCGCCGGGCGGGCACCGCGTCGGGGTCCGGCAGCAGCGTGTGCAACCCGGCAACCGAGCCGACCCATCGCCCGGCCGCCGCATCGTGCTCCACGTGCCGGGCCACCCGGTGCGCTTTGCTTATCAGCGCGGTGTGTGACTCGGCCTCCAGCAGGACCAGCAGCGCGTCGCCACGCCCGGGAAACGTGCGCGTCACACGCTCCTGCAGCGCCAGCGGCTCATTGGGCTGAGGGTGCATCACCGCCAGGTCGCTGCTAAACCGCACCACCCCGCCGGGCCACGCCAGGACCAACGCCGCGCCCACCGCCAGCAGCACCAGGGCCGGCACCCCCACCCGCCGCGCCGCGATCGCCCCGCGCAGGATCGGCTCAAAGCGCCAACGGCTGCCCAGCGGCGGCGCTTCGGGCCGGCGGCCACGCGCCCGACGCTGCGCCAGCGACAGCACCGCCGGCAGCACCACGAAAGCCGCCAACCACGCCGAGATCAACCCCGTCGTCCCGATGAACGCGAAATCACGCAGCGAAGGGATGCCCGACAGCCCGATCACCCCGAACGCGATCACCGAGGTGACACACGCCATCACCAGCGTCGGCCCCAGCGTGCGCACCACGTGCGTCGCGGCCGCGGGGCCGGGCCGATCGGCGGTGTGATAGTGCGACAGGTAGTGGATGGTGTAGTCGAGCCCCAGCCCCGCGAGCATCGCTCCGACGACCGCGGTCGGCGGGGACAGCGGCCGGCCCAGCCACGCGAAGACCCCAAACGCGACGAGCACCCCCAACCCCACCGGCGCAAACGCCACCCCGAACGCCCACCACGCCCGGTAGGTCAGCAGGAACAACACCTGCAGCAGGACGACGCTGCCGATGATGCTGCGGGTCATGTCGGCGCGGATGGATCGCTCGGCCGCATGCGCGATGGCGTAGGCGCCGGTATAGCCCACCGTCAGTTCCCCCGGCTTCGCCCGTTGCACCGCGTCGCGCATCGCCCCGACGAACGCCTTGACGAACGCCATGTCGCTCACCGGCCGATCACCGGTGAACTGGATCAGCAGGCTCCGCCGATCGCGCGACAGATACAGGCCCGCCTCATCCTGCGCGGCCGCGGCCAAGTCTCCGGCAAACCGCTCGCGCACCAGATCGCGCACACGCAGCGGATCGCGCAGCATCGCCTGGCCCACGACGCCCGCCGCGCCCGGGCCGGCCGCCGCACGACCGGCACGCGCCAGCGCCCGCGCCATCGACGCCGGCTCAAGACGCGAGAGCAACTCGCGTCGGCCCGGCTCATCCAGGTAAAGCCACAACGCGGGCAGCGCCGACTCACGCAAGAACGCCTCGGCCTCATCGGGCACGCGGTACGCCATCGAGGTCACGTGTTCGCCGAGCCAATCATCCTCCACGACGCTGGCCCCGAGGCGCTGGGCGAAGGCTTCGAGCGGCGCGGGGTCGTTCGGGGCGTCGGGCGGTAGGCTCACCCGCAGCCAAAGGTTCTCCGATGCGGGGAAGCGGCTCGAGAGCACCGCCATCGCCCGCGCACTGGGCTGGTCGGCGGGGAACATCGTCTCCAGCGAGCCCCCGACCGACAGCCGGCTCACCGACCACCCCGCGCCAAGCGCCACGAACACCGCGATCCCCAGCGCCAGCCACGGCCGCCGCGCCGGCCACGCCGCCCAAGGCCCGGACTCGGCGGGGCCCCGCATCATCATGGCTCGGCCCGCTTCGTCGCCCGCGCCGGCGGGACAAATGCCCCCGGCACCACCGACGCGTTGAGCTGCACCTCCGACCACACCAGCCGCACCTCGCCCCAACGCGACTCGGCGGTCAGACGCATCGGCCAAGGGTGGTCGTCGATCATCCGGTAACGCTGCGATCGCACGGTCAGCCGCGCTTGGCCCTGCGCGTCGAGCAACTCGCTGCGGAGCGGCACCAGCGTCTGCCGATCGACGGTGATGCGCAGGGTCATCGGCGGATCGTCCGGCTCGCCCGCATAGGGGTAGCTGATGACCAACGGGTCGTGATCGACGATGTCCAGCGCCGCCCCTTCGGGCCATTGCCCGCTCGCCAACTCCCACGCCGTACGCAGCCGCTTAGCCGAGAGCCCGCCGGGCAGGCCCTCGGCCGATTCGCCGCGGTCTTGGCCTCCGGCGTTTTGCATGCGTCGGCTCTGCCACAGCCAAAGCCCCTGCTCGTTGTGGGTCAGATCGAACACCGCCTGGTTGAATTTCCACGCGCGAAGACGGAGCTTGCCGTCACCGCGGGCGACCAGCGCGGCATCGAACGAGACTCGTCGGCCCTCGGCGTCGGTCAGCATGACTCGGCCCTGCGCAGCGACGGTGTGTATCGCCAACGCCCGCTCACGGATGATCGCGACCGCCCGATCCGCGGGCATCGGCTCGTAACGCGGCAGTGCGGGCGCACAGCCCGCCAGGCCACCGAGCACAAACCACAGGAGCAGGCGGGCGGCGCGGGTCATGCCATCTGCTCGATCAAGGCCTGCCGGTGGACTTTGCCCAACGCGGTGCGGGGCAATTGGTCGGTGATCTGGAACGCACGGGGGAGCTTGTAAGTCGCCAGCCGCTGCCGCGCGAATCGCCGCAGTTCGGCCGGGTCGATGGTGCGGCCCGGTGCCGGGGTCACCCAGGCGTGCAGCCGGGTCACCGTCGCGCTGACGCGGGCGGGCACGACCACGCACAGATCTACCGAGGGGTGTGAGGCGATCACGGCTTCGACTTCCATCGGGTTGACTTTCATCGCGCCGACCTCGATGAGCAGCCGCAACCGGCCGGTCAAACGCAGCGCTCCGGCGGCGTCGAACGTGCCCAGGTCGCCGGTGGGGTAGTAGCCATCGATGATGCCGGGGGCGTCGCCGTTGAGCAGACGGTCGAGCATCGACGGCGCGTGGACCCAGACCTGCCCGGCTTCACCGGGGGGCGGCGGGGTGTGGGGGGCATCGGCGTCCGGGTGCGCGATTTTTAGTTGCACGCCGGGCATCGGTCGGCCCACGCTCTGGGGGTCGAACCCCTCGTCCTGCGGGTCGTTGAACAGCACCGAGCCGATCTCCGTCGCCCCGTACAACTGCCCGGGCAGGATGCCCACGCGCTGCGCGAAGCGTCGGGCCAGATCGACGGGCAACGATGCGCCGGCGCTGTAAGCCAGCCGCAGCGCGCCGCAATCGATCGGCGGGGCGTGCTTCGCCAACGCCTCAATCATCACCGGCACGGCGGGCATCACCGTGATCTGACCGGTGGCCAGCAGCGTGGCGATCGTGTTCGGATCGAAGCCGGAGACGGCGTGTAGGGTCGCCCCGGCCAGCAGCGGGGCGCACAGGCCGTTCTCGATGCCGTAGGAATGGCAAAGCGGGATCGCCGCAAGCACCCCATCGCGTTCGGTGAGCGAGGTCGCATGCACCACGTTGCGGGCCACGGCATCGAGGGAGGCGGCGGTGCGGACCACCAGCTTAGGCGGGCCGGTCGTCCCCGAGCTCTGGAGAACCAATTCCCCGGCTGGCCGATCACGCCAAGCGCCGCGAAACACCCGTGGAGGATTCGGTTCGCTTATCCAGCGCGTGATGACGTCGGGGCTCAGCGCACGAAACCCCGGCGGCGCTGCGCGATCGCTGCAGATGACCGCGGCGCAGGATTGCTCAGCCATGCCCGCAACCTCCGTGACGGTCAGCATCGGGTGTACCGGCAGGACACGCAGGCCCGCGCCCAGCGCGCCGAAGAACGCGGCCGCGTACTCGGCACCATTGGATAATTGCAGGATCACCGCCGCGCCCGGCTGCATCATCGCGGTCCACTCGCCCGCCACGGCACGGACCGCGCCGGCCAGGGCCTTGTAGCTGAGCGTGTGCTCGGCTTGCCCGCCGGGCCCGATGCGCACGATGGCCGGGCGATCTGGGTGGTCGCCGGCGTGCCGATCGAGCTGTTCCAGCAGCGGCGTGTTCATGCGGTGGGGTTGGGTGTTCGGGGCGCGCGGCGGGGCCGGGGACGTGTGTCGGGTGGCGGGGCGGGGGTGAGGCGCGACTCGGGCAGCGGGTCCGGTGTGGCATGAAGCAGCGAGTGCCGCGGGTGCCGTTTCACCAGCGGCACCACGCGCTGGGCATGCATGAAGCCTTGCAGCAGCCGATATCGCCATGTCACCGCCCAAGGCGGGCGTGGGAACACCTGCCCGGCCAGGAGCGAGATCACCGCCTTGTGTACGTTCATCGGACCCGAGCCGTTCATCATCAGCTCGCGGAAGGGGTGTTGGTAGTAGTCGTGAACCATCGCGAACAGCAGCCGGCTGGTGCGGTGGAGGAAACGCCGATAGCGTGCGGCAGCTCTGCGGGGGGCGCTTCGGCCGTGGTCTACCGCGAGCAGTTGATCGGCCGCCTCGACCGCGCTGGCCATCGCCAGGCAGACGCCTGTCGAGAAGATCGGGTCGACGAACGTCGCCGCGTCGCCCAGCAGGAAGTAGCCGGGCCCGGCATAGGGTTCGCAGCGGAAGGAGAAGTCGGCGATCGTCCCGTTGTGCTCGGGGCACACCGCGTGCTCCATCCGCCGGCGGATCAGCGGGCAGCGCTCGATCCCCCAGCGCAGCATGCGGTTGGCCGGGACCCCGACGCGCCGGGCCGCGCCCGCTTCCAGCACCAGCCCGCAACTGGTCACCGTGTCATTGATCGGGATCAGCCACATCCAGCCCTCGTCGGCCATGGCGATGGTGGGGAAGCCCGCCAGATCGCCGGGCAGCCGGCGGACGTGTTGGAAGTGACCGAAGTAGGCGACGTTGCGCAGCGACTCGACGACGCGGCGGGTGCCCAGGTGTCGGCCCACCAACGACGCCTGCCCGCTGGCGTCGAGCAGCCAGCGCCCGGCAAAGGTTCGATCACCGACGCGCAGCGCCGTGTCGCCGTGGCCGAGGCGCACGACCTCATCAACCCGGGCGTCCTCGAAGACGCAGGCCCCCGCATCCCGGGCCGCGTCCAGGAGCATCGCGTCGAACGGGGCGCGCTCGATGTTGAACGTCGGCGGGACACCGGGCAGCAGCGCGTCCTTGAAATGAAACAGCAACGATTGGGCATCCTCCGCGCCGGCGAAGTTGAACTCCGCGCCGAGCTTGGGCACTCGGTTCAGCGCCTCGTAGCGATCGGTCAGCCCGAGTGACGCCATGAGGCTGACGACGTAAGGCACCATGGTCTCGCCGATGTGAAAGCGGGGGAAGCTGGCGCGATCGAAGACCGCGACGCGCAGACCGGCCTGCGCGAGCTTCAGCGCCGCGGTCGCGCCACCCGGGCCGCCGCCGATAATCAACACGTCGTATCCTTCGCCCGCCTCAGGCACGGTGGTGGCCCTCCCACGCCGCGAGGCCCTCGATTTCAACCAGCAGGTCGTCGCGGCACAGGTCGGCCCGCAGCCACTCGAAGCGCACGTGCCCGCCCAGTCGCCGAGGCAACTCGCGTTGGAGCCAGCGCAGGTCTTCGGGCCGGACGTAGTACACCCGGGCCTCGGTGTAGCACGCCAGCGCCGCGGCAGGGTCGGGCGAGTTGCCCTGTCCTGCTGCATGATCCTGGGCGGACCCGGGTTGCTGCGCGGCGGCGACGAGCAAGGCGAGATTGTGAACGGTCTGGTCGAGTTGGGCGGGCAGGTCGCCGGGGTGAATCGAGGCTTCGCCGACGACGCTGGCGGTCCCGCCGACCAGGAGCAGCGTTTGGTCTTGTGGGCCTTGGATACGGGTGGCGCGGGCGAAGCTGGGTGGGGTGGGGCCGTAGCGGGCCGAGTATCGGTAGGCCGGGACCTGCCTCGGGTTCTCGACGGGGGTGCCGGGGCGGTCCCCGGCGAGTAGATGCACGACCAGGTCGCGGCCGGTGTGTCCCACGGCCGAGGCGGTGGGGATCAGCCCTTCGCGTGTGTTCTGCTCGCCGAAGACCTCGCTAAACGCGGCGAAGCGGCCGGCGTTGAAGACCATGTAGCGGTCGATGCCGTGCCGTTGGGCAGGCTGGTGGATGCGTGGCAGGTGCGACCAGAAGCGCAGTGCGTGTGGCGTGCGTGCTCCACGCACGGCGGTGAGCAGCCGGAGAAACACGCCTTGGGCTGCTTCCTGGAAATCGACATCGCTCAGCCCGTCGGCCCGGTCCACAACCGCCGAGGCGAACGTCCAGCGCCCGTCGGCCGAGACGCGCAACGCCACCTTCCCGGGCGTATCGTGCGTGAGCAACGCCGGGGTGAACTGCCGGGCCCATCGCACGGGCGGAGCCGGGTCAACCGTAAGCGTTTGGAGCCGGGCGGTTTGCGAGTTCATGCGGGGGCCTGGCCTCCCGGTGAATCGGCGATAGTGCGCGGGATCGGCTCGGCGTGGCAGGCGAGCACCGTGGTCAATCCATTGTAGTCGCTGGCCAGCGTGCGCCACACGGCGGGTTGTTCATCCTGGCCCGCGGGGCGCAGCGGCTCGGGCAGCCGCACGCCCGGATCGCTGTGCAGTCGCGGCAGCCCGGCCAGCAGCGGTGTGAGCAGACCCAGCAGCGGTGTGACCGCGAACGACTCGGCCGTGTAACCCGCGAGGCTCGTGATGGTGGTGGCTCGGGCCGGGTCGCCGGCGGCGGCATGCCGGGCGTCGAGCGCCATGGCCGCGGCTTCGAGTCGGTCGATCCACGTGCCGTGGGCCGAACTGACGACCGCGGGGCTGTGGCCGCAGCTCTCCAGCGCCAGGGCGATTTGCCGCGGAGCATGGGTTGGGCTGTCGGGGTCCCACACGGATTGGGCACCCCGGCCAAGCGTGCCCCACGGACGGACCCCGCGTCGCCCGGCATCACCGCGCCGCTCAAGGATCAGCGACACCGCCCCCGCGCCGGTGCAAAAGCCACCCTCGCCAAACGGCAGCGCGGCCGACGCCTTGGCGTAGAGCCCGCAGTGCGAGAACGCGCGATTGATGAAAGGGGCGAACTCCTCAGCCGCGCCGACGATGACCGCGTCGGCCTCGCCGGTGGCGATACGCGCCGCCGCCAGGTGTACCGCGTCGAGCCCCGCGGTGCGTGAACCGATGAGCGTCTGACAAGGGCCGCGCAGCCCGAGCATCATGCTCAGGTGCGCGCTGCCGGCGTTGGGCACCCCCTCGGCAAACAGCAGGGGGTTGGCGCTATCGATGCCCTCCTCCACGATCTGGCGGTAGTAATCCCCGCTGAAGCGAGCCGAGCCGTGCGTCGTGGACAGGATCGCCGCCCATCGCCGGTTGGGATGATCGAGCGGTGGCTCCACGCCCGCGTCGCGGCAGGCCAGGGTGGTGGCGGCGAGGGTGAGCTTGACGTACTCGCTCATCCGCCGGACGCGCCGGGTGTTGAGCAGCGCGAGTACCTGGTCTTCATCGATTGTGCCGGTGTCCTGCCGGATCGGATTGCGCGGCTGCTGGATCCGGTCGCGGTACGCGGCGTTGCCCACCGCGCCGGGCAGGAGGATGCCGATGCCGGTGATGACCACCTCGTCTTCACGGGCGCCGTTGCGGGGCGATGGCGACGGGGCCGGCGTGGCGGCGTGCGTGGTCTCGGTGAAAAGCGCGGACGTCGCGGCAGGCTCGGTATCCGTGGTGAGGATGAGGCAGGCGTTGGACCCACCGAAGCCCAGGGAGTTGATCAGCGCGGTGGGGTGGCTCAGGGCCTGGGGTTTGCCTGTGATGACGCGGAGGCCGGGGAACTCCAGGTCATCGGCGTTGACATTAGCCAGGGGCGGGGCGAGGCGTTGTTGCAGGGCGTGAATGGCGAGGATCAATTCCACGGCCCCGGCTCCGCCGAGGGTGTGTCCCAGATGGCTCTTGAGCGCGGTCACGGGGATGCTGGGCAGCGCATCGCCCAGCGAGCGTTGCAGCGCCAGGTATTCGGCGCGGTCGTTGTCGGGTGTGGCGGTGGCGTGGGCGACGATCAGGCCCAGGTCGGCGGGCGCGATCCGGGCCTCGCGAAGCGCGTCGGCCATGGCGGCGGCCGCGCCGACGCCCTCGGGGTGGGGCTGGGAGAGGTGGTGAGCGTCGGCGGTGCCGGTACACGCCAGCAGCCTGGCGAGGGGTGTGTGGCCACGGGTCGCAACGTCGGTAGCCCGCTCGAGGATGACGATGCCGTAGCCCTCAGCCAGCTTGAGCCCGGCCCGGTTTCTGGCGAAGGGTTTTTGCGGGCCCTCGGCGATCAGGCGCAGGCTATTGAATCCGCCATAGGCGTATTCGCTCACCGGGTCGTATCCCCCGGCCACGACCAGGTCCAGTTCGCCCCGCCTCAGCAGCGTGATCGCCAGCGAAAGGCTCACCAGTCCCGAGGCGCAGGCGGCGCAGGTGGTGGCGGCGTACCCGGCCAACGGCAGGCCGCGCGTCGCCAGCGCGCAGGTGCTCTGCGCGAGGAAGTGGCGCAGGGGTTCGGCGTCGTCGTCACGGACGAACCGGCCGGCGGCCCGCATGCCGTGGAGCGTCGTGCCCAGCACGATGCCGCAGCGGTGGGGCGGGTAAGGCCAGGGCGTCGGGCCGTTTGTCAGTGCCGCATCGCGCAGCGCATCGTCGATGGCCCAGCGCAGGTACCGCGCTTCGCGCGGCAGGGCGGGGTGAAACGACTCGGGCAGCGGAGGCGCATCGCCCGAGCCATTGTCCGGCGAGGGCTTCTGTTCCAATGCGTGCGATGGGCCGACACCGCAACGGCCGGCGAGCACCGCGTCCCACGCCGCCGACGCGTCGAGCCCGAGGCTGGTGACCAGCCCCGCCCCGCTGATCACGATCGCGTCGTGGGGCTGAGTCATGCGCCCTCCGGGCGGTGGCCCGCGGGCTGATCCTCGCGCCAGGCGGGTTGGAGCATGAGCCACTGCTCGGGGTGCTGGGCGATGCGGGTTTGCAGCAGCGCGGCCAAGCGCCGCATCGCACGGCGACGGGTGGCGACGGGGTCGTCGGCCGGGTCCAGTTCGATTGGTGGATCGATGATGATGCGCACTTGGCCGTTGGGCTGGCGGATGGAGAACACCGGGAGGATCGGCGCGCCGCTGAGCTGCGCCAGGCGCACCGGGCCGGTGGGCAGACCCATGTGCCCGCTTAAGAACGGCAGGTCCTCGCCCTTCTGCCCGGGCATCAGCCGATCGCCCTGCATCATCACCACCGCATCCCGGCTCAGCGCGTCGCGCAGCTCAAGCCACATCGGCCAGCCCACCTCGATGCGCGCCTCGCGCACGCCCAACGCCTCGCGCACCCGCCGACGCATCGCTTCAAAACGCGAGAACACGTCCCGTGCAAAGACCACCCAAACGTCCCGCTCGCGAGACGCGATCGTGGCCATCCCGACCTCGAACGAGCCCAGGTGTGCGGTAACCACGATGGTGCCCCGGCGAAGGGCGCGGGCGGCTTCGTAGTGCTCGATGCCCTCGGTGGCCTCGACCATGCCCGAGAGCCGGGCCGGACTCATGCGCTGGGCCTGGGCAAGGTCGGTGATGAAGCGGATGAAGCTGCGGAGCACGGCCCGGCCCAAGGCGTCGCGTTGCCGGGGCGAGAAATCGGGGCGCAGCCGGGCGGCGTTGAGCCGCAGCGCCCGGCGCGTGACGGGGGCGCCATACCAGGCGCAGCGGGCCAGCCATGGGCCGCACCGACCCAGGCAGCGCGGGGCATGGTCGGCCAGCCAGAACAACGCACGCAGAAACCCCGCGCCTTGGACCGGCTCGCGGGCCGGGCCGGGCTTGGCGTGATCGTGCCGGGCCCGGGGCACGTCGGCCGAGAGGATCGTTGTTCGTGGTGCGGCGATCGGGGGAGCGGGGGCCTCACGCATCGCCCGCCCCCGGGTCCACGGGCGGGTCGGCCTCGTCCCCGACAGCGCCGCCGAGGGGGAAGATCACCGTCGCGTCGGCCGGCGGGTCGAAGCGTACGGTTTGGGGCTTGAGGCCGAGATTAATGCGTGGCTTGAGGAAAGTGAGCCGGGTCAGTTCATCGTCCGCGTCGGTCCATGCGATCTCGGAGGCCAGGCCGGTCTCTCGGTCAATGAGCACGGTGATCTGACGCACCCGCTCAGCGGTCTGCGCCGCACGCGGGGTGAGCCGGATCGCCAGCGGTCCGGCATCATCGTCGGTTGCCGGGGCATCGTGGGCTTCGGGGTCGGCGTGGCGATGCAGGTGGAAGTGTTCGAGCAGGTCGTCGATCCGCGGTCGGGGGGACAGGGCGATCTGACGCAGCTGCCGATTCAACGGGTATACCTCGACCACGTTCTCCTCCGGGTCGTAAACGCGCAGCTCCCCGTCGTCGATCGTGGTGATTGAGCGGTAGGGCTTGTCGGTGTCCCAGCGGGAGTGCGAGCCGATCATCCGCACCCGGCCCGATGAAACCAGCGGCTCCTTGAGCAAGGCGGTGTGCTTCTCCTGGCGGAAGCCGGCGTCCAGGTCTTTCACCTCCCCGGCCCGCTGCGCCAGCGTTTGCAACTCGCGGATCAGGGCCGGATCGGTGTCGGGCTCTGGGCGCGGGTCGGCGCACAGGGCGGGCAACGCCAGACACCATAGCCCCACCCCCCATGCCAGGCGGTGCGACCGCATCATCCCGGCTCTCCCATAATCTGCGGACTCAGTTGCAGCGTCAGTTCGCCCTCGGCCACGACCCGGCCACGATGCTCTGCGGCGACGGCGAACAGGTGCAGGCCTTCAACCGCACGCAACGCACGACTGCGCAGAAGCAGATCGGCCGGCGGCGCGACCGGGTGACGCAGCGTGATATTGATCTGCGCCAGCATCCCGCCCGCCATCCGCCCCGAATCCTGCGGGCCATGCCCGGCGAGCAGGCCGCTTAGCTGCGCCAGCGCCTCGGTGATGAGCACACCCGGCACCACCGGCCGACCGGGGAAGTGGCCCGCGAAAAACGCCTCCTGACCGGTCAGCGACCACACCCCCTCGGCCCGTTCACCCGGCTCCAGCGCGGTGACACGGCTTAGGAATCGGAAGGGCGGGCGATGGGGCAGGGACTCGATCGCCGCGGCCGTGAACGCGCCGCCCGTCTCTTGCCCCGCGGCGGCGGCCAACTGCTGCGGTGATGTGGCCGAGAGGGTATCGCAGGGGGCCGCGGAGCCGGCGGCGTCGGCCTGCGCGGCAACATAGCGGCTGAGGCTGCCGACCGACGCGAAGACCTCACGCCCGGCTTGCTTGCTGTTGATCTTGACGCCGAACTCTTTTTCCAGGCTGGTGATGAGCATGAGCACATCCAGCGAGTCCAGATCAAACTCCCCGCCGACCAGCGGCGTGTCGTCCTCGATGGTTTCCTGATCGCCGAGTTTCAGGTCTCGACGGATGATCTGCTTGATGCGTTGCCCGATCGCGGCTTGTTCATCGGTCGTCTGCGTCATTCACCCACATCTCCCTTGCCCTCGCTTCGCGTGCTGCCCCGCGTCACCCGCCGGGTCTTACCAATATCATATCCCCACCCGGTACGGTATCCGCGCTCGATACGGGCGGCAATGCTCGCACGGCCACCACATCTCACGCCCGCGTAAATGAAGCCGCGGAGGCATGTTCGGCGCTTGTTTGGCCTTGCGGCGGGGTGCTTGCGGTAGGTTGATCGGTGACGAACCGACGCGAGGCCTCGCACACCAGTTGACCCCTTGAAACAGGAGGCTTGGCATGGACGCCAAGGCCCCGCGCGATCCGCTTGCCTGCCTGAGCAACCCGGAAGACCCCCGCAGCGATCGGACCCGCGACACCGGCTCGACGACATCCTCGCCATCGCCAACCTGGCGGTGATCTGCGGGGCCCAGGACCTCATGCACACGGCCGACTACCGCCTGCGTCAGGCCACGCCCCCGAAAAACCTCACTCGCCTGCGCCGGATGGCGCTCAACCAGCTCAAGCCGCAAACCGTCATCGGCCTGAGCCTGCCCCGCAAACGCCTGTGTGCCTCCGGGGATCAGGCGTATCTGTTAAAGGTGCTGGGCACAAACATTTAGATGCGATGGCCTTGGACTTTGCCACATCAGGGGTTGACAAGTCGCATACTGACGGTAAACTACTGGTGTAGTCATGACTACTGATGTAGTCAGCTTGCGGTTTCATCAGCCTCGGCCTCACGAGTTCTTCAAATGGCGTCCAAGTCGGCCCAATCCCGGATGAAACTCAAAGGGCAGGTGACGACCAAGGTCATCGCCGAGCATCTGGGTGTTGCCCGGCCGACGGTCAGCACCATCCTCTCGGGGGCACGCAGCAACACGCGTGTGAGCGAATCGCTGCGGCGACGGGTTCTCAAGGCGGCCGAGGAACTGGGCTACCGTCCCAATTCCGCCGCCCGCGCGATTCGCAGCGGCCAATTCGGCGCGATCGGTGTCCTCCAGGCCACCGAATCCGACCGCGGCAACCTCTCGCGCACCGCCCTCTACGCCATTCAGACCAAGGCCGTCGAGCACGACATGCACCTGTCCATGGGCATGGTCCCGGATGTGAACCTCAGCGACCCGGCCGGGCTGCCCAAGGTGCTGCGCGAGTGGTGCGTGGACGGCCTGCTGATCTCCTACACCTCGGTGATCCCGCCGCTGATGCACAAGCACATCGAGCGTCACCGCATCCCGGCGATCTGGATGAACGTCAAGCGGGAGCACGACTGTGTGCATCTGGATGACTTTGGCGGGGCGTGCGGCGCGACCGAGATGCTGCTGGAGATGGGGCATCGGCGCATCGCGTACCTCGGCCAACGCCCGATCCCCGATTCGCATCAACACTACAGCGTCGCGGACCGGTTCGAGGGGTACGCGGTGGCGATGAAGCGGGCGGGACTCAAGCCCGATCCGATCTTCGGGCGCTCACTTGCTGTCAGCGAGATGCCCGAGCACGGCGAGCCGATTGCGGGGCTGGTGCAACAGCTCAGGTCGGCCGAGCGGCCCACGGCGGTCGTCGCCGTCGAAGCGGCCGCCGACGTGCTCTTTGCCGCACACGTGGCGGGCCTGTCGGTGCCGCGCGACCTGTCGGTGATCGTGCTGACCGAGGGCATCCACAGCGTGCTTGGCGTCAAGCCGGCGCAGATGCGGCTGCATACCTTCGGGCTGGGCTATTTGGCGTTCGAGCAACTGATGCAGAAAAATCAGCGGCCGCGCCAGCCGCTGGACCCGGTCGCCGTGTATTGCACGTTCGACCGAGGCCAGACCCTGGCCCCGCCACCGCGTTAGGCATCAATCATGTTCACCGGCTCGACGTTCGATCCGGTGGGGGGGGGTTACAGTTTGATCTCATTTTGAAAGGAGATTTGGATCATGCAAAAAATGACTTTGACAGTGTGTTTGGGCATCGGTGCCTGCGTATTGGCGGCAAATGCTAAAGCCGCGGTAACGGTGTACGACTTTGAGTCCCCGGCTTACACAGCCGGAGCCTTGAACGGCCAACAAGGCTGGACCGGCGGATTGACCCAGCCGGCGGTCGTCGCGGGCGGCCTCAGTTACAGCAGCGGCACGGTTTTGCACGACGGCGGATCGCAGCACGTATCAACGGACAGCACCACGCCCGGGAGAATCGAACTGCCGACATCGGTGGCAGTCGGGGAAACCGTGTACTTCAGCACGCTTTTCCGCACCTCAAGCAACCAGTTTACCTGGTTCGCCTTGTCCGATGACGGCAACACCAACTTCAATGACAGCTACGGCGTGGTGTATTCAGGCTCGTTCCAGGCACGGGCCCGCCTCGGTTCGACTAATAACCAGGACAGCACCGGTACGTCCCTCGTTAGCTCCGACCTCAGTGGTCACGAATCGGGTGGCACGACCTTCCTCATCGTGGGCAAGGTGGAGTACGGCGTTACGGGAGATAGCGGTACGGTCGATCGGTTGAGCGTGCTGTTGAATCCCGATTCCACCGATGAGCCGATCACGTGGGACGCCGACGTCGAGGTGGCAAGCCGCATCGATGCAGACTCCTTGACCCACCTGCTCTTCCGGCAGGGGGACGGCGGGGTCCGTGAGTTTGACTTCATCCGCGTCGGTTCCACTTATGATTCCGTGGTGATCCCCGAGCCGGCGTCACTAGCACTATTGGGGCTTGGAGGCCTGCTGATGATCGGGCGTCGTCGTCAAGTTCAGGCGTAATTGAAACGACGATTTACCCACGACGGGGCCCACCGGCCCCGTCGCGGTTTTGCCGGTCCGAAACGATAGAGCTTACGCCAGGAGCGACCGCCATGACGCCACGCCCCCGTCAACATGGTTTTACCCTCATCGAACTGCTGGTGGTCATCAGCATCATCGCTTTGCTGATCGCCATTCTGCTGCCGGCGCTGAGCCGCGCCCGCGCCGCGGCGCAGGCGGTGGTGTGCCTGAGCAACATCCGCCAGACCGGCATCGCGATCATGGTGTACGCCAATGACAGCGATGACTGGCTGATGTGGACCGAGAGCCCGCACCAGCCGTCGGGCGAGCCCCGGCCCCGCTGGTCGCGGCAATGGCCCCTCGCGCTGATGCAGTTCGGCTACCTCCCCGACGTGGCCACCGTGAAGCACGGCACAAACATCAACTGGGAAGTCAGTTTCCCCAACGGCTTTTCCTGCCCCAGCTTCCCGCTCAGCGATGACAGCGAGTATCTCGGGGCCAGCACGCAGCGGCTAAGCGGTAACAGCGGCAGCACCAGCTACGGTGTCCGAGCCCGGCTGCCGAACAATCCGTTCCGTCACGAGCGGTGGTCGTCGCTCAATCCCGCCTCCAACCACCCCGGGGTACAGAGCGAAATTTGGACGGTGCGTCTCGACGATGTGAACACGCAGATGTTCTACCTGGCCGACAACATCTACCAGCGTAGCGGGGTGACCCCGCCGGAGGATTTTTCGCGGCAACACCTCACGTTCAACCTGCGGTTCTTCGGCTTCCCCAGCAACAATAACGCCTACGTCCATCGCCGCCACCTCGACACGGCCAACACCTGGATGCCCGACGGCAGCGGCAGCGCCATGAACGAAGATGCGATCAGCGATCTGGTGTTGGACACCATCCAGGGGAACACCCCCCACCTGCACACTTATTCGATGCCGGAAAACAATTAGCGGCCGCGAATTTTGCCCCTGAGCCACATGGGTCCGAGCGTCGGCGGTGGTCGGGGGTTTGCACGCCAGGCATCCTCGGCGAACTCACGAACCGCACGGCGCAAGCACGGGGCTGCGGCGAAGGCTTGGCGGCCGTTCCCGGATTTTGGAGATGATCTTCATGCGTCATTACCTGCTTGTTGGACTTGTTGCCGGTCTGTGCTGCGTAGCGGAGTTATCCGGTGCGGACATGCGCGGCCCCGACGGCGTGACGTATCCCGACTTTTCGCGCTCCGGCATCCCCGGCGGCATCCCCGATATCCCAGTGGTGATCGATGCGTCAACGCTCGGGGCGACCCCCGATGACGGCGAGGATGACTCGGCCGGCATCCAGGCGGCGGTCTTCGCGGCCGCGGCCAAGGGCGGCGGGGCGGTGCTGCTCCCAGCCGGGGAATACCACATCGACCGCACGATCATGATCGACCGCGACAACGTGGTCATCCGTGGAGCGGATCGGAAGCGCACGATCATTCGGCCGCGCTTCGCCGATGAAACCCTCACAAGCCCGAACCCCTCACGGGCGGTGTTCCGCTTCGAGGGGCCCAAGCACCCGCGCCGTTCCGACCTGGCCGCGACGCGCCCGATCACCCGCGGGGACACGGTGGTTCACGTGGAGAAGACCGGCGGCCTGGAAGTGGGCGATGTGGTGACCATCGTCGCCCGTCCGCCCGCGGCGGCGATCGATCTGCTCACGCCCAAGCTCAAGGGGCTGGCCACCGATGGCAGTTGGGGCTCGATCTATTCCTGGCAGTACGCCCGCGTGTCGGAGCTGGGCGAAAACCAGATCACGCTCGATCGCCCCGTGAAGCTCGATCTCGCGCTGGAGCAGAAGCCGCAGGTCATCATGCACAACCGCCTGCTCGAAGGCGTGGGGCTGGAGAACCTGACCATCGAGCAGGACGTGGACAAGCTGGGGGTCAGCGGCGTGCGTTTCTACGCCACGCAGCGGAGCTGGATCAAGGACGTCACCGTCCGTCAGATCGGCAACGCGCCGCTGTCCTTCGGGCGCAGCTTCGAGTTTGAGATGCGCGGCTGCGAGCTGGATGACATGCGGTCCCGCGGCGGCGCGGTGGGGTATCTGGGCGTCAACTTCTCCAGCGATGGGCTGATCGCCGATTCGCTGATCCGCCGGCTGCGGCACCTGTCGATCAGCATGGCGAGCAACGGCATCGTGCTGCACCGCTGCCGGCTGTCGAACGTGGATATCAACTTTCACATGCACTGGCCCAACCACAACCTCGTGGACCACTGCGAGGTGGATGTCACCGCCGAAGCAGACGACGGGAAGGGACGCGGCACGTACAACTGGGCCATCTACACCCCGCGGCACACCGGTGACATGCACAACCCCGCCGGGCCGTACAACACGTTTTTCAACAGCCGATACCTGAGCAATAAGGATGCCGTGTTCCTCGGCGGCGGGGCGACCCACCACACGCTGATCGCCTACAACCATTTCACCGCCCGCAATGGCGCGGCGGCCATCGTCATGGCCGGCAGCGACCACACGCGGTTTGTCGGCAACGTGTTCGACCTCGAGAATCCCGAGGAAACCAAGCACCTGCGCGACCGCGTCCCCGAACGCGACGTCGCGGAATTGGTCGGCGGGATCGTGTTCCCCGGCGGGTCGATGCCCGGCATCCACGTCATCGGCAATATGTTCTCGGGGATCGACGAATCGAAGCTCCTCGTGGACGGTGAAGCCGCCGAAGCCCGCGACAATCGTTTCGCCGAGGTGCCGCCGACGAAAACCGAACCATTCACCGAGTCGCTGCTGCAATGGCAACGCGAGCAGCGGTGACGCGGGAGTCTTGAGAAGCGCCGGGTTCGGCCATCACTTTCAAGGAGCTTCGTGTGATTTCTGACACGATTCGCTGCGCCCGGCGCAGCATGGCGTTGGCGGCGGTACTCGCATCGTTTTGCCTCTGTGGCACATTCACGGCGTCGGCAGATGGTTATCCCGATCCGTCGCGCAAGGACTACCGCGACACCGCTTCGCTGACCGCCGCCGACTGGGTCGGGCCGGACGGCGTGGTGTACCCGCGTTGGGACCGGGCAGGCGTGGTGGGCGGCATCCCCTCTGCCGACTGGCCGGTGCTCGCGATGGTGCCCTGGTACCCGGGCAGCCGGGACATCACCGCCGAGTTGCAGCAGGCCGTGGACGAGGCCGGCCGACGCGTGCGCGATGAAGGGATCGAAGGCGGCGTGGTGCTGCTGCCCCACGGCACGTTCACCCTCTCCGCGCCGATCACGATCGTCTACGACGGCGTGGTCATCCGCGGCGCCGGCAAAGGACAGGCTGGCCCGGGGACAGGCGTCACGCGGCTGATGTTCCAGTTCGACCGGCCCGAAGGCAGCAAGCCCTGGCTGGCGATTCACCGCTTCGATGGCAAGCTGACCCGTGACAGTGTGATCATGGTCTTCGGCGACGCACGCTATCGCATGAACAACCCGGACGACCCGGTCCAGCCCAACCGCACCATTGCGTGGTACGGCCTGCGCGCACTGGATGAAGACGGCGAAGTCATCCGCGAGCGGCGTCAGGGATGGGACGGCGTGACACAGCAGGCCTACTTCCGCCAGTGGGATGCGCGTGACTTCACGTCGGCCTTTGAGGGTAAGGAAGTGGCGCGACTCCAGGCCTGGATCAGCTATCAGGATGATGGCGAGACGATCTACGGCGACGTCATGGAGATCACGGATATCGCGTGGGAACGCGATGCGCTGCTCGATCACCCCCGCCCGCACCGCCGGCTGGGTGGGCATGCGCAGATGCGCGGGGCGTTCATGTTCATCGGCGATCAGTGGTCGCACCGCAACAACCGCCAACCGCTTGCTCGAGTCGCGCATCGCGGCGATACCGTGCTTGTTTTCGAGAACCACCTGTCCGAAGAGGAGCACGGCGGCCTGCGGCCAGGCGACCTGCTTAATGTCCAGGCGCACAACACCGATTACCTCCGGGAGAAAACCCGCGGCGGTCATCCCCGCCAGCAGATCGTCACCGTCGTGGCGGTCGATGGCAACCGCGTCGAAATAGATCAGCCGCTGCGCATGACCTTCCCGATCCGTGAAGGCGACACCGAGCAGGTCAGCTACGCCCAGCCGCAGTTTCCCATCACCAACGTGGGGCTCGAAGACCTGGTGATTCAGTTCCCCGACCGGCGGGACTGGTTCAACGCGGTGCAGACGACACACGCACGCAACTTCTGGATGCGCGATGTCCGTGTGGTGGATGTCGGGCAGTATGCGGGCTTCATGATGGGCGTGAAGAACGGCGAGGTCCGCGACTGCGAGTTCATCGGCGCCCACTGGCCACGCTCCGGCGGCACCGCCTACATCGGCTTTGCCGGCTGCCACGACAGCCTGATGGAGAACGTGGTCGCCGTCGGTCAGCGCCACGGCCCCGACTTTCACGGCGGGGCGGGCAACGTCGTCCGCAACTCCCAGTTCTCCGGCAGCGACCTGCAGTGGCACAACGGCTACGGCGTCGAACACCTGGTTGAAAACGTCGAAGTCGGCGATCACACCTCCGGCGGGTCCTACGGCCGAGCCCTGCACACACCCGACACCGGAAACCAGATGCACTCGCCGCCCGGCCCGCGCAACGTCATCTGGAACAGCGACCTCTACGGCCCCACCGGCGGCGTACACCTCGGCGGCTACCAGCAGGGATGGGTCTTCGCCTACAACCGCATCAAGACCGAACGCGGGCCGGCCTTCTCCTTTCGCGACCGCCAGACCGATCACCTGATCCTCGGCAACACGATCATCATGGAAGACCTGTTTGCCCCCGTCATCCGCCAAGGCGCTCAGGGGCGCGGTGCTAGCACACCCAAGGGCGACCGCGCCAACGCAGAGTTGGCCATCCACAACCACGGCATCGAACTGATCGGCAACACGATCCACGGCTCGAACAACGTGCTCAATGAAGGCTGGGCCGAGGCCGATGGGGCAATGACGCCGCTCCGTCGCAGCGACGCCAACCGCGTGCTGCCGCCGGACCACGCGGCCGAGCGACCAAAGCCGCCGTTCGATTCGCTGCTGGAGGCTCAGCGCAATCACCCCGGGGGCATGCCGCCGACCGGCGAACCGCGATACCACCCCGATCCGGATCACCCAGGCGAAGCGGACCAGTTGCGCGCCATGGGTGAACTGGTGGCGCAGATCAACTTCGGACGCAGGCAGGACGCCAAAGATACGCCCGATGGCTGGTTGATGGAGAGCGGTGAGGTCTTCGGCGAGCGCGAGGGCGGATTAAGCTACGGCTGGGACGGCAGCGTCCAGGCTCGGCGGTCCCATCGGGCCGGCAGCGATCCGGGCACGATCTTCTACGACACCAGCAACGGATTTGGTGAAGCGCTCGACCGTCAGTGGGCCATCGAGTTGCCCCAAGGCAGGTACGAAGTCGAGATCGCCTTAGGCGATGCTCGGTACCCCAATTGGGGAACCTATGACAGCTACCAGCCGAACACGACCTATTACGCTGTCCATGACCTCCTCGTCAATGGAATGCTTCTCAAAGACCGCGACGGCCACATGGACCGCTACGACGTGCATCGCGCCATCGTCGAAGTCTCCCAAGCCACCGACAATCGCCTCACCATTAAACCCGGCTCTAATGCGAACATGCTTCGGGTGCAATACATTCGGATTCATCAGGCCTCCCCGTAGATACGAAGTATCCGCCCGTATTGCATCGCCATCGCGAGTTCCTTGGCTGTGAGTGATGATGGCATCGCGCCCCGGCACGCGCCGGGTTGATCTTGGGACAACACGAGTGGGTTTACGGTGCGGGTTGCTCCGCCGCGGGCAGCGGATCGGCGTCGAAGTTTCCTGCTCCAGCACCGCTCCCTTCCGTTCGGCAACCTTATTCTCGCCGGCCTGCAGCTTGGGGCGGACCCGGTAGGCGTCGGACGGCAGCAGGTCGCAGGGCTCGACGATCGCGCCGAAGCACTGCGTTCACGACACCGACGACCACTTCCGAGAAGCGGCGCAGAATCCGGCACCGCGAACGCACGCGACGGGTCGCAGAAAAAACCCTCGCCTTCTCACGGTGGTGAGTATGGCGAGGGTTTGCGAGGGGAAGCGGTCGGTTGCGATAAACCTAACATTCCCCTGATGCCCGTGAGAGGACTCGAACCTCTACCCCATTGCTGGGACCGCCACCTGAAGACGGCGCGTCTGCCAATTCCGCCACACGGGCTGTGGGTCGCCGCGGCCGAGGGCCTGCGTTGCGGCGAGCCGGGCATTGTATCGACCCCCGCGGGGGTGGCAAACGGGGGGTGAATGGTTCAGGGTGGTGGAGACATGCCGACGGAAATCGGCACGCCGAGTCGGGCTGAGCGTTACAGCTCGATGAGGGTGATGGATTCGTTGGAGTAGATGCACAGTTGGCCGGCGATCTGCATGGCGTGGCGGCAGACCTGGCCGGGGGACTGGTCGGTGTGGGTGAGCAGGGCGCGGGCGGCGGCGGTGGCGAACGACCCGCCCGACCCGATGCCGAGGATGCCGTCGGACGGCTCGATCACGTCGCCGGTGCCCGAGACCAGCAGCGTCACCTGACGATCGGCGACGACGAGCATGCTCTCCAGCCGGCGCAGTGCCCGGTCGGTCCGCCATTGCTTGGCCAGCTCGACCGCGGCTTTCTTGACGTTGGCGGGGCTGGCTTTGAGGTGTTCTTCGAAGCGTTCGAGCAGGGCGAAGGCGTCGGCGGCGGCCCCAGCAAAGCCCAGCAGCACGCCGGCGTTCTCGGTGCCGAGGCCTTCGAGCTTGCGCACCTTCACCGCGTCGGCCTTGGCGACGGTCTGCCCGACGGTGACCTGGCCATCCCCGGCGATCGCCACGGCGGAGCCGCGGCGGACGCTGAGGACGGTGGTGGAACGGATCTTGGGGTAGGTCATGCGAGGGATTGTAATGGGAACTGATAGGGCAGATGTTTTGTTGAAACAACCGTTTGTTTATCCCGCTGAAGCTTCGCCCCCGGAAGGGGCGGCGCATCGGCGGGCTTGGGGGATATTCACTGGCCTTTCGGTGCGGGCGGTATGCTGGGGTGATGGATGAAGTCGGTCACATCCCGGTGCTGCTGGATGAAGTGCTGGCGATGCTCGCGCCCGGAGCGGGGCAGGTGTGTGTGGATTGCACGCTGGGGCGGGGGGGGCATGCGGCGGCGATCATCCCGCGGCTGGGGCCGGGG
>CAZTLX010000020.1:0-29629 GCA_964614575.1 uncultured Phycisphaeraceae bacterium | reverse complement strand
GGATCGCCATCCGTGGCTCCTGGTGGGAGGAAAACCACATCATGACATACTGCCGCAAAAAGCGCGAATCGCTCTAGCAGCGGGATCAAGCCTCACCTGCCGATCATGCGGAGTGGGATGCACCCGGCGTAATCTGGCTTCATCGGGCCGGATGGGGCATTGAATGTTTTGCTTGCACGGGTGTCGCGATGCTAAGTGAGGCGTCGTTGGGGTTGGGTGGCTGGTTGTAGGGCAGGTGGTCGGCGTGGTCCACGGCGTAGTGGTGATAGGTCTGTCCGTAGGTCCGCAGCGGTGCCAGGCGGCCGACCATCCGTGCCGTTTCCCGCGCCTGCCGCAGCGCCGGCAGCCGCAGCGCGGTCAGCGCCGCGATGCTGCTGATGACCACGAGCAGCTCGATCTAGGCAAAACCATGCAGAGGCCTGAGCCGCCGGGCAGAACGCGGGATGCGGTCGTGTGGCGGGGTGATGTGTGCTCCAGGAAGGAATCATCGGCTCGAAAGCGGGCCACCGGAGGCCGCGCCCGCCCGCTTATACGAATTCCATATGAGTGTCTTGCGGTAGCTTTGATGCAGACAAATCGCAGATGACGCAGATGACGCAGATGACGCAGATGACGCGGATGACGCGGATGACGCGGATGACGCGGAAGACACGGAAGACGCGGAGAGCGCGGAGCCAAACGCTGCAGAGATAAATACGGGGGCGGGTTGGCGCAAACTTCCAAGCCTCCGCGTCATCCGTCACGCCGTGCCCTCCGCGATCATGATTTGCCTGACCGGTGCGATGAGATCACACGGTCATCCCGTAAACCGGCGATGCCCTATTGTTTTGGGGATTGGTATTACTCCAGCGCGGCCAGCGTTGCGGGGTTGGCCAGGTCGGTGAGGTAGATCGGCAGCTCACCCAGTTTCACGCCCGCGGTGTGGACGCCGGAGCGGGTCGCGCCGAACGCGTCGGTCACCGTCGCGGCGCCCAGGTCCAGGCCCAGTTCACGCGCCCCGTCGATCGACCACGCCGCCACCGTCCACGCCCCCTCGACCTGCCAGCCGATCAGGTAGATCGCGTCATCCTCGTGCGGGATTCGGCGCACGTTCTGGGCGTTATCGAGCTGGCGCAGCAGCGTCGCCACCGCGAACCACGAGGGCTTGAATGTCTTGTCGCCACGCTGAAGGCCCGACGCGGCGTACAGCGACGGCCGGTCGCCGACCTCGCGGAAGATGAACACCTTGTCGATCCCCGCGGCGAGCATCAGCAGACAGTTGCGCACGTTGTACGCCGCCTGAAGCCGCTCGGACACGCCGCGCGGCCCGCCGGTGTCATATCCCGTCTCGGTCAGCCAGATGGGCATCTGCGGGCGGTGCTCATCGCGCCACGCGGCGAGCTGGCGGAGCTGCTCCTCGTGCGAGATATTTGACGCGGCGTCGGCCCCGCGGTTGCGGTTGGTGTCGATCGTCGCCTTCTCGGGCGCGACCGCGCCGGTGTAGGTATGCACACTGAGCACGTCGATGTAGTCCAGCGGCGACTTGCCGTCGTCGTAGGTGTAGCTGCGCAGCTGATCGACCAGGTCCAGCCCGATGCCCGCGAAGCCGGCGTTGGCGACACGCGCCTCCGGGTCGGCGCGCTTGGCCGCTTCGGCGCCGACGCGGAACATCTCGTAGTACTGCGGCAGCGTGCCGATCCAGTGGCCCCACGACGGGTCGTTGAGGTTCGGCTCGTTCCATAGCTCGTACGTCGTCAATAAACCCATGCCCGACTTCTTGTCGGTGCTCTTGAGCACGTCGGCGGGGTGCGACTTGCTTCCGTAACGCGCAACGACCTGGAAGACGAACTCGCCGTAAGCCTCAAAATCCTTGGGCGGGTAGTGGGAGAACCGCTTGGCGTTTTCTTGTGGCGCGGTGGATTGCCACCTGGGGACCTCGAAGAGGTAAGGCAGGGTCTGGATGTTGTGGTCGCGCATCGTCTGGAAGTATTGGTCGTGCATGACGTACCAGGGGCCGACGCCGTCGAACTTGAACACGCCGGGCTCGGGCGAGGCCATCTGCCACTTCATGTTCTCGAAGCGCACCCAGCCGATGCCCAGCTTGCGGTGCGTCGGGGCGTAGGACAGGGTCGATGAGTTGAGGCCGATGCGCGCCCTGCGCTGCTGATCGGCCGTCATCGGCTCGGGCATGACATAGACGCGCTCGGCCAGTACGGCCGTCGTCTCGCCGCCGTCCACCCGGACCGCGCACAGATACGCCCCGGTCGGCAACGCTGACTCCGGCGACATCCGCACCACCGCCAACCCGCGGGGCGGCACCGTCGCCTGGACCGTGCCCCCGCCCACCGACGGGCCCACGTCCGGCAGCCGCCACTGTTCATCCGCCACGCCGTCGTACACGCTTAGCCGCGACAGCGCCGCGATTGTTTTGACCGGCTCGCCGTCCTTGTGGTAGCGCAGGCGCAGGTGCCGCGCCTCGACCGGCGTGTCCAGCGACCACCGCCCGCTGCCCCACATCTGATGCACATCGAGGCCGGTCAAGCCCGGCACCGGCTGCCAGGTCTTGCCGTCGGTGGAGCTGGCGATATCCAGCTTCCATGACCAGTTCTGATCGCCCGACTCGTAGCCGAGCGTCGTGATCGGCCGCACCTGGCCGAGATCGACGTATTGGGTGAGCTCGGTGTAGCCGCCGCGCCACGGCAGCTTGTAGGACGTGCCCATCTGCGTGTCGGTCAGCGTGCCGCGGCCGACCTCCTCGCCGTCGTGCTCGGTCCAGCTCTCGGCCCCGGCGGCGTGGTCGGTGCCGAGCACCGGGTCGGGCAGGTCGATCGGCGTGAGCTCGCCGTCCTGCTGCCAGCGGTGCTCGACGGTGTATTGGGTCGGCGTGGCCGCGGGGTTGTGCAGCACGAGCACGGCCTCGGCACGCTCGCCGGGCGCGGCCGGCTCGGGCGCGGTGAGCCGCGCGACCTGGGCCGGGGGCTGGTCGGTCGTCGCGATCAGCGCGTTGACGGTGAGCGATGTCGGGCCGGCGGACTCGGTGAACCAGACCACGTTGACTTGTTTGAGCGGCTGATCGACCAAGCCGTTGCGCTCGGGCTGGTCGTAGGCCGGTGTGAATGCGGCCGAGTCCAGGTCGAATTCGACCCACTGCCAGCCGTCGCGGTCGGCGGGCTGTGTGACCAACAGCAACTCGCCCTCGGCATCGACGACCTGCACGCCGACGCGATCGACGTTACTGTCGGCGGCGGTGTACGCCCACACGCCCAGGTGCCGGACGCGGGCCTCGGGGCCTTTGGCGACGGGTACATCGCCCTTGGCACCGCCGCCTTGAGATTGCCCCGAGAATCGCACGGCGGTCGCGCCGAGCTTCGGGGCGGGGTCCGACACCGCCGTGGCCGAAACACCGTCAATCCGCCAGGCACCGGGACGGACGCCCGCGGGCGAGGTGAGCGGGGCGAGCAGCCGTTGATACGTGTCGCTGCCGGAGGTGGCCATCGCGCTGTCGGCGGGGACGAGCGGCTCGGCCTGGGCCCACGCACAGGTTGCCAGGCACGCCGACGCCATCGCTATTTTGTAGAGGTCAGATTTGATCATGTTCGCAGGCCTCCGCCGGTGTTCATTTTTAGTTTGGCGCAGATTCACGGTTAAAAAAAAGATGCCGGGCCGGTTGATAGGTTCGGCCCGACATCGTGGTTCCCACGGCCGCACGCGGCGACAACTTCGCTGCGTGGGTGCGCGAGTATCGGATATCACGCCTTGCGCGACCGGCCGAGCATCAGCAGGCCCCCAAGCCCCAACAGCGCGAGCGATGCGGGCTCGGGGACGACCTCGCCGACGAAGACCCACTCAAGCGAACGGTTTCCCTCAGTGCCAGTGTCGGGGATATCGATGATGAGGTAGCGGGCCGAAGGCGTAACGGCCGGGCCGGCATAGCGGGCGATCCATTGCTGGTCGCCGTCGGCACTGTGGGGTGAGTTGAAGCCGAAGTTGGGTGCGGCGATGTCGTCAACCCCGAGTTCGGTATCGGTGCTCCAGTAATACAGGGGTGTATAGGTGGGGGCGCTGCCGTATTGCTTGAGCAATTCGAACGTTGCCTCGATGGTGATGTCGGCGTAGTTGGGACCGAAGTCCATGTAGCCGGTACGGCCGTTGAAGAGCTGTGTTCCGCCGCCGCCGGGGTCACTTGTGTCGCCAACGGTCGGTGGGCTCGCGGGCTGGCTATCGAAGGCGTTGGCGAGATTGATGAAACTGCTGCCGACGGCACCGCCGGTGGCGATCGGGGTGATGACGTCGGCCTCGGCGGGGGCCATGACGAAGCCGGCGACGGCCAGGGAAGAAGCGGTCACAAAAGTGCGGGCGAGGTTGAACATCATGAAATCTCCTAAAGAAGGGGCTTGGTCGAGTCAACACCACGTCTGGCCGACACTGGCCGAACGCGAACGAAAAACGAAACGAGTGCCGAATCAGTACTCATCAATCCAGTAGTCGTAAGGTTTATGCGGCGGTGAGCCGTGGCCGTTGGCCATGATCCAACTGCTGGTGTAGGGGCCGTAGCGCAGATGGAAGTAGGGGTCGGTGCCGGCCTCGATGCCGTCGGTGTAGCGTTCGTCGGTGAGGGTCGTGGCGTGGCCGTCGAGGAAGTTGGTGGGGCGGCCGCGGTTGCCGTCGCGGTAGTGCCACGAGACGTGCGGCTTGGCGTCGTTGTTGGAGATCAGGGGCCAGGCGGCGTTGGGGTTGTCGGTGTACGCCTGCGGGAATCCGAACTGGCTGCAGTAATTGAAGGGGGTGGCGCTGGGCTTCTCGAAGTAGTCGATGCGCATCCGGGCGATCGGGTGCGAGCCCGCGAAGGGGTTGCCGGCGGTGGACTCTTCGTTGATGTAGTGGTCGCGGAGCGCGCCGTTGTAGCCGTTGCGGGAGGTCCAGTCCGGCCCGCCGTTGGAGCCGACGTATCGGCCGTAGCCGCGTTTGCCGGCCAGGGGAGCGCCCGGGCAGGTGAAGCCGTCGATGTCCACGTTGTCGAGCACGGTGGCGGGGGGGCGCTCGCCGCCCATGTACTCGGCCATGAGCCACTCGTAGGTCTGCGAACGCAGGCCCTGCTCGCTCTTGCCGCTGGACGCGTCCAGCGTGGGGAACGTCTCTTCGGCGAGGAACGGCATGCGGTCCTGATGATCGGAGAGATAGAAGTAAAGCGCGACGCCGCGCTGCTTGAGATTGCTCAGGCACAGCGTGGCGCGGGCGGTCTCGCGGGCGGCGGACAGGGCGGGCAGCAGCAGCGCGATGAGCAAGCCGATGATCGAGATGACCACGAGAAGTTCGATGAGGGTGAATCCCCTCCGGCGAGGCGTGCCGGGGGCTTTTCCGCGGCCTGTGGCGTGGCACGGCCCAACGCAACCCGCGGTTGGGTGCCGGTCACTGTTGATGGAGTCTTTTGACATGGGCGGAACCTTATCGTCGAGACGAGAGACTCACCAGAGAAAACTTAACGCAACTGTTGCTCAGTATGCCGCGGGTATCGCGGCTTGTCAAGACCTTTGTCGGGAAATTCTGCAAACCCGTGACGTATTGGTCTTGCCGCTTGGTTGCCTCGATCAGCAAGTGCGGCGTGCGTGCCGGTTCAACGACGAAGGCCGACTGGACGGTGATGTCCCTGCGGCGCGTTGCCGGACAAGAATGTATGCTCCACAACCATATTAAGGGGTGATTAGATCCTGAGACGGCGCGGACGGGCGACGCCTTGCGTTACCCCCGCAGCCGGGGTGAAGCCATTTACGCGCATGGCCCCAATACCCTCAAGGCTGGCCGCCGGGTCAATGTCTTCACCCTGCCCCCGCACCGACCCCCGCCGTTAAACCGACGCGACCGACTCGCGTTCGACCATCGTGTTGTCGAGCAGCATTTGCTGCGGGGTGGGGTGGCCGGCGGCGATCTGCTCCACCACCAGCCGCATCGCGTCGCGGGCGATCTGATCCAGCGGCTGGCTCAGCGTCGTCAGCGGCGGGCGGGTGAAGTGCGAGACCTTCATGTTTTCCAGCCCGATCAATGACAAATCCTGCGGCACCTTCACCCCCAGCATGTCCGTGAGGATAAAAGTGCCCTCCAGCGCCAGGTCCTCGCCGGCCAGGAACAGCGCGGTGGGCTTTTGCACCAGCAGCCGACGCAGGCCGCCGTACAACGGCTCGTGGCTGGTGAACACCACGCACTCCGGCTCGAGCACCGCGCCGCCGGCCTTGAGCGCATCACTCATCCCATTCATGCGCTGCTGGGCGCCCCAGTCGCGTTCCTCGGCCAGGAACGCCACGCGCCGATGGCCGTGCTTGAGGAAGTATTCCCCCACCAGCCGCCCGCCCTGGTAGTGATCGCTGGCCACCGCCGAGAGGTCCGGCAGGTCCATGCGGTTGATCACCACGATCGGCACGTCCTTTAGCTGGCGGAGCTGATCGATGGTAATGCGGTCCCAGCTCATCGCAATCACCCCATCGATGAACCGGCTGCCCAGCCGGGGCACGTTCTGCTCGGTGTACACCTCCACCGCCAGGTCCTGCTCGGCGAGCTGGTCGATGAGGTGGTTGAGCATGGTGGAGGTGAACCCGCCGTAGGTCGCGTAGCGCATGCGGTCGAGCACGACGGCCACCGCGGTCTGCCGGGCGGACATGCGCGGCTTGAAGCCCGCCTCGCGTGCCGCGGCCAGCACCCGCTGCCGGGTCTGCATGCTGATGCGCCCGCGCTGGTTGAGCACGCGGCTGATGGTGCTGGCCGCCAGCCCGGTCTGCTCGGCCAGGTCGTAGATCGAGTTGACGGTCTTGGATTTTTTCGCGTGGGTCTTAGCCATGAGAAGCGTGGGGCAAAGGAGTCGGGGGCCGGCGCAAGCCCGATTCGCACCGCGGGGCACGGCGGGCCGCGGGCGGTCGGTCGCGGCGGGGGCAACATTGACGCAACACTTGCCGACAAGCATACCATCCTCCCGCCGCCTGGCAACGGCGTGGCCCCGAATCGGCGGGATGATTAGCCGCGCCGGTTGGCCGTCGCCACGGCTCGGGCCGCGGGCGTACGCCCCGCCGCGGTGACCCGGACAGGGGGCACGACCGGCCCGGGCAGCTTGAGGCGATACAGCCGCGCCGCGTCGCCGGGCAGGCGCAGACTCGTCGTCCCGCCGCTCGCCTGCACCGGCTCGGCATCCCCGGCCGGGTCGAGGCTAGCTTCTTCGGGCAGATGAACCGTCACCGCCACGGCATCGGGGCCGCGGTTGAGCGCGACCAGCACCCCGCCCGCCAGGTGGGCGAGCATCCGCACGCGCACCGCCGCCGGCGTGTCCGCGGCCGCGTGGACGGCCGGCCACGCCTCGGCCGGCAGCATCTGCGCGAGCCACGCGCGGGCGCGGGCACCGGGCAGTTGGAGGTAGGCCTGGAACAGGTGGGTGCCGATGCGGATCGCCTCGCCGCCCCGGGCGTGCGGCTGCCGGGTCACCGCGGCGTGCCCGCTGGGCCAGACCGCTTCGCCTCGCGCCCCGGCGGGCGCGAGTTCGATGCGGTTAAGCAGGCCCGGCAGCGGCGGGTCCGTGGGTAATTCCACCTCGCCCGATGTCGGCAGGTAATCCACCAGCGCGCTGCCGAAGAGCAGTTCCAACGCCTCGCGTCGCGCCTCCGGCAGGCGGGTCCACGGGTCCAGGTAACCCACCAGGCCGTCCGCGATCACCGTGCCGCCGCGGCCGACAAAGCGCAGCAACCGATCGATCGTCTGATCCGACAGCGACCAGCAGTCCGGCAGCACCAGCACCCGGTAGCGCGAAAGCGCGGCGCGGTCGCTGAGCCGATCCTCATCGATAAAGTCGGCCTCGATGTGCAGGTCGTCGAGCAGGAAGAACGCGCCGCAGGCGGCGTCGGCGTTGCGGTGGCGGTTGCGCGGGTCGGCGGGGTCTTGCCCGTGGCCGAAGGCGTAGCCGTGCATCCAGGATGACTCGGAGCAGAGCACGGCCGTGCGCGCCTCGGGCGGGGTGGTCTGGGCCAGGAGTTCGGCGTGGGCCTCGAGTTCGCGGGCGGTCTGGGTGACCGCGTCGAGCCGGGCGGAGGGGCGGCCGCGCTGGTCCAGCAGCATCCACTCGCCCACCTCGCCGCCTTCGCGTCGGCCGTTGAGCGTCCAGAACACCACCGCCTCGGCCCCCCGGCTCACGCCCTCCCACACCCAGTAGCGCAACTGCTGCGGCGAGGGGCAGCCCGGCTCAAACCCGCTGAACGCCGCGGGTCCGCCCTGAAGCTCCGAGACCCAGAACCTTCGGTCCGCCGCCCGGCTCGCGCCCCGGCACATCGCGCAGAACAGCCCGATCGACGCCAGCGTCCGCTGCGGCCCGAAGCGCGTCGAGTGCCACACCGGATGCGCCGAACAGCCGACAAAATCCACCGCTTTGGCGATCTGCCAGACGGACTGGCCCTCGTGGAACATGCACTGGCCCAGGCGGTGGGGGTTGAGGTGGACCGGGTGCGCCGGGTCCAGCGCGCGGATGATCCCGGCGAACCGCGACACCGCGGCCGTGACCTCCTCGACACAGAACCGCCACCAGTCGATGCGCGGCAGGTGGGCGGGGATGGGCACGTGGTCGTCGCGCTCCATGGCCGGGGCCTGCACCTGTTCGAATGCTTCGTGCTGGGCGTAGTACCGGTCGTTGAGCCCGGCGACCGAGCCGTACTGCCGCGCGAGGAATTGGCGATAGCGATCGGTCGCCGCATCGGTCGGGCGCACGATCATGCTGGCCTCGTTCCAGACGATCCACGAGTGCAATGCCGGGTGCTCGCGGTATCGCGTGACGAGCTTGCGGAGGTAGGCCTCGCCCCCGGCGCGGACGCGTGGGTCGTCGAGGTCGGCCACCTCCTGGCTGGCGATGGTCAGGCGCATCCAGCCCGGCGGGCAGGCCCCGAAGGCGGTGGGCACCACGCCCAGGCCCAGACGCTGGGCCTCATCGAACACCGCATCGAAACAGGCGAAGTCCCAGCGCTCGGGCTCGGGCTGGATCAGGTCCCACAGCGCGAACAGCCGGATCAGCCGCAGCCGGGCCTCGGCCATTATGCGCACCCACCGCCGCGCCTGCTCAGGCGTATCGCCGCGATTGATGAACAATTCACTACCCAGGAGCGGTCTTGGCATGCGACAGCCTTGCAAAACAAGCGGGCAGGTCGCGCCTTAGCGCCGACCCGTGAAGCAACAATTGCTCTTTGCAGTATAACCCGGTCCCGTGATCCGGCCAATTATTTTCGGTCGCGGCTCAGCGCGACACGCGCCACGCCCCGGCCAGCGGCGGCGTGCTCGCGCCGTCGGGCCACGCGAGCCCGGCCTCCACGCCGGGGGGCAACTCGCCCTCGGCCACCACCCGCCCGCCCTCGCGCCGCCACGCGATGCGGCAGCGGCCTTCACGGATGAACATCGCGCCCGACGCCTCGGACAGCAGATCGATCCGCGGCCGCATCATCCGCCGACCGGCCCCGGCCCCGCCGCTCGTTTCCAATCCGCCCAGACCCAGCACCTCGGTCAGCAGGAATGAGGCGGGAACGCACGACCAGGGGTGGCACATCGAATCCAGGTGGTCCCTCGCCTGCGTCTCGGGCACCGTCGTCGCCCCGGCCTCCAGCAAAGGCCCCCACTGCGCGCGCACCGCCGCCAGGGCCTCGGGCATCCGGCCCGCTGCCGCCAACGCTTCCAACTGATACAGCCAGAAGTAGTAGCCGCTGCGCGCGAGGGCCGGGTCGTCGGTGCCGATCAATCCGCGAAGCGCCGCGCCCGCGTCCCGGCCCGCCACGTCGAACCACCCGGCCAGCGCGGCCCAGGTGTTGGTCTGCTCGCTGACCTGTTGCACCGGCTTGCCCGCCACCACGCCATCGACAAACACGCCGCGCTGCGCATCGAGGAACATCGCCGCCGCGCGCTGCGACAAGGCTTCCGCCAAGGCTCGCTGCGATTGAGCCCCGAGGCGGTCGCCCACCGCGTCCTCTAAATCCGCCAGCGCATATCGGGCGCGGACGAGCAAGGCGTGGATCGCGGCATTGGTGCCCCGACGGTCGATCCCGGCGTCATCGGGGTTGTGCCAGCCGAGGCCGGGGTGATCGATGAACAGGTTGCGGTGCTCAAGGCAAGGTCCGTCGGGGTCGAAGCGGTGCTCGGCCGGGCGTTCGCCCCGATCGCTTTGCCAGTGCCAGGCGAGCATGCCCTGCTTGTCGCGGTGCTCGTCGAACCAGCGGATGACGCGGCGGGCGGCGGGGAGCACCTGCGCGACGGTGTCGCGGTCGCCGGTCCAGCGCAGGTAGTCACGGGTGCCGAGGATGGCGATGAGGTTGTAGTCGATGAGGGTGGAGTCGAAGCAGGAGTAGGGCGTGCTGCGGATCAGGCCGTTGGCGGCGGGCCGGCGGAACTGTTCGAGGACCAGGTCGCGCCAATAGCGGGTGTCGCCGGTGAGCCGGGCGATCCACTGGGCGACGGGTTGGCCGTCGCCGATGTAGGTGGCCTGCTCGCGCGTGGGGCAGTCCATCAGCGCGTCCTGCGTGCCGACGCGGATCGTCCGCTCACACAGCCGCCAGACCCCGTTGAGCACTTCATCATCGCAATCAAACGCGGCCGACCACGACAGGTCCGGCTCGGTGGCGTCTAGCGCCAGGCGCTTGATGTTGACCGTGCCCTCAAACCCGCGCAGCACCAGCGCGACGTAGCGCATGCCCGAGAAACCGATCGGCCGCCACGCAAGCTCGCCGCTGATCGCGTGCAGGCGGTCCACGTACGACGTGCCCTTACGCAGGCACTCCACGCACCCGCCCGCGCCCAGCGCTTCGCTCCACGCCAGGTCGATCACCCCCGGGCCCGGGCACTTAGCCTCCAGCACCAGTTGTCCGACGTGGAACGCGCCCAGGTCAAGCTCGACGATCGCGCCGCGCTCGGCGGTGAGGCCGGCCACGCTCAGCGCACCGGGCGTGTCATCTTCTGTCAATCGCAGCGCATCGGGCGGTGCTTCGCGCGCCAGCCCCAGCACCTGCTCGGCCAGATCACTGGTCCCGGCGTCCGCGTCGATCGGCTCGACCTTGCCGGCCACGGCATACACGCCCATGACCGCGCGGGGTAAGACCCATTGGTGCCGCAGCCTCGGCGTCGGGCGCGGCACCGCCTCGACGCCATCGGGCACGTTGTCGCCCAACGCGAAGACCTCGGCCGACGCCCAGCCCGCATCGTCGAACCCCGGCTCGCGCCAGCCGCGCGGCTCGAGGCTAGCGTCGAACTGTTCGATCGGCTCCAGCGCCCAGCCCCGCTTGGGTGTGCCGAAGACCCAGCCGGTCTTGGCCGTGACGCGCCACTCCGCGTCGGTCACGATGCGCTGATCCCCGCGCTCATCGCGCCAGGCCAGCTTCGCGCACAGGCCCGGCTCGCCGGAGGGGATGTGCTGGTGCGTGCCGCGGTCGCCCGCGTACACCAGCACTGCGAGGGCGTTGGCGCCCGGTCGCAAGTGTGTGGTGATGTCGTGCGTATCGAACGGGGCGCGCATCGGGTGGTGGGCCGCGGGCCCGGCCTCGACGAACGAGCCGTTGACCCACAGCAGATAGCGTGCCTCGGCGAAGAGGCGCAGCGTCGCTTTGGTCGGTTGGCCGACGACCTCGAACGATCGGCGCAAGGCGCGGGTCTGCGGGCCGGGCGTATCGGAGCCGAGCCAGATGCGGGGCGGGTTGGGTTCGGCGGAACGATTCAACGCGGAATTCCAGGCACGGTGCTCACCTCGCGCGAAACGAGGTCCACGGGTGGGCGTTACCATACCGTGGGCTCGCGCCCATTCGCAACTGTTGCTCGCGCGGCGACGGCCGGATAAGCTCACCCCGTGCGGCCACGCTCAGCTCGGCCTCGGCCTGATCGTCGCCTCGCGTCCGCGTCGTCACTCCTCACACGCCACACGCACTCGACGGAGCATTCATTTGCCACCCCACGCCGCCTGGTCCGACTCCTTCGCCCGCCTGGTGCCCGCCAAGTCGCGCTCGCTGTCCGCGGAGAACCCCACCGGTGAGCCCGGCCAAGGCGGGCGGCAGGTGGACGCCGAACACGCCTGCTCGCGCGAGCTGGGCGTGGGATGGAAGGTCCGGCCGTGCGTGGACATCAAGCCCGGCCAGACGTTCACCATGGCGGATGTCGCCGGCCCCGGCACCATCAAGAGCATGTGGATGACCCCCGCCGGGCTGCCCTGCCGCGATGCGATCCTCCGTATCTATTGGGACGGCCAGGACCAGCCCAGCGTCGAGTGCCCGTTGGGTGACTTCTTCGCCTCCGCCTTCACCAGCTATGACGTGTTTGCCCCGCTCAACTCGCTGGCGGTGTGCGTGAACCCCGGCAACGCTTTTAACTGCTACTGGCCGATGCCCTTCCGCAAGCACTGCCGGATGACCATCGAGAACCGCCACCCGGATAAGAACCTGCGGCTGTTCTATCAGGTCAACTACGAGCTGGGCGAGGTGCCCGAAGATGCCGCGTATTTCCACGCCCAGTTCCGCCGCGTCAACCCGCTGCCCTACCGGCGGGTCTATACCATCGCCGAGGGCATCGTCGGCCGAGGGCACTACGCGGGCACCTACCTCGCGTGGGGCCTGAACAACAACGGCTGGTGGGGCGAGGGCGAGATCAAGTTCTACCTCGACGACGACATCCCCGCCGACCGCCGCGTCGAAGACGCCGTGGCCGAGCACGGCGGCGACTGCTTCCCCACCATCTGCGGCACGGGGACCGAGGACTATTTCTGCGGCTCGTACAACTTCGAGAACAAGGCCACCCGGCAGTACCAGGAATTCACCACCGCTTACGCCGGGGTGCCCCACATCGTGCGCCCCGATGGCGTGTACCAATCGCAGATGCGCTTCAGCATGTACCGCTGGCACCTGCCCGACCCCGTCCGCTTCGAGGATCGGCTGGCCGTCACCATCCAGGCCCTGGGCTGGCGCAGCGGCGGCCGCTACCTGCCGCTGCGGGATGACATCGCCTCGGTCGCCTACTGGTATCAAACCCTCCCCACCGCCAAATTCCCAGCACTCGGTGACCGTGATGCGTTGGAGATCGTTTAGCCAGAGCGGGCTGCGTTCAATTCGCATCGCATCGCATCGGCAAAGACTCCGCCCGCCCGCCGAGGCCGCAGCTTTTGCGTCGCCGACATGAAGCATGACAAAGCTGGAGGCGAGCGAGTGCATACGCTCGGCGCTTGCCCTCTGAGTTCGCAAGTACATCCGCGGCCGAGTCGATCACGGCCACATTGCTGCCGCCGAGACACCCACGCATTGCCCCTCAATCCCCCAACGACCGATACGGCTTCGCGCCCGCCGGGCCGTGGCGCTGCGATTTCATGCGGTAGGTGCGGCTCAGCGCGCCCCAATCGACCCCCTTCACATCCGTGGTGATCGGCGGCTGCGGGGCCAGCCCCGTCGCATGCTGGCAGAACGCGACCACCTGCCGCGTCCGCTGCGTCATCCGCTCGATCCGCGGCGGGAGCATGTCTTCACGGTCGCAGCGCAGCTCCAGGCTCGGCGGGGCGTGGGGGTCGTCCGGGTCGGCCAGCAGCAGCACGCGCCACAGCCAGCCGTGGTCATCGGCCGTCGCGT
The DNA here is from genome assembly GCA_964614575.1 of uncultured Phycisphaeraceae bacterium. Taxonomy (GTDB): domain Bacteria; phylum Planctomycetota; class Phycisphaerae; order Phycisphaerales; family Phycisphaeraceae; genus JBGTLW01. The sequence continues at coordinate 16,052 of CAZTLX010000020.1, read as the reverse complement.
GCTTGCGGTGCGTGGTGATCAGCCGCTGCGCCTGGATCGCCAGCGCCGCGTAGCCGTCGGCCGCGAGCGTGCGGCTCCGGACGAGGCTCAGCCGGGTGCGGAGGCGCAGCTCGCCGTCGCCGGCCAACAACGTGATGCGCTCGAACCGTCCGCTCAGCGGCAGCCCGAGACCGACCACGATCAGAAGACCGATCGCACCCCAATACAGCGTGTCGCCGAGCGCCCCGAGCGTGGCCGACATGCCGTCGAGTTTCGCCCGTTCGCGGTCGAGATCGGCTTCGAGGCGCGCGACCTGCTGCTCGGCGTGGTCGGCCATCTGCCGGGTGACCTCGGAGGCCGAGCCGACCGTGGACTGCCTCACGCGCGTCGCGTGCTTGCGTTGCTGTTCGTGTTGCTGTTCGAGGCGGGCGACGCGGTCGCGCTGCGTGCCGATCGCCCGCGAGCCCGGCGGCAGGCCGAACGTGAAGAGGATGACGCCGACGATCACCGCGCACAGGGCCGTGAGCCAGAGCTGCCGGGCGATCGTCCGGCCCGACGGCGCAAACACCAGCGCGTGGTGATCGAGGCCGGGCGTCAACGCCCAGTCATGCACATCAATGACGACAAACCGCCCCTTGCCGCGCGCCATGAATCAATCGTAACACGCCATGCGCCCATCCCGAACCCCGGTTTCACCGGTCAGATCGAGAATGGCTGGTTCGAAGACGTGACCTAATCATCGGACGGCTGTTCAAACTAAGCCTCAAGATCGCGTGCACGTGGAGCACGCAAGGCAGTTCAATGCCATCGGGGCATGGCCTGTAGAACACAAGGTAATTCGATACGGGCCAGCGACACGTTCATCTCGCGCTCCTTTAGGTGATAACAAGATTTATCAAAAATTGTGATTGCCGAGTCAAGCATATCGCTGATGGCGTGGTGTAAAACACGTGAGCATGAAACCGGATTTGAACCTCCAAGCGCATTATTTGTCTTGGCTAAAGAAACAATCCGCCGCGGTGTAAAACCGGCTGCGCCGGGGTTCCCACGACATATATCCCAGCATTCATGTGGTTTGCGTCGCCAGGCAGAAATGAATCTGGGTGATTGTTATGGTATCGAAACCTTCTGGCGGCGATTGCTCGATGACCTTGCAAATCCTGGGTCATGAGCGAGCATTTTCGGGGTCATGAATCTGGATTTGCTGGTTCGGTATCCTTGGTCAGCACCTCAAGGTAGTGGTGGTAGGCGTAGACCCGGTCGCGTTGCTTGCCGGTGGTTTCACGGAGCACCCCCGCATCGACCAGAGCGGCGATGGCTTTGAGGGCAGTGGGCTTGCTCGTCTGCAACAGCTTGATCGCGCGCTGGAGCGTCACGATCGGATGCCGGGGCAGTTGGTCGAACAGCCGAATCGCCGAGACCGTCGCCGCGTCGTGCTGCGCGAGCGCCTCACGGTCGTGATTGATCCGAGCGAACAACGCCTGCGCCACCGCGACGCCATCATCCGCCGCTTCACGCACGCATTCGAGGAAGAACCGCGTCCAGCCCTCCCAATCGCCAGCGTCGCGCACGGCTGCGAGTTTCTCGTAGTACAGTGATCGGTGCCGTTTGAGCGGCAGACTCAGATAGAGGATCGGCGCATCGAGCAGCCCCCAGTGCTCGACCAACAAGGTCACCAGCAGGCGACCCATACGACCGTTGCCATCGAGAAACGGGTGGATCGTCTCGAACTGGACATGAGCGAGGCCGGCTTTGATCAGCGGGGGTAGCGGGTCATCGCTGTGCAGCCAGCGATCGAGCGCAGCCATCAGGTCGGGCACGGCTTGCGGGGGTGGCGGCACGAACACGGCATTGCCGGGGCGCGTCCCACCGATCCAGTTTTGCGAACGGCGGAGCGCGCCCGGTTGCTTTTTCTGACCACGCACGCCTTTCATCAGACGCTTGTGGGCCTGACAGAGCATCCGCGAACTGAGCGGCAGACCCTTCGGCCGGGTGATCTCACGTCGGCAGTAAGTCAGCGCGTCGACGTAGTTGCAGACCTCCTGCACATCGTCGGGGCGCTGGGTCTGATCGGTGGCCTCGTAGTTGAGCACGTCCTCCAGAGTCGCCTGCGTGCCCTCGATCTGCGACGACACGACTGCTTCCTTGCGGACGAAACTATAGATGAACCAATCAGCACTGGGGACCATCGCACCGACCACTGACAAGCGGGCGATCGAAGCGGTCGCGGATGACAACAGATCCCGCATACCGTCATCGAGTGCCAATGCGGGTTTTGCGGGCGGCAACGGGTGCGGCACAAAGGCCTTGACCTGCTCGCCGCCGACGGAGGTGACGCGGTATGTGCCGGTGGCTCGGGGCATGGCTGGGTAAGCACCTTTGACCAGAGGGTCGCACTAGACAACACATCTTATCTAGTGCTCGGCGCTAGTCAATTCTTCTTTACTTAGCGGCGCGCACGCCTGCGCGCTGCCTCGGGCGATGCCGTGGACGTTGCGGCAGTTGGGTTTGGTGAATCGGCCGTTCCCCACGCGATGCCAAATAAAAAACCCTCCAGCTTTCGCCACAGGGCTAAATGGCAAACAAAGTCGGGGCGACTGGCCGAACTTCGAACCGAAGGAGGCGATCCGGCCTTATTGTGTTTCTTTCATTGCGTCATCCAGATCGGCTCGTGAGCAGGTTCAGACTATCCGGCATCTCTCGTGCCCACGCCGTAGATGAAGTAGCGATCCGTGGCCCTGATGCCAAAATTCCAGCCAAGAGACTTAAGTCGGTCGGTCAGTTCTCCCGGCTCATAGAACACCTTAACGATGTCAAACTCGCGGCCATCGTTCAGCCGGCGACGGGCAACCGTTCCTTCGCGGGTGGGCATGCGGTGATCGCTTGCAGTGGAAGTCGGTTCGTGACGGGAGTCAACGAAGAACACCCGGCCGCCCGGAGCAAGACACGACATGACAAGGCTCCAGAACTGATCGAACCTTTGCGGAGGCACGTGCGAAAGCCAGAAGCCGAAGAATACGAAGTCGTACTGCTGATCCGGACGCCAATCGAACAGGTCCGCCTGCACGTACCGGACGCCAGCACCCGAGTGCCGCGATTGGCTAATCGCCAGTACCTCCTCCGAGCCGTCCAGGGCAGTGAGGCTGGACGCAAACGGCAGCAACCTGCTTGTCCAGATGCCGGTGCCGCATGCCAATTCCAAGATGCGGCCTTTCGGACGGCACTCGGCCAACTCATCTGCGACTTCTTTTCCCTCAGCGAACCATTGAGCGTTCCTTTCGGGGCCGCGATCATAGCGCCCTTGCCGCGTCCACCACTGGTCGTATTCGCCAGCCCGAGCGCGATAGTACTCAAGTTGCTGCCACAGGACTTCGGCGTCTTCACGCTGCGTATCTGCATTCCCAGCTTCGTTCATTTGGCTACTTCGTGATGGAAAGGTCCTGATTCGAGCAACTTGCGCAGGGCTGCTACCCATGGATGATCCTCCGGGAACCGCCGTCGTAAGGACGTCAGGAGCCACGCCTGCGCTGACTGACTCATCAGCGGGGTTGCCGCTTCAAAGTCCGTCTGGTCCTTTGGGATGGTCTCAGACTTCGCCTTGTAGAGAAGCTGAATGTGCGGCGAAAGACAGGGAATGCCATCGGATGACCGATATCCCAGTTGTGAAATGTTTCCACAGATTTCGGGGTCGCGTCTATAGATCCATTTCCCTTCTGAGGTGTCCAGGAGCATGAGTTGGACAGACCACGGATCCCCAGGGGTTCGACGGCACCAAATGTCGTGATACCGCTCATCGAGAAATTGCCCCTGTCGCCATGGGGCCAGCCCCGGGCGTGCTCCGTAGTGAATGTCCCAGTCGCGCAGATGCTCTTGAACCAGAAGTTGTTCGTCCCGACGGACCAAGATGTCGATATCCCCGTGTTCGCGAATGTGCCGACCAACGAACGCCTCGATCGCATAACCACCCGCGAGCCACCAGTGGCCATGAAACCCCCGGAACAGGTCCGCAACCTGTTCGAGGGACAACGGGCTCCATCTATGTGGCGTTTCGTTTGCCAATCCAGTCGCCTCCCCGACGAGTTCGAATCGAGCGATTCTGTCGGCGATTGTAAATCACGCATGCGCAAGAAGAAAGCCTTCCGTTTCTGGCGGAAGGCTTTCTCGTCTAGAAAAGTCGGGGTGACTGGCAAGAGCTAGAACCTGCCGCGATGGTCCAGCCTTTCGTGATCGTCTTCATGCGCTGGCCAGTGCCGTACCTTGCGCGCATCGTTGGCTCGGATGTGGAATGATCACAGCCGAGGATCAACCGGTTCGCTTTCGAGGGCCAATACGCCAAAGACGCACTCGTGTACGCGGCGAAGTGGCTCGCGCCGGACGAATCGTTCCATCGCCTCCAATCCAAGCGCGAACTCACGAAGCGCGAGGCCACGTTTCCGACCAAGCCCACGTGACCGGAGTCGATCCAGATGCTCTGGGGCGGTGTATTCTGGCCCATAGATGATCCGCAGGTACTCGCGGCCACGGCATTTCACGGCCGGTTGAGCGAGTCCCCGTTTACCACGAACGATGAAATCGATCGGCTTGACTACCATGCCTTCCCCACCGTCATTGGTCAGCGACGTCCACCAGTTAACGCCCTCGGCCATACTATCTTCGTCAGTCAGGTCGACCACCACATTCGCCGTGGTTATCACGATCGCATCGCCTACACTGCCCAGGCGACGGCTCCAATCCATGTGCCAGAGATGGTTCTTATCGACGTGGACTATGCCCTCTGTAGCCAAGACATGGAACGGTGCGAGTCTGATGTCCACCAGCGATTCCACCGGCCAGCAATATTGCTGATAGGCGCGAATGTAGTGATTGACTGCCTGTTGGCGGTCCTGCATCTTCGCAAGCAACGGCAGGTCGCGGCCCAAACGCTCCTGGGTCTGCTCGAGCGCCGCAACAGCTGCGAGGGATGATTGACTTCCCGCCGCACCAACTGCCGCATACTGCTGCCGAAGCAGTTCCTGCGCCTTGGCCGACCACGGCATCAACTCACAATCGAGGCACACCCAATCGGTCGACAGTTCGCTCCACAGACCGGCCTTGTCGCAGGCCGCCCTTACTTCTGCGAGAAGCCCCTGCTCCATGAACGTGTCGTCGAAGAAGCGCCGACCGGTTCTCGTGTAAACGATTCCGATGCCCTCGTCCGTCACGCCGAATCGCTCTTGGGCCACACCCTCATCCCGGCAGAGAACGACTACAGCCCGCGACCCCATGTGCTTCTGCTGGCATACAACCTGCGGAACGCCCTGGTTGCGGTAATAGGTAAACGCTTCGTCAGGATGCTCGAGATACTCCGGGCGCTTACTGGTTTCACAGGGAGACATGGTCGGCGGCAGGTAGATCAACCACTTCGGGTTGGCTGCAAACCTGCTCATGACTTCCAGTGCGGCTGCTGCATTGTCTTCGCGGATCGTGACGTTCCGCTGCAGGCGTGTGCCGATGATCAACTTGCCAAATACATCCGACAGGTCCAGCACATCGTCTACAACGTGTTGGGCGCTCAGCATTGGGGCCTGATCCTCTGTAGCGAGGAACGGCCTGGCCGGCTCTGCGTATGTCTCGTGTGCGGCGACCGCCACCAGTTCCTTCTCTGGATAGCGCAATGCCGTCAACTTGCCTCCGAAAACGCATCCAGTGTCAATGTTGATGGTGTGGTTGAGCCATTCCGGCTCGGGAATGGGCGTGTGCCCGTAAACCACTGTCGCGGTGCCCTTGTATTCCGCAGCCCAGTCGTATCGGACGGGGAGGCCGAACTCATCGGTTTCACCAGTGGTCTCACCAAACAGACAGAACTCACGCACCTTGCCGGAGCCCCGGCCCTGCATGTGTTCCTTCAACCCGGCATGGGCCACGACAAGCTTGCCATCGTCATAGACATAGTGACTGACGAGGCCATCAAGAAATTCAACTACTTGCTGGCGAAACTCGTCCGACTCGTGTTCGAGTTCAGCCAAGCTCCGATCAAGGCCGTGCGTAATCTGCACGTTGCGGCCCTGCAGCTTCCTGAGAAGCTTGATGTCGTGGTTACCCGGAACGCACTGAGCGATGCCATCCCGGCACATGCCCATGACAAGCTTGAGTGTATCGACCACGCGAGGGCCACGATCCACGAGGTCACCGAGAAATACAGCCCTTCGGCCATCAGGAGGAACGACTTGGTAGGGAAGGCCATCCGGCCTCTGGTCGACCTGCTCAACGTGATAGCCGAGTTGCCGCAGCAATTCGATCAGTTCGGTGCAGCAACCGTGTACGTCGCCAATGATGTCGAACGGCCCATGCTCGGCGCGTCTATTGTTCCACAAGGGCTGACGTTCGACCTCGACACCATCGACCTCCTCAATGGATCGCAACTTGTAGATATGCCGGAAACCCTCGCGTTTGAGGCCGCGAAGGTTCCGCTTCATGGCAGCCCGTTGGCTGCGAATCACGTGTGAGCCAAAATTGCGGTCGTCCCGGGTCTGGTTTCGTTCGTGGCAAATCTTCTCAGGGATGTCGAACACGATGGTGACAGGCAGAACGTGGTGTTCGCGCGCGATCCGCACGAGATGTTTGCGATCCTCTGGACGAACATTGGTGGCGTCAACGACGGTCAAGCGGCCCAGTCGCAAGCGGTGGTGCAGAATCGAATGCAGTAGCTCAAAGGCTTCGTTGGAAACCGTCTGATCGTTTTCGTCGTTCGAGACCAAGCCGCGGCAGAAGTCCGATGAAACGACCTCAAACGTGCCGAAGTGTTTACGAGCAAACGTTGACTTGCCGGAACCAGATGCTCCAACAAGGACAACGAGCGACAATTCAGGCAACGACACCTTCACCGTTCAAACACCCCCATCTGTGTCGGGCTGCCGACCTCGGGGTCATCGTCACCGATCGGCAGAAAGCGAACCGTGTAGCCGAATCGCTCAGCAACAGTCTTTGCCCACTGTCGGAACTCGTCGCGCGTCCATTCGAAGCGATGGTCCTTATGCCGAAGCGATCCCGCGGGCAGCGATTCGAAGCGGACGTTGTACTCGACGTTCGGCGTCGTGACGACAACCGTCTTCGGATGCGCGAACTCAAACACAGATCGCTCCATGGCTGCGAGGCGAGGCGGGTCAAGGTGCTCGATTACCTCGACCACGCACGCGGCATCGAAATCATGCAAGCGTTCGTCGCGGTACATCAGCGACCCATGGAGCAACTGTACGCGTTGGCGTTGCCGATCGGGCAGACGATCCAAACGCAGCCTCGATTCTGCATGCTCCAGAGCTCGCAGTGAAACGTCGAGCCCAACAACGAGTTCGAATTGCTTCTCATCAAGCAGTCTGCGCAGGAGCTTGCCTTGGGCACAGCCGAGATCGAGTACTTGCTTCGCCCCATTTGCCTTCAACGCGGCCACCACGTTTGCGTGTCGCTGGTCATTTAGGCTCAGTGGACGCTCGATTGCCTCCTCTTGCTGGTCGTGCGTTTCGATGGTGGCATCCGGATCAGGCTCCTCGTCGGCAGTGAGTCTGGCCAAGGCATCGCGCGTCAAGGAACGCTGGTATCGAAGGTATCGGGTGGTAATGAGTTCCCTCTCTGGGTGCCCTTTCAACCAGTGACCACCACGCGTCAGCAGTTTCTCTACCTCGTCATCACCGACCCAGTAGTGCTTGTCGTTATCCAGAACGGGCATCAGAACGTACAGGTGGTTCAGCAGCTCGTGGAGTGGCTTTTGGGCCCGAAGGCTGACTGAGTAGTACGGGCTGTCGCCCCAATCGAATTGCGAATCAAGAAGATGGCCGATGACCTCGACCTCGTACCCCAATGGCTCAAAGAGGCGTCTAATGATGCCTTCTCCCCCACCGCGCGCCGGCAGAACCTCGATCTGAGCCACGAGCGAGAGCGGGCGATCCACGAGTTCTGGCCGATCCTGGCACTTGCCAGACAGGGCAGAGCCAAACACCTTGGCGATGGCGACGCTCATGAACGAGGACGCCACATACGGACGGTCGTTGACGTATTGGTCGAGGCTGCGTCCCTCGCCAGACGGGCCTCGACGGTTCCGGACAAGCCCGATGGGGTCGATGTCAAGCAGCAGACAAGCCGTACAGCATTCAGCACCCGCCTCGGGGTAGAAGACGTGCGCCTTCCCGAAGGCCAGATCGAACGTCTGGACCTTGTCGGGATGCTTGTGGAGCAGGAATCCCACGTCGGACGCCTGCGGCGTGTTGTTCGTAATCGTCAGCAGCATGCCTGCCTCTCGTCATGGCCAGCAGATTGTCGCGTTTCCAGGGGGGGATGGCAACATCGAATCCCTGTCGTGTGGATAGGCAGATCATCCCGACACTTCGCCGCTGCGCCGGGTAAGCAACAGGAAGTGGAAAGTGCCACGCAAAAAATCGGCCGCACCTGCGAAAAGACAACAATGGAGGGGCGGCCTGCCGAAGTTCGGCGGTCTCACTGGAATGCGATGACCGCAGGTGCAGGGCGCATGGTCGCCGATTTTCTGCCGGAAAGCGGGACGTTCGGCTGCGGATGGCATAGGTAACTAAGGGAGGGACGATGCGGTTCGCCCGATCCGCCCGCGTTCCAGTAATGGAACAAATCTGCGGAATTTCCGCCGGATCGGCGGGATGGTATCCGAAAAACCGCCCTCTGCGGCAAATAACCCTGTGGCGACCCCGCCAGATCGGGCCTGCGCGGGGTAAGTAACGAGAGTTGGGCCAGCGCGCAACAGATCGGCCGCTGCTGCAGATGTAGAGGGTGGTCCCCCCTGATTCCGCCGAGTTCAGGCGGACAGATGGCCGGCGCACGCGGTAGATAGTGAAGGAGAGGGCCGCCCATGTCGGCGCTGGCCGAATCACCACCGAATCCAGATCGCGGCATGGTGGCCGCGACGTTCACCCCTGTTCCTGAAAGGGACTTCGATGAGGCATGTGTTGAATCGCAGCGATTACGAGGAACTGTTCGGACCGGATGAGTATCCGAAGCGGACCACGGCAGCGGCCAGCGAACTGGTCACGCGCGGGCTCACGGCCAACGCATCGACGCTGGACTACCTGGCCAGCAAGGGCGTGGTAGCGGTGCCGCAGACCGACGGCGGGCGTCGCCTGTGGGAGCGCCGGCACATCGACCAGGCGGCAAAGCATCTCGATGAGATCGAGAGCTTCACGCCCCGCACTTGGCAGCACGTGCTGGAGGACACGCACCCGGCACAGGACATCCGCGCCTTCCGCGAGGCCTGCCGCAACGCGCCGGACCTGCCGCCCGACCCGACCTACTTCGTGCGGATCGTCACGCCGGGCGTGCCGGGGCTGGGCATCTACGCGATGGTGCACTACCGGCCCATGAGCAAGCTGGAACTGGCCGAGTGGCACCGCGTGATCGAACAGGCCAGGGGCCAGGCGGTGGCGGCATGACCACAGCCATCGCAACGGACAATCTGCTCCTGGCCGCGCCCGAGGTGGCCATCGAGGCGGGTGGCGAGCCCAAGCACCCGCGCATCAGCATCGTCGCCTACACCGGCGGCGTGATGCGGGTGCCGGGCTGGGGCGATGTGGCCATCGACCTGACGGGTCTGGACGCCTCGGGCCAGGTGCCGCTGCTGGCTGATCACAACGCCACCGTCTCGGGCGCGGTCGGCCACGGCGAGGCCAGCGTGGTCGATGGTCGCCTGATCGTCACCGGTGTCATGAGCGGCGCGGGTGAAGCGGCGCGACAGATCGTGGAGATGACCACCGGCGGGTTCTCGTTTCAAGCGTCCGTCGGCGTCGAGCCGGGCGAGCACTAGCAGATCAGGGCGGGCACGAGGACCGAGGTCAACGGCCGCACCCTGTCGTCGCCGCGCGGGTTAGCGCTGGTGAAGCAGGGTCGGCTTCGAGAGGTTTCCATCACGCCGCTTGGTGCGGACCCGGGCACCCGGGTCGCCATCGCGGCATCACGTCGCAACACGGAAAGGACACACATGAGCACGGACGTTCAAACCATCGACGAACAGGCGATCCGCGCCGACGAGCGGGATCGCATGAACCGGATCGAGGCGACCTGCGCCCGCCCGGCTAGCGGCTGGGGCGCAAACCAGGAGCGGGTGGACGCCCTCAAGGCCTCTGCCCTGGCGGGCGAGATCACCGAGCAGGAACTGTCGGCCCAATTGCTGACGATCCTGCGCGAGTCGCGGCCGAAGCTGACCACCCATCTGCGGCCGGCGCAGGTGGTCAGTCACGCCACGGCGCTGGAAGCGGCGCTGCTGGGTCGCATGGGCCTCACGGAACTGGGTGAACGGGAACTCGGCCCGCTGGCGATGGAGCACGGTGCGCAGCTCAAGATCAGCCATGCGCTCGACCTGTGCCGTGCGGCGCTGATGTACGAGGGCGTCGAGGCCCCACGTGGGCGCGAGGAAATGGTCAAAGCTTCGCTGTCCACCTATTCGCTGCCGGTGGCGCTGGGCAACCTGGCCAACAAGGTGCTGCTGGACAGCTACAACGAAGCGCCGGCGACCTGGCGCTCGTTCTGCGCGGTGCGGTCGGTGAGCGATTTCAAGAAGAACACCGCCATCAGGCCCTCGTTCTCGACGCCGCTGGAGCCGGTGGCCCCGGGCGGCGAAATCAAGCACGGCACCGTCGGCGAGTGGCTCGCCGAGTACCACGTGGACACCTTCGGCAAGATGCTCAGCATCGACCGCCGCGACCTGGTCAACGATGACCTGAGCGTTTTCGATGAGACGGCCCGCACGCTGGGTCGCAGCGCCATGCGGAAGATCAGTGACCTGGTGTACGAGGTGCTGCTGGCCAACGCGGGCGCATTCTTCGCCGTGGGCCACGGCAACTATATGGAGGGTGCCGACAGCGCCCTGACGTTCGACGGGCTGGCCAAGGCGATCACGCTGATGATGCTGCAGCGCGACGATGAGGGCAACGACCTGGACCTGCGCCCGCGCACGCTGCTGGTGCCGCCTGAGCTTCAGACCACGGCTCGGGCGCTGCTCGAGTCCGAGTTCATCCAGCAGATCGCCGAGCGCACGCCGACGGGCAACAGCCTGCGTCGGGCGGTGAGCATCGAGGTCGAGCCGCGCCTGAGCAACGATGCCAAGTTCGGATCCAAGGCCAGCGACAAGCACTGGTATCTGTTCGCCAGCCCCAGCGCCGTGCCGATGGTGGTCGGCTTCCTCGAAGGCAGGCAGTCGCCCACGGTCGAGTACTTCGGCCTCGACCATCAAGCCAACAAGCTGGCGGTGACGTGGCGCGTGTACCACGACTTCGGCACGGCCCTGGTCGATCCCCGCGCCGCCGTCCGCAGCAAGGGCGAGGCGTAAGCAGTTCTCTCCTGGCGCGGGTCAGGCGGGCCGGTGGAGGCGATGTCACCGGCCCGCCGCCCGCTTTCGTCATATCTGAATCGATGCCGCAGCGCCGTCGGCGCTCGGCGGAGAGGACCTGAACATGGTCGCCATGAACGGACAAGCCATCCTGCGCGACTACGACGACGGTCCCGACTGGCCGGTCAACAACCGGGCCAAGGAGCGGGCATACCGTCGGGGCTTTGTCGAGGAAGCAAGGCGCGTTGTGCGGACGTGGGTCGATCCCGATGACGACACCTTCGACCCGTGGGGCGAAATCGCCACCGCCCGGCGAACGCGCCGGCGCGTGCATGATCGCTTGGGCTGTCGGCCGGGCCATGAGGTAGCCGCCGCCCGCGCCCGTGGTCGCCACCATGCCCTCGAGTTCGCCGCGCAGGCGTGGGATGAGGTCGAGGACTTTGACACCTTCGACCGGTTCATCGTGCCCGCTTGGTTGATGACGGTGGAACGATGGGCACAGGGGCCAATTCGCATGAAGATCATCTCACCGCCGCCGAGGCCGATGGAGATCAGGGGCGTGGAAGCCGTCCGACAACCCGCCGCAGTGGATGCTGCGCCACCGACACCGCCCGCATCGCGCCGGCTCAAACTCATCCGTGCCGACCAGATCGAGATTCGCCCGCCCGCGTGGCTGCTGCGCGGCATGCTCGAACGCGACACCTTCGCCCTGATCTTCGGCGATCCCGGCTGCGGCAAGTCGTTCCTCGCTATCGACTGGGCCGCGAGGGTGGCTACGGGTACGCCCTGGCGCGGCCAGGCGGTCAAGGGTGGCCCTGTCGTCTATATCGCGGGAGAGGGCCAACAGGGGTTCGGACGTCGAATCCGCGCCTGGCAACTGCACCACGGCGTGAGCCTGGCCGAAAAGCCGCTGTACCTGTCCCAGGCCGTGGCGATGCCCGATCCCGGCGACCTCGTCGCCCTCGTGAACGCCATCGACACCGGCGTCGCTGCCGTGGGACAGCCCGCATTGATCGTGCTGGACACGTTGGCGCGGAACTTTGGCGGCGGTGATGAGAACTCGACGCAGGACATGACCCGATTCGTCGCCGCCTGCGACGCGATCCGGCGGCGCTACGGCAGCACCGTATTGGTCGTGCATCACACCGGCCACGCTGAGAAGACCCGGGCGCGCGGCGCGATGGCGCTCAAGGCAGCACTCGACGCCGAATACCGCCTCGAGCAGACGGGAAAGAACGAGGCGCTGCTGACGGCGACCAAGATGAAGGATGCCGAAGAACCAGCGCCGCTTGCTCTGTCGCTGGTGACGGTCGACCTGCCGGGCGTGGTGGATGACTACGGCAACCAGGCCAATTCGGCGGCGGTCGAGGTCATCGACGCCAACACCGCTGAAATCGAGGCGCGAGCGAAAGCCGTGACATCCACCAAGCGCGGGCGCTGGCAGCAGGTCGGGTTGGAGATTGCACAGCGCCTGATCGCTAAGGGTGACCATGGCCGGGCCAGCATCCGTGATTGGCATGAGCAATGCGATGCGGCGGGCATGCCGCGCTCCACGCGGTACGACGTTCTGGCGAAGCTGAACGCGCAGGGCATGGTCGTCGTCGATGGCGAACGCATCCAGGCACCCGATTGTCCAGCGTCCGATCCGGCGTCCAATCCAATCCAACCCCTATAGGGGTTGGGATTGGACTGGACATTGGACAACTTGCTGGATTGGACTTTGGACACCGGACATTGGACGCGATGTAAGCAGCTTGTGCATCGCATCTTGCATCGAATCAAGCGTGGTTCGCGGGCGGCAAGCTGGACACATTGGACGCGGACATTAGACGCATAGGTACTCCGCCGCGAGGGCTTTTCCCTGATGGCGGCGGGAACGGTCGCGGATCAGGTCAAAGTTTGTTGCGCGCGGCGCACATTCAGCCGTAACGCGCCAGGGAGGGCACGATCGCCATGTTCACGCGCAGGGCACTGCTGGAGGCCGCTTGGCGGCGGCATGGCGACCACATTGGCTGCTACCGGCGCGTATGCGCCGTCTGCGGAGCCACGATCTACGCCGGCAGGCCCGAAGCTCGCTACTGCTGCTCGGCGTGTCGGCAGCGGGCATATCGCCAACGTCGGCTCGCCGCCCGATCCATCTCGATCCTCGGTGAAAGGACTCACACGGATGGTTGCTGTCTGTGAATCTCGCACCCGCCCCCGGACTGGTCGCCGCACTCGACCCGGTGGCAATGCCTCGAATCGTCACCCCAGCCACGGCACTTCTTCGCCCTCGACCGCCAGATTCGCCCAGGGTGGCGACCTTCGGGAATCGACTGGATGTTCGGCGCGAAACGAGGAACATGAAGCTGGTCCGGCACGGCAGCGCCCCTTGTCGATGGCGTGGATACCCGACGACCTGCTGGCCGAGACCATCGAGCTCTGGTCGGAGTCGTACGGCCGTCCGATCAGCGAAGATGAAGCCGTGGAGATTCTCATGAACGTCAAACGAATGGGCGAGTTGCTGGTACGAATGCGAAGGGAGGCCAACTGATGAACGTGGTGGCCTGGGCACGAGTGTCGTCCCGCGAACAGCGCGAGGGCTATTCCATCGACGCGCAGATTCGGGCCATGCGCGAGAAGGCGGCGAAGGCGGGCTGGACCATCGTCCGTGAGTTCGTCGTCGCCGAGTCGGCCAAGCGTGGGGCCGATCGCGTCGCGTTCAACCAGATGTTCAAGTGGGTCAAGGCCAACGCCAAGCGGGAGAAGATCAACGCCATCTTCGCCCACAAGCTCGACCGCGTCTGCCGCAACATGCGGGACGCGGTCCGGCTGCAGGAACTGGAAGACACCTGCGGCGTGCAGTTGACCTTCGTCGAGAACCAATTCGGACCGGGCGCGGCGGGCGCTCTGTCGTTCAACGTGATGGCGGCGGTGGCCCAGTACTACTCGGACAACCTGCGCACCGAGGTCATCAAGGGCATGGACGAGAAGGTCAAGCAGGGCTGGCCCACCGGTCTCGCGCCATACGGCTACCTCAACGTAGATGATCGTCATGAGCCGGTCGTGCCGCACCCGGAGAAGTCCAAGACGGTCGTCCGCATCTTCGAGCTCTACGCCAGCGGGCGATTCACCTTCAAGAGCCTGGCCGACCAACTCGCCACTGAAGGACACACCTACCGACCCAGCCAGCCACGATTCCATCGCACCGCGCTGTCGTACATTCTCAACAACCGGTTCTACATCGGCGAACTCGAACGCAACGGGCAGGTCTTCAAGGGCCGCTATCGCCTGCTGATCGACCGGAAGATGTTCGACACCTGCCAGGATATCTTCCACGGCCGCAACCGGCGAACCGGCAACCCCGACATCGCCTTCTCCGGCGGCCTGCTCCGCTGTGCCTGCTGCGACTTCGCCATGACCGGCGAACTGATCCGCCGCAAACTCAACGACGGTGGTCACAACACGCACGTCTACTATCGCTGCGGCAACAACCATCCCGACGATGGCCACCCGAAGATTCGCTGGCGCGAGAGCGAGATCGAAGCGGCCATCGTGAAAGAACTGGACTCGGTCAGACTGCCGGAGCGTCACGCGCGATGGTTCCGGAGCGCATTGGAGGCCAGCTTCAGCGACATCGGCACCGTGCAAGCCGAGCAGCGGCGCGTGGTCTCCAAACGCCGCACCGAGTTGGTCAACATGCAGGACCGCCTGCTCAACGCCTACCTCGCGGGCTCCATCGACGACCAGACGTTCCAGATCAAGTCGGCCGACCTGAAGACGCAGCTTGAGGAAGCGGAACGCCAACTCGACGAGGCCGACAAGTTCGACCCCGCTTGCGGCGAGGCGGCGCTGGCGACGTTCGAGTTCAGCCAAAATCTGGTGGAATTGTGGCGCGGTTCAAACTCGGCCCGGAAACGGGAGTTGCTGGACGTGGTCAGTTTGAACCGCCAGGTGAGCGACGTAAGTCTTGAGTTGACAAAAAGAAAGCCGTTCGACTTTTTGGCCGAACGGCCCTTTTTGAAGAAAAGTCGGGGTGGCCGGATTTGAACCGACGACTTCCTGCTCCCAAAGCCGATTTTGCGGTATCTAGACCCCCATAACAGTACCGCTAGGCCCATTCTATTTCAACCGATACCACCCGATTCGGACTTATTTTGTGTCATGACACAAAAACGCCTGGTGGCGATTCGACGATTGAGTAATGGATGAACATGTCACAGCGCTTCGCTGTACCGTGCCTGCAAGAACTAGAAGATCGATATCCACATGGTCAGCGTCTGGGCGTCGAAGGCCGAACTGGTGCTCGGTCAGACAACGACCGACTCGGCCTCCGCGTCCTCCGGCAAGGGCAACGAGATCACCGCGATCCCGAAGCTGCTGGACCTGATCACTCTCCACGGCGCGGTGGTGAGCATCGACGCGATCGGCTGTCAGAAGACGATCGCCGAGCAGATCATCCGCCGCGGCGGCGACTACATCCTCGCGGTCAAGGACAATCAGCCCACGCTGCATGAAGAGGTGAAGCTGCTGCTGGACGAGGGGATCGCCCAGGGCTTCGAGGGCATGGGTTACGACTTCGACGAGCAGACCGAGAAGGGCCACGGCCGGATCGAGACGCGGCGGGTGTGGGTGACGCGGGACGTGGACTGGCTGCGGGCGCGTGGCGACTGGGCGGGCCTGCGTGGGGCGGTCTGCGTCGAGTCGGTGCGGCGGGTGCTGGACCCGGCGGGCGGCGAACCGAAGATCAGCACCCAACGCCGCTACTACCTCA
>CAZTLX010000019.1:0-29636 GCA_964614575.1 uncultured Phycisphaeraceae bacterium | reverse complement strand
GATCGGGCGGGCGCTTCTCGTCCGGCTTGCGCGGCACCCAGATGCGGCCGTCGTTGCGCAGCGACTCGCTCATCAGCGTGAGCTTGGACTGGCGGTCGCCCTGCACGGGGATGCAGGTCGGGTGGATCTGCGTGAAGCAGGGGTTGGCGAAGCCCGCGCCGCGGCGGTGGGCGCGCCACGCGGCGGTGACGTTGCAGTTGATCGCGTTGGTCGAGCGGTAATACACCGTGCCGTAGCCGCCGGTGCCCAGCACCACGGCGTCCGCGGCATAGGTGTGCAGCTCGCCGGTGTCGAGGTGGCGTGTCACGATACCCCGCGCCCGGCCATCGACGATAACCACATCCTGCAGCTCTTCGCGCGGGTGTGTCTTGACCTTCCCGGCGTTGACCTGCTGCTGCAGCGCCTGGTACGCGCCGAGCAGGAGCTGCTGGCCGGTCTGCCCGCGGGCGTAGAACGTGCGCTCGACCAGCACGCCGCCGAAGCTGCGGTTGGCCAGGTGGCCGGAGTATTCGCGGGCAAACGGCACGCCCTGGGCGACGCACTGGTCGATGATGTTGGTGCTTAGCTCGGCGAGGCGATAGACGTTGGCCTCGCGGGAGCGGAAGTCGCCGCCCTTCTGGGTGTCGTAGAACAGGCGGCGGACCGAGTCGCCGTCGCCCTGATAATTCTTCGCGGCGTTGATGCCGCCCTGCGCGGCGATGGAGTGGGCGCGGCGGGTCGAGTCGTGGTAGGTGAAGCAGCGGACGTTGTAGCCCAGCGAGCCGAGCGATGCCGCGGCCGAAGCGCCGGCGAGGCCCGAGCCGACGACGATGATGTCGTACTTGGGCTTGTTCTTGGGGCCGACGAGCCGGACCGATTCGCAGTAGTTGGTCCACTTTTCATGGACCGGGCCGTCGGGTGTCCTGGCGTCGAGCGACCACGGTGCGGTGCCGGCGGCGGTGTCGGTGGGGGGTGGGGCGAGTTGGGTCATGTTCAGCGGTCCTCCCGATCGGCGTCACGGGCGGTGGTTTGCAGCACAGGCATCGGGTCGGTCGTTTCGGGCGTGGCCTTGATGATCGAGCTCTGGTGGGCGTGTTCGGCGGGCACGGCGGGGGTCAGCCCGAGGAAGACCGCGACCGGCAGGGCGGCAAAGCCCAGCACCAGCACGACCGTCACGCCGCCGGCAAAACGCCTGATCAGCCGCCCGCGGTCCGGGTTGTTCAGGCCCAGCGTGTGGAAGAAGCTCCACACCCCGTGCCACAGGTGCCAGCCGACAATCAGCACGGCGAGGACATAAATCGCCACCAGCCACCACTGGTTGAACGCGCCGGTGAGGTTGGCGTACACCTTGCCGTATTCGAACGGCGTGGGCGCGATGTGTCCGGTGGTGAAGTGGAGGATGTGGAAGATGATGAAGGCCAGCAGCAGCAGCCCCGAGACCATCATGAAGCGACTGGAGAAGGTCGAAGCGCGGGCGACGGGCTTGGCGTATTTCTGCGGCCGGGCCTGGCGGTTCTGTTTCGTCAGCAGGATGACGGTGACCACGTGCAGGATGACCGACGCCAGCAGGCCGAGGCGTGCGATCCACAGGAAGGTGTACGGCCCGATGAAGTCTTTGAAGAGCACGCGCAGCATGTGGGCGTAGTGGTCATACGCCTCGGCGCCGGCGAAAGCCTTGAGGTTGCCGAGCATGTGCCCGATCAGGAACAGGAACATGGCCACGCCGGTGACGGCCACGACCATCTTCTTGCCGACCGACGTCTGGTAAAACCGAGCAATCCACATCATGCCGATCCGAAGGTTGCGGGGTGAAAGATCATAGCGCCTTTAGAGCACGAAGGCGACGCGCAGATGATAGCCGTTGCCGCGCGTCCGTGTCGGCCCAGTCGGGAGAAAATCCAATAAAAATAAAGGGAATCCGCACTCTGGCGGTGTGATATGCCGCGCGGGAGGATGTCGATTTGCTCTGCTTCACTTCTGCCTGGCCGCGTTTGCGACCTGCACGTAGCGGCTGCGCAGCTCGTAGAGCATCGCGACCAAGGCGCGGGACTCTTCCTCTTTGAGGTTGCCTTGGGTTTTCTCTTCCAGCACACCGAGCAGGTCGATGTGATGGCGGGCGACATCCAGGTCCAGCAGCGGCTGGCCGGTGCGGGGGTCGGTGTAGGCGCCCAGGTACATCAGCGCCTGCGAGGCGAGTTGGCCCATCAGCGTCTCGAAGTTCGCCGGCGGCATCTCGCGCGGCCCGGCGCTTGCGCCACGCCCACCGGCCGCGCCGCTGCCGGCGGAACCGGACGCGGCCTGCGCCGCCGACGCCGCCTTGGCTTTCGCCTGCTGCGCGAGGCGCTCTTTCTCGCGCTGGGCCTCGGCTTTCCAGTCCGAGTCGATCTGAATCTTCGGTCCGTCTTCGCTCATCGGGGCAGACTCCGTTCGGGTATCGCACCGCAGTATAGACCGCTTCACCCGCCGGACCCAAACCGCGCAGCCGCCGCTTTGCGCCATGCCTTTGGTCCGACCCGGCAAAACGCGGGCCAGCCTTCCCCCGGTAGAATCCACCCCATGCAAATCGACCGCCAACTCACCGCCAAAAGCCTCCAGCCCGCCGTCGACCGTGTATTCAACCTCGCCGCCCGCAAGGCACGCGACATCGACAAGACCTGGGACCCGGCCCACGGCACGCCCGTCTTCACCGTCGAAGGCAAATACACCACCCGCGGCTGGACCGAATGGACCCAGGGCTTCCAGTACGGCTGCCTCATCCTCGCCGGCGATGCCCTCCAGGACCGCAAGCTCATCGGCCTCGGACAACGTCGCACCCTCGAACGCATGCTCCCCCACGTCACCCACACCGGCGTGCATGACCACGGCTTCAACAACCTCTCGACCTACGGCAACCTGCTCCGCCTGCTCCACGAAAAACGCATCGACGGCAACGCCGACCTCCAACGCCTCTTCGAGAACGCCATCGCCGCCTCCGGTGCCGTTCAGGCCGCCCGCTGGGCCGGCACCCCCGGAAGGCCCGAGTCGAAACACGCGGCCCACAGCGCCAGCCTCGGCTACATCTACTCCTTCAACGGCCCGCACTCGCTGTTCATCGACACCATGCGCACCACCCGCATCCTCGGCGTCGCCTGGCAGCTCGGCCACGACCTCATGCACGAGGGCGACCGCAAGGCCAATCTCCTCAAGCGCTCCGTGCTCCACGGCCTGACGACCAGCCAATACATCGTCTTCCACGGCCCCCCGGAAGATGAAGAGGATCGAAAACTCCCTTATTGTGAGAGCCATTACAACGTCCGCGGCCGCACCGCCCACGAGGGCACGTTCAACCGCAACGACGGCGCCTTCCGTGCCCGCGCCACCCAGCAGGGCTATTCACCCTTCAGCACCTGGACGCGCGGCCTGGCGTGGGCGGTCTGCGGCTACGCCGAGGAACTTGAGTTCTTCAAGACCATCCCCGCCAAAGACTTTAAAGACGCGGTCGGCCTGACGAAGGCCGATGTCGTGAAGGTCTATGAACGCTGCGCCAAAGACACCGCGGATCATTACATCAACGACGTCTCCGCGGCCGACGGCATCACCTACTGGGATGACGGTGCCCCGAACCTCCACAAGCTCGGCGACTGGCAAAACAAGCCCGCCGACCCCTACAACGACCACGAGCCGGTCGATGCCTCGGCCAGCGCGATCGCGGCGCAGGGGCTGATCCGCTTGGGCAATTACCTCGGCCGCACGGGCAAGGGCAAGGCGTATTACCAGGCCGGCCTCTCCGTCGCCCGCACGCTCTTCGATGACCCGTACCTCTCGACTTCCGCGGGTCACCAGGGGTTGCTGCTGCACTCGATCTATCACTGGCCCAACCGCTGGGACCACGTGCCGAAGGGATCGAAAGTCGCGCACAGCGAATCGAGCCTTTGGGGCGACTACCACCTGCTGGAGCTGGCGGTGCTGATCCAAAGGCTGGGTCATGACGGGCCTTACCTCAAGTTCTACTTGTGAGTGGTTAAACCGCTAAGACGCCAAGAACGCCAAGAGAGGCGTCAAGGTTTCCTGGCATCCTGGCGGCTAAACATAAAGGGAATGACTCATGCCGAGCAAAACAGCGATTGTGACCGGCGGCAGCCGGGGGATTGGGCGCGGGATTGCTCAGGGGCTCGCGGCCGAGGGGTGGAACGTCGTCATCAACTACAACAGCAACAGCGCCGCGGCCGAGGAAGCGGCGGCGCTGGTGGAAGCAGCGGGGGGGCGGGCGCTCACCGTGCAGGCCGATATCGCCTCCACCGACGACCACGCGAAGCTGCTCGACGCGGCGACGGCGAAGTTCGGCCCGATCACCTGCCTGGTCAACAATGCCGGGGTCGCGCCCAAGGTCCGCGCCGATGTGCTGACCATGAGCGAAGAGTCCTACGACTACGTGATGGACACCAACCTCAAAGGCCCATACCTGTTGACCCAGCGCGTGGCCCATCACATGATCGAAACGGGGTCAGGACCCGTTTCGTTCCGCTCGGTCGTCAATATCGGGTCCATCAGCGCCTACACCGCCAGCGTCAACCGCGGCGAGTATTGCCTCTCGAAAGCGGGGATGGGCATGATGACCGCGTTGTTCGCCGCGCGGCTGGCCGAGCACGGCATCAACGTCTATGAGGTCCGCCCCGGCGTGATCGCCACCGATATGACCGGGCCGGTGAAGGCGAAATATGACAAACTGATTCTGGAGGACGAGCGCGGCATCACGCCGATTCGCCGCTGGGGTAAGCCCGAAGACATCGCCAAGGCCGTGGCCGCCCTGGCCCGCGGCGACCTGCCGTTCTCCACCGGCGAGGTCATCAATGTCGATGGCGGGTTCCACCTCAAGACGCTGTAAGCCCGGCCCTTCCCGACACCGCCACAACGGCTACCATACGCGTCCGTCCCCCCCCAGCCGCAGGGAAAACGACCGCACATGGTTGCCGATCAGCTCGCTTATTTCGGCCGAAACATCCGTGATCAGTTGAACGGCTTCGGCCTGTTCGCGCGGTTTACCGCCTCTGCGTTGCGCTGGGGGTTGCGAAGCTCGTGGCGTTTCGGGCGGGTCCGCCTCCTGATGCCCCAGTTGTACATGATCGGCACGACCAGCATCCCGGTGGTCATGCTGGTCGGCGCGTTCGTCGGCGCGGTGCTCGGCATCGAGAGCTACGCGCAGTTGGCCGCCATCGGTCAGGAGACGCGGCTTGGGGGCATCATCTCGATCTCGGTGGTCAAGCAGATCGGGCCGGTGCTCGCGGCGGTGATGATCGCCGGTCGCGTCGGCGGGGCGGTCAGCGCGGAACTGGGCACGATGCGCGTGACCGAGCAGCTCGACGCGCTGCGTGTGATGGGGGCCGACCCGGTGGCGTACCTGGTGGTGCCGCGGGTCCTCGCCTGCGTGCTGATGCTGCCGATCCTGACGGTCTTCAGCGATGTGCTGGGCATCTTCGGGGCGTGGCTGGTGGTGGTGCGCGGCTTCAATGTCGATGCCGCGGCCTACTGGCAGTTCACCGAGCGCTTCGTCAGCAACTGGGAGGTGTTCGTCGGGCTGGCCAAGAGCGTGGTCTTCGGGCTGGGGATCGGGTTGATCTCGTGTTTCAAAGGCTTTTATTGCCACCCCGGCGCGGCGGGCGTCGGCCGGGCGGCCACCGATTCGTTCGTCACCAGCTTCATCGCCATCATCATCGTGAACTTCTTCCTCGCCAAATTCTTCAACGATCTGTACGTGATGATCTACGGCCACGGCGGCCCGACCGCGTTTAGCGGTTAATCCGCCCCCGCCCGCCACTCGTCCAGTGTCAGCTTCGAGAGGTACTGATACCGCCCGCCGCTGTCCCGCGCCAGGGCCTCCATCGCCGGGTCATCACGCCCGATCGCGATGACATCCAGCAGCACCTGGTTGCCCAGCGCGAGCGACTTGATGCGATCGATCTCGTTGCGGTCGATGCGCCGGCCCACGATGACGATCACCGCCTCGGGCTCCTCGCCGATCGCGGTTTCGATCGCTTTGCGCAGCGGCGGCTCCCCTCCCGGCTTAAAGGGTTGTTGAAATCGGGTGAGCCGCTCAGCGCTCAGGCCGCCGATCGCTTGCAGGCCTGAGCCGAGTGTTTCGACGCCATCGGCGGTGGCGTAGATCAGGCCGAGTTGCGCCTTGCTGTCCGCGCGCGTCAGCCCGGCCGCGATCGCGCTTTTCACCATGTCCAGCCAGTCCGCCGCGCGACCGGATGCATCGACCACGACCACCGCGCTGGGGCCCAGCGACATGCCCAGCACATTGGGCTTGTCCATCGTCCACGGGTTCGCCTCGCGGTCGAATGTGAAGCGTTGCAGGGCCAGGTGAGAGGTGTCCGTCGGCGGGGCGGGCTTGACCATCAGCCAGATCGCGCCACCCATCAACGCCAGGATGATCGACACCACCGCGAAGAACGCCACGGCCGTGGTCGCCCGGACGACCACGCGTTTCTTGGATGCGGTGGGGATGACCGCGTCGGCACCGATGCGGACCACCCGGCCGGTGTCGGTGACAAAGGTCTCCCCGGTTTCTTCATGCGACAGATCGGTGGCGACCAGTTCATCCGTGGCCGGGGTGTCGGTGCGGGCCGCGGCACCGGTGTGCGCTGGGGCGGGCGCGGCGGGGCGGCCGCCGGGCGAATCGGGGCGCGAGAGGCGCTCGGCCGCGGCGGAGGCGGGGTCGGCGGGCACGGTCATCAGCGTGCCGCACACCGAGCAGCGGCACACTCCGCCGGCGAAGCCCGCGTCCAGTTCCAGCATCCCGTTGCAACCGGGGCACTCCAGTTCAAGCATTTTGGCCATGTCGGGTCCACCTGTGAGTCATCTCGATCCGGTTCCTGCTCCACTATCGGATCATGGCAGCGTCGGCCGCCAGAGGTAGTAGAAACCCGCCGGCAAGGTCAACGCCTCACCGGAGAGATTCAACTGCGCCAGGTTGATCTGCGTGCCCCCCGGCGTCGCGCCGGGGTAAGCGGCGTAAGGCGACGGCGCGTAATCAAACGGCCGGTGATAGACCACGAGCCGCGCCCGGTCGATACCCGCCAACTCACGTGCCACCGCGGCGGCAGCGTGAATATCCCCCAACTGATCCACCAGGCCCGCGTCCAGCGCGCGCTCCCCGCTCATGACCCGGCCATCGGTGACGGTCGCCAGCGTCTGCTCATCGAGGTTCGGGCGCGCCGTTTTCACGACGGTTACAAAGCGGGCATAAAAATCATCCACCAAGCCACGCAACACCACGCGGTGTTCATCGGTCATCACTTCCAATGGCGAGCCCGCCGCTTTGTTCGGCCCGCTGGTGATGGCTTCGGCTTCGATGCCCCAGCGTTGCAGCGCCGGTTTGATGCTCACCGTCTGCACGATCACCCCGATGCTGCCCACCACGGCGGTCGGCTGGGCGACGATGCGGTCGGCCGCGCACGCGACGTAGTAGCCCCCGCTGGCCGTGACATCCATCGCCATCGCGACCACGGGTTTGCCCGTGCGGGCGCGGAAGCGCTTCACCTCGCCGTACATGATGTCGCTGGCGGTCACCCCGCCGCCGGGGGTGTTGAGTCGGAGGATGACGGCCTTGACCTTTCGGTCGTCCGCCGCCCGCTGGAGTTGTTCGTGCAGCAGCGAGACCGGGTTTTCGCCCGCCTGCAGCAGGCCGGGTTGGTCGGCGTTGAGCAGGATGCCGGAGACATCGATGATCGCGACCTTGTTGCCGCCGTGGCCAGAGGGGTTATCGACCACGGTCTCGTCGATCCCGCGATTGGGCCCGCCGATGGTGATGGTCAGCGGCCCGCAGGCGGTGAACAAACACGATGACCAGAGGATGAGGAAGAGGGCGACGGGTTTGGGCATGCCGTCATTGTAAACCTCGCCGCCGCGATGCGCCGCAAAAACAAAAGCCGAGCCCCGCGTGGCGCCGCGGGCTCGGCTCAGAGATACGGGAGGGGCGGCTTAGTCTTTCGGGGCGGCACTGATCGGCGACCAGGTGCCGGGCTTGTCGAGGGTCTGCAAGGCCGGCATCGTCTGCGGATCGAACACACGCCGGGACTTGGCCAACAGCAAACGCATCAACACGAAGAGCACCGCGGCCACCGCGACAAAGACGCCCATCGTGGTCCCGGCGATCCGCAGGCGCTGCGATTCGACATCGTTTACCGGCGCTGCGTTGCGGGCCGGGGACTGAACGATCCGGGTGGTCGCCTCGCCGCCGGTCGCGCGGTCGCGTGCCATCTGGTAGCCCACCACGGCGCGGCTATACGCCTCGAGCACGGTCACGACCTGATCCTTGGCCTCGGAGCGGTAGCTGATCTCCAGCCGGCGGGGCGTGCCGCTGAGGGTCAGGTTCTCGTTGAACATCTCACGCAGCGACGCGGTGCTGGAGGTCAGGCGGACGCCGCGCTGATCGAGCTGGTTGAGGGTCTCGGCGAGCACGGGTTCGCCGAGCATCGTGGAGCTGAAGAAGTTCGACAGCCACGCGCCCGGCGACGCTTCGAATGCCGCGCCCGGCTCGGGTAGCTCCAGTGTCATGCTCGACTGCCAGACCGGCTTGACCGCCTTGTGCCCGACCAGGTAGCTAAAGCCCCCCATCAGGATCAGGATCAACACCGAAGCCACCACGATCGTCGCCGCCTTGTGCGTCGCCCAACGCGCGACCATCTCGGCCTCGCTGGTTTCGAGGAACTTCTTGACCTCCGCCAGCATCTGCCGGTCTTTCTCCAGGCCCTCGTACTGCTGCCCGCTGCTCTGAACCCGCACCGCTTCGGTGCTCAGCTTCTCACGCTGGGCCTTGAGCGCCCGCTTGTACTTCGAGAGCTTCGCCCGGCGCTTGTCGAGCTGATCGACCGCTTCGACCAACTGCTGCTTGCGCCGCTGATACTTCTCACGCTGCTGCTCGATCTCTGCCGACGCCTGATCCAGCTCCGCGGAGCGACGCTTGATCTGCTCCTGCTCTTTCTGGATCTGCGCCTTGTTGGCCTCGAGCTGCTTGCGGAACGCGTCACGCTTCTGTTCCAACTCGGCTTGCTTTTTCTGGATCACCCCGAGCTGATCGGCAGACTCGGCCGACACCGTCGCGACCTTCTGCTTCAGTTGCTCGTTGAGCTGCGCGACCTGATGCTCCAGCTCGCCGATGCGGCCTTGTAATGCCTGCTTCTGCTGCTCGAACGCCGCGTGATCACGCTGCTCGGCCTGCTCCAGCTCGGCGCGGCGCTGCGCGAGCTCGGCCTCCAATTGCTCCAGCGTTTCCTCGCGCCCGCGGTATTCCTGATCTCGCTCCGCGGCCTGCTGCTCACGCCGGGCCAGCGACTGCGCCTGCTCGGTCAGGGCATGCTCGCGCGCCTCAAGCCGCTGCCGCGCGGCGTCCAGCTCCGTTCGGGCCTGATCCTGCTTCGCCTGCTGTTGTTCCAGCTCGGCCTTGGCGGCGGTGAAGGCCTCGGCCTGGCGATCGGCGTCCTCGGGCAGACGCGACGCCTGCTCCGCCAGGGCTTCGCGGGTCTGATCGAGCTTCTCCTGCTGGGCCTTGAGCGCGTCCTCGCGGAGGTTCAGGTCGATCCGCTGCTTGTCGAGCTTCTGCTTGTGGCCGGCCAGGTCCTGTTTGGCCTGATCGATCTCCGCCTGCCGCGCTTCGACCTGCCGGTGTGACTGAGCCACCTCGTCACGGGCGCGATCCAACGCCTCACGCTGCTGCGTCAGGTGCTGCTCGTGCTCCGCGAGTTCCCGGGCGCGGTCGTCCAGGCCGAGCCGAAGCTCATCGAGCTCTTGCTTGACCTCATCGAGTTGTACGCGGCCCTGCTCGAGCGCACGCTCGCGGTCTTCGAGCTCAACCTCACGCGCATCAAGCCGGGACTGGCGCTCGTCCAGCTCCTGCACGCGTTTCGATAGCGACGCTTCTTTCCGGCGGTACTCGGCCCACGCCTCGTCCAGCTTCGCGGATTGCTCGGCCAACTGCGCGCGCGTGGCCTCGAGCGACTCGTGCTGCTCGCCGAGTTTCGCTTCGCCGGCTTCGACCTGTTGTTGACGGCCGGTCAGCGACTCGCGCTGTCGGGTCAGATCGACGCGTTGCTGCTCGATCGCCTCGCGTTCCTGATGCAGCGTATCGCGGTCCGCATCGAGCTGACGCCGCTGCTCCGCCAGCGCTTCGCGCTGCGACTGGACTTCCTGCGACAGGCGAACGGCTTCCTGCCGGCGTGCCTCGGCCTCGCGGGCCTGCTGTTCGACTTCGGCGGCGTGGCGCTCGGACTCGCTCTGCCACTTCTTGAGATCGGATAGCCGGCGCTCCAGATCACCCAGCAGGCCAAACACCTCCGCGGGGGCCTGGGGGGCGTCGAGCGACGTCGGCGTGGGTTGTGCTTGGTCAGACATCTCCCGTTCCTGTGTTGGCGGTGCGCAGCGGGTCGCCGGGGCACTAATGCAAGTGATCGACCCAAACCGTGGCCGACCTGAGCGTCAGGACTGTAAAATCGGCCCCACATGGCCCAGCCCTCACAATCCACCTCCCCGACCGGGGCTTGCGCGGCATCAGACGCGGGGCAGCGCTGCGACGGCGTTTTGCGCGTTGAACAACTGACCTTCGGTTATCGGCCGGATACCCCGGTGATTGAAGCGCTGAACGCCGAACTTTTGCCCGGCCGTGTCACCGCACTGATCGGCCCCAACGCGACCGGCAAGACCACGCTGCTGCGCCTGATGCTCGGGCAACTCAAGCCGCAACATGGGCGCGTGCTGCTGGAAGGCCGCGACGTGTGGCGTCTTGCCCCCGGTCGGCGGGCGCGGCAGATGAGCTATGTGCCGCAGCGCCCCAGCGTCGCGTTCGGCTACACGGTGCGCGAGGTCGTCGCGCTCGGACGCCACACGCAGGACCGCACGCCCGACGCGTTGCCCGATGAGCAGGCGGTCGAGCAGGCGTTGCATCAATGCGGGCTGCTGGAGGTGGCCGACCGGACGTTTAATGAACTATCCGGCGGGCAGCAGCAACGGGTGACGGTGGCGCGGGCCTTCGCGCAGAGCGAGGTGGGCCGGCCGGGGGCCGGTCGCGTCATGCTGCTGGACGAGCCGTGCGCCAGCGCCGACCCGCGGCACGCGCACGATTTGTTGTCGCGTCTGCGTGCCGCGGCCCGGGAAGGGCGGGCGGTGCTGGTGGTGCTCCATGACTTGAATCTGGCGGCCCGCTGGGCGGATGAGGTGTGGCTGATGGACCGAGGCCTTGTGGTGGCGAACGGGCCGTGGCAGCAGGTGTTGCGCCCGCAAACGCTGGACCCGGTTTACCGGTTGTCGTTTACGATGATGTCGATTCCCGGCGCGGATCGGCCGATCTTTCATCACGCGCTGCCGGCCGGTGAGCTTGGCGATAGAATGGTCGAAAGGGAGTCACCGCTTTAGGACCAGACCTCATGAGCCTTCAACTGATCTTGCCGACGTTGGCCCTGGACATGGATGTGATTGTCGGCGCGATCGGTGTGGTGATCGTCGTTGGCTCGATGATCGCCAACTGGTTTAAAACACAGGCCGAGGCACGCAAGCAGCAGGACACCGCTGAGGGTAAAGCAGGTGCCCCGCGTGATCTGGATGAACTGGCGGCCCGTCGCCGCGCGGAACTGCAGGCCCAGGCGCGGGCGCAGCGTCAGGGGACCGCGGGGACGCAAGCGCCCGGCGTGGGCGGGAGTCCGGGTGAGCCGGGGAATCTCACGATGGCCGAGCGCATCGAGCGTGCGCGGGCCAAGGAAGCGTACCGCCAGCGCGCGGAGCAGATGCGCAGCGGGGGCGGGTCGCGTCAGGAAGGCCCGGCACCCGCGGAACGTCCCGCCGCCGCGCAAGCCAAAGCGCAGCAGGCGGCGGCGGAGCGTCGCCGACGAGAACTCGCGCAAGCCGAAGAGCAACGTCAGCGTCAATTGGCCGAGGCTCGCCGGCGTCATGCTCAGGCGGAAGCCGAGGCGCAACGCGGCTCGTCGCCCCCGGCGGCGCGGCCGGGTCGTCAGGCGTCCAGCCGAACGCGCGGTGGTCGATCCACGCAGGCGTCGCGCCGCGTCGCCACGCAAGGCTCGGTGCAGACCAAAGCCGCCGCGAGCCTTTACGACCTCGAAACCGCCGAACGTCAGGCCAAGGAAAAGCAAGGCATCGCGATTGAAGTAGCCAAGCCCGCGCCGGCTCGGGCCGCGTCGGAGGTGATCCCGCCGCAGGGCCGATTGATCCGCGGCCGACAACTGGGCATCCTGCTCTCCAACCAGATGACGCTGCGCCAGGCGGTCATCCTCAAGGAGGTTTTCGATCGCCCGCTGGCGCTGCGTGAGTCGGTGAGCAAACCGGTTTAAGCTTCACCCTGGGTTGCCCGGCAAGCTTCCCGTACCCCGTGCGCGTGACCCCGACCGCGGCCACTCGGATTGTTCAAGCATGGGTGAACTGAGGCTACGGAATCTCCACGCCGGATCGGCGGTGTACTTACCGGGTGACACTTTTGGCCCGCGCACGCTAACGGATTACGAACTGGTGCTGATCACACAAGGCTCGGTGCGCTACTTCGCCGATGAGGTGGAACACGCGGCCCGCGCGGGCACGTTCATCCTCGCACGGCCGGGGTTCCGGGAGCGTTATGTTTGGGACCCCGCGCAGACGACGCGACACCTTTTTTTTCATTTCTCGATGGATCAGCGCCCGGGCGACTGGCCGCTGCCGGAGCGTTGGCCGATCACCCGCGACATCGCCGCGCACGGCCCGATGCCGGCATTGATGGATTATGTGGTTTGGCTGATCGAGCAGCAGTCGTTGTACGATTCCTCGCAGACCCAGATTGCCCGCCAGGTCGAAGCGCTGCTCTCGTTGTTTTTGCTGGATGCCACGGGGGGTGCCGGCCGTGTGGATGAAACCGGGCCGCTGATGCCGGTGCCGGTGATGCGGGCGATGGATTGGGCCAGGCGGCAGTTGCGGTCCGATCCGTCGACCGCGATGGACCTGGACGCTCTGGCGCGGGCCGCGTCGATCAACCCGCGCCACCTCTGTCGCTTGTTTTCCGAAGCGCTGCAGACCACGCCGATGCGTTGGGTGCAGCAGCAACGTCTCGCTCAGGCGCGGACGCTGCTGCGACGATCCAACCTCAATGTCAATCAGATCGCCGACCGCTGCGGATTCGCCAGCCCCTTTCATTTTTCCCGCGCCTATAAAAACCGCTACGGCAAACCACCCTCGGCGGATCGGCTCGACGCGTGAGGTGGCCGCACCACGAGCCCACGCCGTGTATCGGGTTTGTCCACGGCTCAAGCGGTGAGGGCCAGCGCGGAATCGGCGAACGCGATGTCGGTCCGATCGAGCGACGGCTCAGACGCGGGCGTGACGCACGCCTTGATCCGTCCGGCGAGCGTGGCTTGGATCGCGGCGGCGGAGGTGATCTCGGGTTGCTCGGGGTTTTTCGGCCGCAAGATATGCCGTTGGAGACGTAACAGCCGCTCGATCTGCGGCTCCGTGCCGCGTTCGGTGACCAGGCCGCGGAATGCGGGGTGGGCCCAGGGCCGGGTCATCTGCAGGGCGAGGGCAAAGAGGTCGATCGCGGGGGAGCGTGTCGGGTAGCAATCGCGGAAGAGAGCGGAAGTGACCAGTTGCTTGCGCTGCAGGCGGCGCAGGTCGCGACGGATGCGCGAGGCCGAGAGCATGCTGGAGAACAGGGCGTGGAGCATCGGCCGATCATCGAGCGGCTCGTCGCTGAGACACGCCGAGCCGAAATCCACGAAGCCGACCCCTTGCTCCGTGACGACCATGTTGTCCAGCCGAAGGTCCAAGTGAACGATCCCCGCGGCGTGGTGCAAGGCATCGAGCAGCGCCGCGGCTTGGCGGGTGAAAGCGGTGGGGGAGATCGGCTCGCCCCCATCACGCAGCCAGGTCATGTCCAGCCGCTGCACCCGATTTTCTTCGTCGCGCGCGACGCGTAACGCCCGCGGCACGCGCGCCCGCAACGCCGCCGGCAGCCGTTCCTGCAGGCGGGTGAGGAACGCGAACTCACGGGTCAGCAACACGGGGAACACCTTCGTCGCCAGCTTCCGCGCTAGCCGATACACGTGCTGATCGGATCGGCCGGGCAGCAGCAACTCTAATCGCTCGACCGTCTGCTCGATCGAAGGCACGCGCTTGGAGACACACCAGCGATGCGGCGCGACACGATCCGGAATCAGCCGAACATCAAACGACTGTCGGCTGCCGAGCATGTGCGGACGATCCAGCAGCACCTTCCGCGCCACCAGCACCTGCGCCCGACGCCCCAGCGCCGCGCCAGGGTCCAGACCCGGCAGCGGCGTCGGCTTCATCTCCACCGCGAACTCCACCCGCTGCCGATAACGCTGCTCGAGAAGTCCCAGCGCCGCCGGGTTCCGGCACGCAAAAATCAACTGCCCGCCCCAGCGCAGCGTGTCGAGCACGCGGTCCGGGTCGGCCCGGTCGGGCTGGTCGGTGATCACAAAGTCGCTGAGGCTTGAGTCCGCGAACTGCGCGTTGGTCTGCACAAGCCGCTGGCGTTCGGTCGGTGTATCGAGCACGAACGCCATCGCCCGCCGCAGCAGAGCCGAGGCGGCCAGGCCCGGCGGCGCAGCTTGGGAAGACGGGCGGGTTGACCGGTGGCGTCGGGCGGGCATCTCTATAACGCGGCTCCTTCCGCGATCGCGGTACACGCTTACGCGTCGCGGTCCCTCGCCGATTCGAGCATGCTGTCGATCTCGCGGGCGAGCTGGTCCGCATCGACATCGAGGTGGGGGGGCGACTCCGCCGATTCGATCTCGGGCGTAAGCGTAGGCGTGGGCGCATCCACCTCCGCAAGGGGGTCTGGCTCGTCAGTCGCCGCGGGCGCGGGGGCTGAGCGATCGTCCTTGGCGCCGCGGTCACGCAGCCGGCGCTGCCGCATCGCCAGCGCGATCGTGTCCTGCACAAGCCGATCCACCGTGTCGCCCAGGACGCGGTGCGAATCGGTATCCAGTTCCGGGAATGCCCGCGGGCGGAGCGGGGTGGCAGGAGCGTCGGCACGGGTCCCTCCGGCCGAACGAATCACGGGGTGGTTCTCCGGTGCGGACGACACGTTTGAGCCGGGATCAGGTAAAGCGACGGGGTTGACCTTTGGCCGCGGCGTGCGGCGTGTTTTGGCCGGGGACAACTCGGGCAGATCACGGGACTGGGTATCGATCGCGGCGGCAAAAATCCCCGAGCCGCTGCTGCCCAGGTCGGATGGACGCCAGGGGCTGTGATCCTGCGCAGCAGCGCGTTGGTGCTTCGCCCGGTCGTGCGCACGATTAAACACCGTCCCGATGATGTGTGCCCCCACCAGCCGCAACTGGCTCATCGCGCGGTCAAAACCACGCTGGCGTTGCGAGGGGTCGATGACCATCAACACGCCGTCGGCATTGCTGGCCAGCAGCAGCGTCTCGACCCCGCCGGGCACCCGGCCCGAGTCGAGCAACACATAGTCGTAACGGCTGCGCGACGCGGCGATCAGACGGCGGATCGACTTACCCGACAGACGGCTGGCATGCTCCGGCCTCGCGCCCAGCGCGGGCAACGCGTCGAGCCCGGCGATGCGTGTCTCCACCACGCAATGCGCCAGCGGCAGGCCGCGCAAAGCCCCAAGCAGTCCGGTGCGGGTGTGATCGGCCACAAACAATTCCGCGGTTTGCCGGGGCAGGTGGCCCATCTCCTGCAACACCTGATCCAGGCCGGGATGCGCCGCGGCGTCGGGGTCTGTGGGGTTTCGCCGGCCGGTCAGATCGCCATCAATCAGCAACACGCGATGCCCCGCCGTGGCTAACGACGCCGCGAGCCCGACCGATACGCTCGTTTTCCCAACCCCGCCCTCGGCACTGACCACCGCAAACGCGCGCTGGTCGTGGGCCTCGGCCAACGACTCGAGCCGCGCCCGCATCTGATGCATCGACATCGCGGCATGGTCCGCATCGGCGCGTGTCGCGTGCTCCGGAAGCAGATCGGGCAGCGCCCCGAGCAAGGGGGCGCGGGCGGCGACCAGCACCGGCTCGTCCTCCGGACGCATGCGGTCGTTGCCCAGCACCACCAGCAGCGCGCCGACGAAACCCAACCCCAGGCCAACGCCGGCACCAAGCGCAGCATAAGCCACGCGGTCGTCGCGGTACGGCTGACCCGACGAGGTTATCACGTTCTCGACCTCGGCCACCGCACGCGTCGGTTCCGACGCCAGCCGCGCCAGAACCTGCTCCACCTGCGCCGCTTCGTGGTGGTGTTGATCGATCCTGGCCGCCAGACGACGCGCCTCGGCCAGGCGGGACGCGGCGGCGTTGGCCGACACACGCGCCGTGTTCGCCAACGCGGTCAGCTCGCGCAGGCGGCCGCGGCACTGCTCGGCCGTGAGAAGCTGCTCGCTGACCACACCGTCCGCCGTCAGCCGTACCGCCGCGCGTGGTTCGGCGTCATGCGCCTGCTGTAACCGGTGATCGATCCAGGCGATCCGCAGCTTCTGCAGGTAGCTCTGCCAACCCGAATCGGCGGCCGGTTGATCATCCGCGGTCGCGGGGGCTTGTTCGCCCGCCCGTGGGGCGGCGAGCCGATCACGCTCCGCGCGTAAGGCAGCCTGTTGCTGGTCCGTCAGGCGAAGGTCCGTGTTTGCCTCGGGCGCTTCATGCAGCGACGCGAGCGCAAACCGAAGCGAAGCGACCTGCGCTTCGATTTGTTCCAGCCTTGCTTTGGATCGGCCGGCTTCCGCGGCGATCGTGTCGAGGGTGTCCGCGCCACGCAACGCGACCGATTGTTCCAAGGCCTGTGCTTTGGCCTGCAGCGCTACCTCCCGCTTCGCCCATTGGTCCATCGCGCGTTCCCCCGCACGCTGCGCCGCGCGGTAGGCGGGCGATTGTTCGTAGGCCCGAAGCACCTGCCGTAATCGCGCCTCGGCTAACGCCGGGTCGCGGTCGAGCCAGGCCACACGAAGTCGGCCCAGGGCTCCCTCATCGACGGCCACACGCAGCGAAGCCTCGGCATTCGCCGGCATCTCACCCGCGAAGGCCGCGGCCAACAGCGCCGGGTCCTGCAGCGCTTCGGCCTGCCGCTGCACGCCATCGGTGATGACAAGCCAAAGCCACTGAGCCCTGCTGCCTTCGGGGGCCGGATCGCCCGATCCTTGCACGGAGGTCGCGAGAGGGGAGCCGACGGGTTTGAGATCAAACGTGATGGGCTTGATCACCACCGCAGACGCCGCGCGGTACATCGGCCGGGTGCAGTAATAGCCGAACGTGGCCCCGAGCCCGGCCCCGAAGATCGCCAGCAGCAGGGGCCAACGCCAGCGCCCCTTCAGCCGTGTCGCCCAGCGAAGCCGTCGCGCGGGCGGGGGATCGCGGAACGCGGGCTGCGCCCGTGCCGGCAGCCCCGCTTCAACCGCATCGCCGGGTTGCTCGGCACGTTGGATGGGATGGGATTCGGTGTTCAAGCGTCCTGCTCCGCCACCGTCACGGCCTGGGTTGTTTTAAGCGTCGTATCACCGGCCGAAGCCGACCCGCCGACATCACCGGTTCCACCGGCGATCCGCCCACGATCGATAAAACATGGGCGTGCCCTGATCAACGCTCACTTTACCTCAAGGCCGCCACAACCACAATGCCAAAAGGCAAGCAACGCGCATAGCCGCTTGGCCGCGTCGTAACCGCCCGCTATCAAGGTTCACTCAGGCGACGCTCCCGCGGCCGATCCGCGCCCGATTTACGCGGACCAGAATCTCGGGTTACACTGTGGCCGACGCACCCGTAGCTCAATTGGATAGAGCGGCTGACTTCGGATCAGCAGGTTGGGGGTTCGAGCCCCTCCGGGTGTATTTGTTAGGCAATGACTTACATCAACCGTGCATGCCGCAATTCCATTACGCCCGTACGACAGATGGCGACGCTTGTTGTTCCAGCAGGATGATTAGGCGGACTTAAGCGTGGTTTCAATAATGGACACCGAGAACTGGTCTGACTCCGTCGGTTCCTCCAAAAGGCTTTGCTTGGCA
Source organism: uncultured Phycisphaeraceae bacterium (assembly GCA_964614575.1). Taxonomy (GTDB): domain Bacteria; phylum Planctomycetota; class Phycisphaerae; order Phycisphaerales; family Phycisphaeraceae; genus JBGTLW01. The sequence goes on along the minus strand of CAZTLX010000019.1, from coordinate 11,674 downwards.
ACGACCAGGCTGACGACTCAGGCGCTCCCCTTTCCCAAAATCCGACGACGAGTTACTCGAACGGGTGATGACGCAGACCTTCCTTCCCGGCGGAACGGTTTATGCCGTCGACGGAGGCACGATCCCGACCGACTCACTTCTCGCCACAGCCTGTCGTGACTAAGCGTGTGAGCGGGTGAGTGCACGTGAACGGCGACGCTGCTCAATCCTGCGGGTCGGACTGTTCCGATTCCTTGGCCTTCTTGATCGTTTCCTCCGCCTCGTGTCGGTCTCCCGCATTTTCGGCGGGCTCTTCCTGCGTGGCGGGGGCGGTGGGTTGGAGGGCGAGGGCGATGAGGACGGCGTGGTGGTCCGAGCCAATCGGCGGGAGCACTTGCAGTGTGATGAGTCGGAAGTGATCTGATGTGAACACGTGATCAAGCGGGAAGCGATGAAAGCGGCTTTGTGCGTGGTACGTGTTGAACAGGCCGCGTCCGACACGCGGATCGAGCAGGCCACTGATGCGCTGGAACAGTCGCGTGGTGTGTGACCATGCCACATCATTGAAATCGCCAGCCACAATCACGGGCTGATCGCCTCCATCCTTCACAAGCTCGGCCACTTCTTTGGCGACGATCAGCAGTTCCGCATCGCGCTGGTCGCTGTCCTCGCGCTCCGGGTCAACATCGCGCTTGAGGCCGGGCGGCTTGGGATGCAGGCCATAGAACGTCACGATCTCACCGGACCGCATACGGAAATCGGTGAGCACCGAAGGCACTTCATCATCCACCAGAATGCGCACCTGCGGATCGATCAGTTCAAGCCGTGAGTACAAGAGAATGCCGTAATGATTCTCCTGCGGCTGCAACACCTGGTGCGGATAGTGATCCAGACGCGGCGTGAGCTGAGCCTCCCACCAGTGCGTCGGTTCCACCAGCAAAATCAGATCCGGATCGGTTTCGTCGATGCAGGCCAGCAATGCTTCGGTCTGACGGTTGTCGTAGCGCACGTTGTAAATCAACACACGCACCGTATCGCCCGGCTCCGCGTCACTGACGTTTTCCACCTGATACGCGGCCAGAGGTGTGTAAGGAAAGATTCGAAAACACTGCCAAGCCAGCGCAGCCGCGAGCAGCACTGTCACCAAAGCCGGCAGCGCGACAGACGCCCGCCTGCAGCAGGCTTTCCTGTCACGTTCCGCCGGCCTCACTTCACTCCCGGCACCCTCCCCCGCGTCAGAACCCATTTGCGCTTCAACTTGATCCTCTGGCTCTGCCGTACGGCGACGACGCCACTCCAAAATCTGTACCAGCCCCAACGCCACCAGCACGACCGCCATCATGACCGTAATCTGCACGCGCGGAAAATCAAATCCCCGCACCCACCACGCACTGGTCCGCACAAATGGCATGACGGTGAACCCGCACAACAACAGGGCAATCCCAGTCAAGATGATGCGAAAAAACGTATACATCGATTAGTTCTCAAAATGACCGGCTTCGTCGCCGTGCTCACATGCTCAATCCAAATATAAATGCCAGGAAATCTGATTCCAGGGGGCCGGGGTCAGGGAGCAACCACGAGGTATGGCCAAGCTCCTGATCGGCATGTGATCCGCACCGTTCATCATCCGAACCCTCCATTCATTTTAGCCTGCGGGAAACGGAGTTTTCGACCGAAAATCACTTCCCAGCCGGATCGAGACAATATGTCAACCTGTCCCGCCTTGGTCAAGACGAAACTGGTCGGTCATCGGCCGCACCGTGACGTCCAAGCCAAGGCGAACGACCAGGAATAAGGACGGGTCAAGACGAATACCCATATCCGCGGGCTTTCCGTGCCTTTTAAAGGACGCACGAGGTCGCCGAAAAGGGCTTGCGAAGCCGATCAGCTACCTACGACACCGCGTACAGCAGCAAGCAGTTCTTCGTGCGGGCCAGTCTTTAAGAGGTAACCTTCGGCGCCGGCCTCGAGCATCTTTCGAGCAGACTGTTCATCATCGAACATGGATAAGCCGATCACCCGAATCCCCGGGTGCCGCGCCTTGATCCTGCGGGTGGCTTCAAGGCCATCCATCCGCGGCATCGAAAGATCCATCAGAATCAGGTCCGGGCGAAGTCGATCGGCCAACTCCACCGCTCGCAGGCCATCGCCCGCCTCGGCGACCACTTCCAGATCCAGCGTGCCCTCGAGCAGCGAACACAGACCCTTTCGCATCACCCGATGGTCATCCGCCAATACGATCCGCACGCGGGGCGAAGTCTCCTGCTTGCCGCTTAATTCGACGATCTGCAGCGCCTCCTCGGCCGGATCCGCAGCCTCGTCTGATCCGTATGACGACTCAATCGGGAGGCTCAACGTGAAGGTGCTGCCTTCCCCCGGGCTGCTGCTGACATCAAGCGACCCACCCAAAAGACTGGCGCGCTCGCGGATGCTGATCAAGCCCAGCCCGGCGGAGCCCTGCTGCAAGGCTTGTGGATCGAAGCCCCGGCCCTGATCCTGCACGCTCAGCACCACGCGGTCGCCCTCGGCTGTCAGACGCAGCCGCGCCTCGGCCACACCGGCATGCTTGATCACGTTAAACAACAGTTCGCGGGCGCTCTGGTAGAGGAAGATGCGAATCTGCTCATCGGGCGGCTCCGCATCGGGCGCAGCATCAAGCTCTACCTGAAGCTTGTGCAGCCGGTGCATCCTTTTGCTCAGCCATTCAAGGGCTGCGGACAATCCGTGCTGCCGAAGCACAGGCGGACTCAGCTCATGCGAAAGGCTGCGGGCCTTTTCGATCGCCTCGTCCAGCAGACCGGAAAGCGCTTCAATGGCATCGTCGAGCCGGCCCTGCTTGGCGTGGTTGGCCACTAGGGCGACGTGGAGCTTGGTGCCGGCGAGCACCTGCTGCAGATCATCGTGAAGCAGTTTTGCCAGCCGGCGGCGCTCACGTTCTTCCGACTGGGTCACTTCCAGGGCGAGACGCTGCAGTTGCCGCATCCGATCTTCGAGCCGCCGCAGCAGATCCCGTATCTCGTATTGCCGCAATCGACTCTGCAGGGCAGCCCGGACGGTGGTGATGAACGTCGCCACCTTCAGGGGTCGGTGCAGGAGCGTGGTGTTGCGCCGTTCGACAAGGGGGTGAAGATGCCGGGGCACCATGGCTTGGCCGGCTAACAGGACCAACGGCAGCTCCGACCAGATGGGCTGGTCGGACAGGATCTTCTCGATCGCCGCGGTATGTTCCGCGCCCAGGGCCTCCGCCGCGATGACCGCGGGGCCTCCGCCGCGGTGAATCCGCTCGATCAGGTCCGCCGGACTGGCGCAGAGCTCATACGGCAGCTCCGCGCGGCGCAATTTGTCGGCCGACAGCGCCGCGTCGCGACCGATCGGCACGAGCAGCAGGACGGCCGCTTCCGGCGACGCGGTGTTTTGCGTGTGGTGCCTATCAAGCATGACCACCGCTTTCGCCGTGCTTATCCAGCAACCTGACGGCTGCGCCGATGTACTGCGGTGTGCCCGAGAGCACGTTGCGGAATTCAGTGAGCGGCGGGCCGATGATCATGCCGCCGGGGCCACTGTGGATCTCCCGGATCGATTTCTCATGCTCACCGTGCCGCTTCTTGATCACGGAAATGCACCGCCGCACTTCACCAAGTGCCTCGAAGTGCCGCATCAGCACCACCGTGTCCGCAATGTAGCTGGTATCGAGCTCCAGACCGGGGCTGCTGGCCCCGCCAAACCCATGGGTGGGAACGATCAGGAACGTCAGCACGCCGAAACACGCCAGATAGTTGAGCAGCTCATGAAGCTGAATCAGCATGTGCTCTTGCATCATCGCGTTTGCTAAGCCGGTGAGGCTGTCGATCACCACCACGCGGACGTCCTGCTGATGAATCGCCGTGCGCAGCTCATCGGCAAACTGACCCAGACGCAGGTTCCCGAAGTCAATCTGCCGAAGGTCCACCAGCCCCTGCTCGATCTGCTCCACGATGTCCAGCTCCAGCGCCTTGGATCGCTGGATGTAGGTCTGGCGACGTTCATCAAAGCAGAAAATGAGGCAGCGCTCGCCGCGCTGGGCAGCCGCTTGCACATAGATCGACGCCAGGGTGCTCTTGCCCGCTCCGGTGGTGCCGGCGAGGAGGCAGGCGGTGCCGGCTTCGAGCCCGCCGCCAAACAGCGCGTCCAGCTCGGTGTTCCCGCTGGACACCCGCGACCACTGCGATGCATGATGTTTTTGGGGTATCTCCAGCCGGGGGTAGACCTCAATGCCACCGGTCTGCATGGCAATGTCGTGGCGGCCCCCCAGGTAGGACAGGCCGCGCATCTTCGTCGCTTCCAGCCAGCGGTGCGGCGGGCCGTATCGCATTCGCTCGATGCCCAGTTCGATCACCCCATGCACCGCCGTCTGCAGGGATGGCAGGTCCACCGCCAGGGTATCGTTGGCGGTGAACAGCGAGGTGCAGCCGCTCTGTTCCAGGCGTTGCTTGAATTTCAACATCTGTCGGCGAAGCTGATGCGGATTGTCCACCAGCACCGCCAACTCCGTGATCGAATCAAACACCAGCCGCTGAGGCCGGTGCTTCTCGATGCCGTGGATGATCGCCTCGGTGACTTCGTGCAACTCGACCTCGGCGGGGCTGAACATGGTCTGCTCGTCGGTCGAACTGGCGCGCAAGCTCTCGGGCAGGTCCAGCAGATCGATGCCGTCCAGCGACCAGCCATGCGACGCGGCGATCCGCCGCAGTTCCTGCGGCCGCTGCAGCAGCGAGGCCAGCAGCACCCGTTCACCGCGGCGCACTCCTTCGAGCAGAAAATGGAACCCCAGCGTCGTCTTCCCCGCGCCCGGTCCCCCATGCACGAGGTAAATCATGTCCTTCGGCAGGCCGCCGCGAAGCACGGCGTCCAAGCCCGGTACCCCCGTCTTGATCTGGGAAGCTGCGATAGTGTCATCCATCAGAAAAACCTCTCGATACACCACAGTGGGGAAGCGCCGGTTATCTTCAACACGTCCCGCAAAGATTATAGCGTTGGATGCGTCACGTTTGCCGCAGCGTGTTCGCAATTGAGCAGGTGCTGTTAGCCAGGCCACCGCACTTCGACACGTCTTCGGCGACATACCGCAACGCGGCGCATTAGGACGACGAGCGATGTTCGCTGATCAGATGCTGAACCCGTGCGCGGAGGGCATTGTGCCCCCGGGCAGCCCGCCAGATGAGGTTGAGAAGTTGTGTCACTAGGGGGCGATCGTGTCAGTGCTCAAGGCCGAGCCACGGCTGCACGCCCGCAGCATCGCGGGTGGGGCATGAACGTGCGCGAACATGACCGGCAACGCATCTGGGCCTGGTGGGAAAGCTGATCCGTGCTGACGGCCCTGAGGTTCCCCGCTCTCGGTGGGGGGCCATTAAGAAAATCTGCGCCACCTGTCCCCCCGCTTCGCCTGCTAGGCGGACGCGTCCGCGCCGCGGCCGTTTTCTGCGTGCTTCTGGCTGCTGGGGTCGGCGTGGTGGTCGGCGCGTTGGGTCGGGTTTTTCGGTGCGTGGTGATCCGCGTCGCCGTGGATGTAGCGCATCGCGTAATCCGCCGTCATGCCGTGGAGCATCACCGACATCAGCACGATCAATCCGGCGGTTGCCCAAAGCAGGCGGGTGTCCTGCGTGGGCAGGTCAACCTGGTTCAAGGCATATGCGAGGTAATAGAACGTCCCGATGCCGCGGATGCCCAGCCCCGCGACCGCGAGGCGTTCGGCCCAGCCCAGTCGGCTGCCGATCAGCCCGATCAGCCCCGCGGCCGGCCGAGCGATCAGCAGGAACACGAGCCCCACCGCCACCGCCGGCCAGGTCAACGCGTCGAAGAGCCCGTGCGTGATCGACGCGCCGAAAATGATCAGCAGCCCGGCCATCATCAATCGTTCGATCTGATCGACAAACGCGTGCAGCGTCGCGTGCAGTTCGTGGCTGCGCTCCTGGGATCGGAAGACCACCGCGGCGACGAACACCGCGATGAAGCCATAGCCATGCACCAGTTCGGTCGCGGCGTAGGTGAGCATCGTGATTGCCAGCGCGACGAACCCATCCACGATGTAGCCCGGGCGCGTGAAGCGGAAGATCAGCCACGCCAGCGCACGGCCCGCGCCCAGCCCGACCCCGACGCCCGCGACGATCTTCCAGAGCACATCCACCGCCAGCCAACCCGCCAAGCCCCCCGCGGCCAGGCCCGTCGCCGCCAGCACGATGCCCAGGTTCACAAACGGGAACGCCAGCCCGTCGTTGAGCCCCGCCTCGCTGGTCAGCGCAAACCGTGGCTCCGATTCTTCCTTCTCCCCCGGCGGGCCGACCTGCACGGTCGAGGCCAGCACCGGGTCCGTCGGGGCCAGCACCGCGCCCAACAGCACCGCGCCGGCCAGCCCCAGCCCCATCGCCAGCCCACCGCCCAGCGTCAACGCCAGGATGCACAGCGGCATGGTCACCGCCAGCAGCCGCCACGTGGACGACCAGCGCCGCCAACCCACCGGCCGATCCAGCTTCAGCCCCGCCCCCATCAGCGACACGATCACCGCCAGCTCCGAGAGCCGCTCGGTCAGGTCCCCATGCACGATCGGATCGGCCCGCGGGGCATCGGCCCACAACAGCGGCAGCAGCATGCCCACCCCGACATACAACATCGGCAGCGACAACGGCAGCCGACGCAGAAACGCCGGTAACACCGACGCCCCTAGAAACGCCAGCCCCAGAACGAGCATGATCAGCGAGTAATTCGTCCGCATCCCGCTGGATTCTACTACGGAGGCAAGGGTGCCCAGATCAACGCGTATCGGGCCTTTTTATAGCCGCCGTGTCGTTGCCAAGGTCGCGGGGCGCAGGAGTTCGACGTTCCTCATGCCTCGCCGCTCATGGCACCTCATCTGTGTCATCGGCGCAATCTGTGGTTAAACCCCTTCCCCGATTCCGCGCTCTTAGCGCGCATGGCGCGCAACAACACCGCCTTCACTGCGTTGAGGTTCACCGGTCCCCGCCGCTGAGAGCGCAGCGCATGGGGGCGGGCATTGGGGGGACTGGGGTCAGACTTTTTCGAGGACCCAGGCGACGGCGTAATGCACCAGTTCGTTGCCGGATTTGAGCGAGAGCTTGACTTTGAGATGTTCGCGGTAGGTGTCGATGGTCTTGATGCTCAGGTGTAACTGATCGGCGATGTCACGGGTCTTCATGCCCTGGCCGATCATCTCAAGCACCTGCAGCTCTCGATCGGTGAGCGTGTCGAGTGGGGACGTGGTGGTCTCGCCGTTGGTCTGCCCGATCGCGCGGCGCATGATGCGGTCGCTGAGCCGATCACTGAGGAAGATGTTGCCCTTGAGGACGGTGCGGATGGCGTCGATGAACCGCTGGGCGGGTTCGTTCTTATTGACGTAGCCCTGGGCCCCGGCCTTCATCACGCGTTCGGCGAAGATGTCCTCATCGTGCATGGAAGCGACGATGAGGCGGATCGTCTCATCGTTGTACCGGATATCTTTGATCAGTTCGAGGCCGCTGCCTTCTTCCAGCGAGAGATCGATCACGGCCAAATCCGGGGTCAGGGCGCGGATCTTCTCCAGCGCTTCGGACGCGGTCGCGGCCTCACCGCATATCTCGAGGTCCGGCTGCTCATTGATCATTTCCGCGAGCCCCCGTCGGGTGAGCGCATGGTCGTCTACCAGGAAGACCGATTTACTCTGGGACAGGGCTTGAACGCCTTCGCGACGCGTAGCTTTGCGCGTGTTCATGAGTTTCTCTCTGCGGCCATCGCGGCCGCGCTACATGGTTGCAGGTCAGTTACGTTCGCCGTCGTCCGGGCCAGTCCCGTACGCGTGAGCGATCCTGGGCAGGCACGCCTCGCTCGATCTGCAGACCGAACAAGGCACGGTCCTGAAGAAGGCATGGTCCTGACCCGTCGATTTCAGGACCCGTACCGATGCTCGCCCGTTATCCCGGATTGGTGTCATGGGCTTCCTGTGCGGCACGTGCCATCGGCGGTGGAATGGAAAGGGATCGTTAAACATCAAACCCCACGTTTGACGTTGTTGGCAGGCTGATCGGATCAACCGACAAAGATTAGTGCCATCTTGCCTATTGTAGCATCGGGGATAACCCTAAACCAGACCCAACTGCATGAAAGACAGGTTATTTCCTGAGTTTTCCGCGCCGGCGGGGTTGGAAGACGCCTGCGCTAGAACTAGAAATAGGTTCCCCCCGCGGCGACTTGGTGGATCGCCTCAATGATCGCGTACGGGGCGTCGTGCTTATCGACATAGCCTTGGGCACCTTCGCTACGGATCAAGTCGGCATAAGCGAAGGAGTCGTAATTTGAAAAAACGATGATATGGGTTTTCAAACCCGAATCGCGGATCCGCCGCAGCACCTGAACGCCTGAGCCGTCGGGCAGCGACAGATCGAGGACCACGACATCGGGGTGTTTTTGGGGGATTTTTTCCAAGGCTTCGGCTTGGTTGCAGGCGTCTCCACAGACTTCAAGGTCCGATTCGGATTCGATCAAACCCTTGAGTCCCTCCCGTATCGTCGCGTGGTCATCGACGACAAAAACGCGGTGAGGGGGGGGGAACATTTCACGAACGAGGCCTCCGAATGATGCACGTTACCACGGTCCCGCCGGTCGGGGGCGAAGCCACCGCCAGCTTCCCCCCGATCAGATCAGCCCGGTACCGCATGGTACGGAATCCGACACCGTCAGACATATAGGGTTTCTTCGGAAGTCCCACCCCATCATCTCTGATCTGGAGGGTCAGCGAGGTGTCATCGCGCTCGAGCCGGATATCCACGTGGGAGGGCTTGCCGTGCCGGATGGCGTTGCTGAGGGCTTCCTGCGCGATGCGATAGAGGTGAGATGCGGTGTATTTGAGCGGGGGACTAAAGGGCTGGCTCACGGTCAAGGTGCAGTTCACGCCGGAGGAGGCTTTATAGCGATCGACCAGCTCCCGCAGCGCTTCGACCAGCCCGCCGCCGTCCAGCTCCAGCGGCACCATGCCCTGGGACACCATCCGCAGGTGCTGGTGGGCGTGGGTGATGTGGCCGGCCAGTTCTTTGATCTGCGTGGCCAGCGGGGACCCCTGCTTCTCGAGGCGGATTTCCATCGCCTTGGCCAGCATGCCCAGCCCCACCAGCTCGCCGCCCACCCCGTCGTGCAGGTCCGCGGCGAGCTTGCGGCGTTCGTCTTCCGCGGCCTCGATCATCAGGGCTTCGAGTTCCTTGCGGGCGAAGACGTGGCCGAGCTGGATCCCGATCTCGGGGACGACCGCGAGCAGGTGCTCGCTTGGCCGGTGAGGCTGGGCCTTGTAACACTCGATCATCGCGATGGTGACATCGCGGGCCTTGACCGGGAACGCGAACGCGCTGGCCACGCCGAGGCTGCTGAGCGGCTCGCGCAGCGGGTTGCGTTGCGGGTCGTCATGATGGGCCACGACGAATTGGCCGTTGGACAAAGCCTCGCCCAGTTGCGGGACGTCATCGAGTCGCAGGGCATCGTTGGCGAGGGCCTGCCGCAGCGCGTCGAATCGGTTGTCGCTTCGGTCGTAGCAGATGTCGGTGGGCAGGAGCAGCGGCCGCTCTTTATGCACCATGTAGACGTGGCCCATATCCCAGTCGTCGTACTCGCAGATGAGCCTCAGGGCCTCGCGCAGCGCGTCTTCCTGCGTTTGGGATTCGTTGGCGGCGCTGACCACGGCCTTGAGCAGACGCAGTTGCTTGGTCTGCTCCTGGACCCGCGATTCGAGCTGGCTGGTGAGGGTGATCAGGGCCTGCTCGGTCTGGCGGTGCTCGGTGACATCGTTGGCCATGGAGACGGCGATCGCGCGCCCGTCTTCGGTTTTACCGATCCCGACCGAATGGAAGTGCCACAGGCGCGTTTGGCCGTCGGCCGTGTGGATCTCCCACTCGCCCTGATCGACGCGTCCGTTGGGGATCGGCATCGCGTCCTGACAGGGGATGGAGGCGTCGCGATGGCCCTTGACCGCGAGCTTGATCCAGTCATCGATCGTCCGGATGTCTTCGGTCGCGTGGCCGGTCAAATGGGTGATCGCGTGGCTGGCCAGCAGGACCTTGCGGTCTTCGGTGAACACGAAGACCGGCAGCGGGGCATTGGCCATCGCCTGCTCGAAGCGGGACTCGCTGGCGCGCAACCGCTCGGTCGCCCGGGTGCGCTCGGTGATGTCTTCGATCAATGCGAAGTAGCCGGCCACCACCCGCTCGCCCGCCGCGTCGCGCTCGTCTGTGAAGTGGGGCGCGTAGGTCACCTGCGCGATGCGCCTGGGCCCCCGCGCGTAAGCGATCTGTCGGACCTCGGAGACACATTCGCCCTTGAATACACGATCGATCATGGTGCGGACGGTTTCGATCGCCTCCGCGCCGATCACCTCGGCGACCGGCTTGCCGATGATCTTCTCACGCTCGAGGCCGAACCACTGCTCGTACGTCTTATTGACGTACCGATAGACCATGTCCTTGTCGCAGTAGGCGATCAGGACGGGCAGCGCATCGGCCACCTGATGGACCTGTTGCTCCCGCAACTTGCCCTGCTCGATCAGGTTCCACATCCGCGTGGCATCGAAGACGGTGTTGGCGACCGACTGGATCAGGTCGATATCGCTCTCTTCGAAGCGATTGATCTCGCAGTCGTGGACGGTCATCACCCCCCAGGGGCGTGCCGCGGGCCCGACCAGCACGCTCAGCCCGCTGCGCATGCCATGCGAATGCAGCAGGGGCGAGCCCTTGAAGCGGGACTCGTGCTTCAGGTCCTTCAAGAGCACCGGCGAGCCGTAGCGCAGCGTGTACCCGGCGTGGGTGGAGTGGTCCGCGGAGATGCGCGTGCCGCGCAGGTCGTGTCCGGGCGGGCCCACGACGGTGTGGACGTCGAACCATTCGCCCGCGGCATCCAGCTTCATCAGCTTCACCATCGCGCAGCAGTACACATCCTGCACGCGTTTGCAGGCGTACTGGAGGGTTTCATCGAGGTGTTTGGCGGTCAGCGCCAGGTGGCCCACCTCCGCGATCATCGCCTGCTTGCGGGCCTGCATCTCCATGCGATGCATCGTCTCGCGCAGCCGGATGAACTCCAGCACGGCGGCGGGCGCATCGGGTGGGGCGTCGGTTTGAGGTTGCGGCGTGACCCGCCGCAGGTAGCACTGCTCGTTGAGCAGGATGTCGCGTTGCTGTTGTTCGCCGGTGTTCAGCGCCAGGCGGACCTGATCGACCAGGCCCGCGGCCCCGAGGTGGTCGGCCAATGCGCTGAGCGGCCGGCCGATGTGCGGCTCATCCAGTTCCAGTAATTCGGCGGCGGCCGAGTTGAATCGGCGGACATGCAGCCCGCGATCGATGGTCACGATCGCCAGGGCGGGGCTGTCGAGCGCCTCGGACAGTTGCGGGGTTTGGGGGCCGGATTGGGTATGCTTTTGGCTGGGCATGGTTGGTGAGGGTCTTGATCTCTCGCCTGACACCGCAGGGGGCTTCGCCACGGGCGTTACGACACCGCCGACGAGTTCCACCTGACATCGGTTGGCCGACGTTGCCGCATGGTTGGCCATCGTCGCCGCACGGTAGGATAGCCGCCGCCCTGGACTCGCGTTCAAATAGGCCCGGAAGGCCCCACATGAGGTGACGATTATAGGGTATCGCGAGACTGTGGGTATAGGGGAATCTTGGATTTTTCCCCCGCCCCCCGGTCC
>CAZTLX010000018.1:0-30079 GCA_964614575.1 uncultured Phycisphaeraceae bacterium | reverse complement strand
GGATCAGGGATCAGGGATCAGGGATCAGGGATCAGGGATCAGGGATCAGGCGGATCATATTTTTCTTCTGCCTTCTGCCTTCTCACTACTCTCAACTCTCAACTCTCTACGCTCTACTCTCTTCTCTCTACTCTCTACTCAACTCCCACCCTTTCACGCCACCCGACCGAGCGTATTGACCGCGCGGTCCATCAGCAGGTCGTGGTATTGGATCATCCGGGCGTTACCGCTCGCCGCCTTGGTCGCGGCGACGATGTTCATCAGCGCGTTGATCGGGTCGGTGCCCGAGCCCTCGACAAAGCCGGCGTGCAGGTGCGGGTCTGCGTTGGGCTCGATGTCCCGGCCTTGCGGCAAAGCAAAACGGTTGCGGCCAAGCTTGCTCATCCCCGAGGTGTCGGCGACTTGGGCAATCCGCAGTTGGCCCAGCTCTTCGCCATCGCGGGCGATGCGGCCATCCCGCGCGATCCGCACCTCGCCGCCGGGCGGGATGATGATCGCCCCCCCGCCGACGCCGTGGACCACGTCACCGCTCTGCGTGGTGAGCCTTCCCTGGGCATCGATGGTGAATCGGCCGTCGCGGGTCAGGTGCGTCTGCTCCGGGCCGCCGTTGGCGCCGGGTGAAGTCACGACGAAGAAGCTGTTCTTGTCGTCGAGCGCAACATCGAGCGGGTTGTTGGTGCGCATCAGCGTGCCGGGCGAGAAGTTGATGCGTTGCGGCCCGGCGAGGACGCCGCCGCCCAGACGGTCCAGCAGTTGATTGGACAAATCACCCCCGAGGCCGTCTTCCAGGACTTCCGGGGGCCGCTGGCTGATGTGCGGGATGTCGGGCTTGTAGCCGACGGTCTGCACGTTGGCCAGGTTGTTGGAGAAGACGTCCTGGCGATACATGTTCGTCAGGACGCCCGAGGCGGAGAGATACAGGCCGTAGTTCATCGGTCATCCTCCGTGATGACTGCCCCGCTGGGGACGTTGGGGTTGATCGCGATAGCGCGATCCAGCGGGGGAACCACGCGCCCCCCGGCCAGTCCATTGGCCGGGACACGTAACGCGGCATCGAAAGGGTCCGCCCCAGCACCGTTCACCGCGTCGGCCGCGACCCGGGCCCGGTGCTCAGCGGCGGCCAGGTGCGCCAGGCGGACGATCGCGCGGCCGAGCGCCGCGGGGTCGCCGGCCGACGAGCCGTCGGCGGCGATCAGGTCCAGCAGACGAGCCGGGCGGCGGACGGAGGCGGTCGAGTCGGGCATCGTTCGGTCCGGTTCGGGGCAAAATGGGTGGCCAGCGACGCACTGACCCCCACCCCGACCGACGCAACCGCGGTGCCACCCCCGGAAATGGGCCGCAAAAACGCATCAAATATCGCCCTAAGATCCTTTATAAAAACGACTTAAATCATTACGAGAGACGCCGTCACCCGCTCCGTCGCTCCGATCCGGCACATCCTTGCGCCAACCCGCCGCGCAGAACCTGCCGGCCCCGCGCAAGGCGTGCGCCGGCGTTGGCACGGCCGCGCACCGACCCGTTAGAGTGTCCAAACTTTGGCAAACCCCACCCGACTGGCCCCCGCCGACCCCGCCGTCGAAACCCGCAACCTGCGCGTCGTCCGCGGCACGACCACCATCCTCGACCGCCTGGACTGCCGCATCATGCCCGGCCAATGCGTCGCCCTCCTCGGGCCCAACGGCTGCGGCAAAACCACCTTCGCCCGCGCCCTGACCGGACACATCTTCGCCTCCGAGGGAACGGTCGCCGTGCTCGGCCATACGCTCGGCCAAACCGACCTCCGCACGCTACGCAAACGCATCGGCGTCGTGAACCCGACCACCGACCCTGCGGTCGATTTCCACCTCAACGGCGCCGTCGTCGATGCCGAACTGTCCGCGACCGACGCGGTCTGCACCGGCTACTTCGCAAGCGTCGGTCTCTACGACCGCCCCACCGACGCCCAACGCGAACACGCCCGCCAAATGCTTAGACGCGTCGGCCTCGGGCATCGGCTCCAGACCCGCTTTGGCCTGCTGTCCACCGGCGAGCAGCGCCGCGGACTCATCGCCCGCGCGCTCGTCCACTTACCGGAGCTTTTAATCCTCGATGAAGTCACCGCCGGCCTCGACATCGCCGGACGCGAGCAGGTCCTCGCGACCATCGAGCAACTGCTCGCCACGCCCGGTGCGCCCGCCATCATCTTCATCACCCACCACGTCGAAGAACTGTCCCCCCGCACCCACGCGGTCTATCTCATGAAACAGGGCCGCTTCGTCGCGCACGGCCCACCCGATCAGATCATCACCCCCGAACACCTCAGCGAGACCTTCGGCTGCAAGGTGTACGTCCGCCGCGTCCACGGCCGCTACTGGCTCGAAGTCCTCCCCGAAGCCTGGCTCGATTTAATCCCCCACCAAGCCGAGCCCGGAGCAGACACTTCCGGGGGCGACGCGGGGCCGGATTAAACCCGCACCGGCTCCACAAAATCTTGATCCACCGCCACCGGCATCCGCCACACCGCCCCGTCCACATCGCAGAAATGCAACGACGAGCATGACGGGTGATGCGCATCGGCCGCGGCCCAGAGCATCGCGAAGCCGTCGTGCGCGTTCAGCGGTCGGCGGGCGTAGGTGTGGTTGTGCGCCGGGTCATTCACCAACACACGCTGCTTCACCCACGCTCGACCGCGGTCGCGCGAGCGCCACAGCGCGATCGCGCCGCCGGTCGCGAAGGTCTGCGGGCCGGGCTCGGTCGGCGCGATCAGACGCCAATCACCGTCGGCGCGCAACAGCAGCGAGCCGTGGTCGTAGTTGTGATCGGACGTGGTGATCGGTTGATGCGACCACGCCTTGCCGTCGAACGCGGCGATGTACCAGCGGTGCGGCCCGCCCTCCGGCCACGGCCAGGCCGAGGTGCTGGTCAAATACAACACCACCGGCCAACCGTTCGCATCGAACTGCACGTCCTTGAGGTAGACCAGCACCCCCGCCGACGCGCCGTCGAACACCCGCGCCGGGTTGTCCGTCTCGACCAGCGGCAGGGCCAGCGGCTCGCCCGCGGCGGTGGTCCAGGTCCGCCCGCCGTCGTGCGACTGCGCGTAATAAAGATTCGTGCGTCGGTTGAGCGGGTGGTCGCCTTCGGTCGGCGGGTGCATGTCGAAAGCCGTGCCGATGACACCCCGCTTCGGATCGGGCCAACTGACCTGGTAGCTGCCCTCGGCCATCTTCGAGAGAAACTGCTTTTCCGGCCAAGCCGACCAGTCGATCCCATCCGGGCTGACCGTGACGCCGAGGCGGCGGCGTTTGCCGTCTTCATAGAACGTGTGCAGGAACACCACGCCCTGGCCGGTGATCCACCACGGCTGGGGGTAGGAAAAGTTCTCGCCGGGCGCGAAGCGCGCGACGCGGTCCCAAGCACCGATGTCGTGCGGCCGGCGCGAGCGGAGGATGTCGCTGGGCCGGCGCGAGCCGTGCGCCGGACAGAAGACCAGAAGGTGCCCTTTTTCATCAATGCAGAGCACGGGGTTTTCGTGGGCGTCGATCACATCGCGCACGAGCAGCTCGACGGGCCGGGCGAGGGTGCCGGTGGCGTGATCGAAGTAACTGATGCAGCACGCGGTCGTGCCGGGCGCCTCGCGGCCCTGCGGCCGGTAATCGGCGGTCGCCGGTTGCTCGCCCGCGCCGCCGAAGACGAAGTAGGTGCGGTTGACCCGGGCGTGATGAATCGCGATCGGCGCGTGCTGCTGCGGGTAGGTCGCCAGCCCGCCGGAGTATTTCCAGTGATAAGGCGGATCGGTCGGCTGATTGCCGTACCAGATGCCGGCAAAACCGGGGGCCGGGCGGGTCGGGATCGGTTCATGGCCGCTGGACATGGCGGTAGCCTATCGCGGCAGGCGTGTTTCGGCTCGTCGTGTGGTCGCGTGGTCGAAGCGCCGTGGTGCCGCGGCGTGCGGGCTTCGCGAAGCCGCAAGCGGCGGTGGATCACAGCGCGGGGACATCGACCCACTTGCGGCCGTGCCAGCTCTCCAGGCCCAGCTCGGCGAGCTGCACGCCCTTCGCGCCCTGCATCAGCGACCAGCGGAACGGCTCGTCGAGCGCGACGTGACGCAGGAACATCTCCCACTGGATCTTGAACGCGTTGTCGTACTCAATATTGTTCGGCACCTTCTGCCAGCCGGCGTAGAAGTCGATGGGTTGTTCGATGTCGGGGTTCCACACCGGCTTGGGGGTTTCCGCAGCGGACTGCACGTACACCTCGCGCAGGCCCGCGACGGCGCTGCCCTTGGTGCCATCGATCTGCACCGTGAGCAGGTCGTCACGCCGCACGCGCGTACACCACGAAGAGTTGAACTGACACATCGTGCCGTCTTCGAGCAGGAACATCGCGTAAGCCGAGTCGTCGGCGGTGGCTTTGTAAGGCTTGCCGTCTTCGGCGCGTCGCTGGGGGATGTCGGTGTTGCCGTAGGCGACCAGCGAGCGGATCGGGCCGAAGAGATTGCCGATGACGTACTGCCAGTGGCAGAACATATCGATCATGATGCCGCCGCCGTCCGCTTCGCGGTAATTCCACGACGGGCGTTGGGCGGGCTGGTCGAGGTCCATGCCGGTGAACACCCAGTAGCCGAACTCCCCGCGGACGCTGAGGATGTCGCCGAAGAACCCCAGCTCCTTGAGCATGGCGATCTTGCGGAAGGAAGGCAGCCAGAGCTTATCCTGCACGACGCCGTTCTTCTTGCCCGCCTTCTCGACCATCTTCGCCAAACGGACCGCTTCGTCGGTTTTCGTCGCGGTGGGCTTCTCGCAATAGACGGCCTTGATCATCTTCGAGGCGCAGGCCATCTCGAGGAAGCCCGCGCGCTGCAGCGTGCCGGAGGCGTCGAAGAAAATCTCATAGTCGCCGTGCTTCCCCTCGATCGCCCCTTGCAGGTCGGTGGTGTACTTGTAGGGCTCACGCGTGGGGGTGACGCCGGGGCCGTGCGCCTCGGCGAGCGCCTTGAGTTTGTTCTCATTGCGGCCGGTGAGGATGGGGTCGGGCATGAGTGTGAGGTCGGGGCTGACCTTCACGCCGCCCTGCTTGATGATCGCGGTGATCGAGCGGATCAGGTGCTGGTTGGTGCCCATGCGTCCGGTGACGCCGTTCATGATGATGCCGAGGCGACGGGTTTCCATGTCAGGCTCCTTGCGAGTGATGGCACAAGGTTACCCCGGCGCGGCGGGCAAGTCGTTAGGGGGACTCGACGGCGGTGTTAGCGAAAAGGGACATGGGTGGGGGAGAAGGTCGTAGGGGTAGGGCGCAGGTCGTAGGCAAGGCAGATTGGATTGTCTTCCTACGCCCTACGCCCTACCCCCTACGCCCTAGGACCTATCCCCCCCCTACATCACCGCCGGGTCTTCGCGGAAGCGGCTGGGGCTGATGCCCGCCTGCTGGCTGAACCACCGGGAGAACGTCGCCACCGAGCCGAAGCCCAGTTGGTCGGCGACCTGGTTGATCTTGAGCCGATCCTGCGAGAGCACCTGCCGGGCCAGCGCGAAGCGGCGGGCGGTGATGTAGGTGTGCGGGGTGCAGCCCATCGCCGCCTGAAACCGCCGGGCGAAGTGGCGCACCGAGAAGTGCGCGACCGAGGCCAGTTCCTCGATGCTCGGCGGGTCGCTAAGCCGCTGATCGATCAGGTCCAGAGCCGCGCTCATGCCGCGCTCGTTCTGTTCCGGCTCGATGTAGGGCGTGCTCTGGCTCATCCCGCGGCCGGGGCTCGGCCAGAGGCACAGCGCTTCGGCCAGCCGCACCAGCAGCATTGGC
Organism: uncultured Phycisphaeraceae bacterium; assembly: GCA_964614575.1. Lineage (GTDB taxonomy): Bacteria > Planctomycetota > Phycisphaerae > Phycisphaerales > Phycisphaeraceae > JBGTLW01. The sequence continues at coordinate 24,301 of CAZTLX010000018.1, read as the reverse complement.
GGACGCACGTGCTCCACCGCGCCCAGCCGGATCACCACCCGCATCGCCGCCACCAGCGCCGCCACCCCCGACAGGTCGCTCGACACCGCCGGGTAGATCGCGGCCAGGCGCGCGGAGAGCGTGCGATCCACCGCGATCCGTACGTGGTACACCCGGCCGGGCGCATCGTGATCCGGTTGCGGGTCGATCTCGTAACCGTGCTCGGCACCCGGAGCCGACATCAGCGCGGTCGTCCCGGTGATCGCAGACCACTTGCCCTCGGCCATCACCCGGCCCGCGCAATGCTCCAGCAGGTCGAATTGCAGTTGGTCCTCGTGGGCGTGCGGCGGGATCACCCAGTGGGCATCGATCGGGTGGGTCAACGCCTGCACGATCTTCTGCGGCGACGCAAACAGATCGGCGCACAGCACGCGGATCACCGCGTCACGGTCGCCGGGCACCTCGGACAAAGCAGCGGGATAAGCCATCCCCCGATTTTAGCCGATCCGGCCACCGATGATCGCGCCAGGCCCTTGCGTCATCCGGGGCTTGGCCACGCCCTAACCTGCGGCCGGCGCAGGATCGGCGGGGGGCGCGGGCTCGACGTGCGCGGTGGCGTTGCCCTCGCCGAGCGTCTGCTCGATCCGCCGCTCGATGCGCGAGGCGATGGCGTGGCCCTGCGTGACCGACAGTGAGCCTTCGACCTGCAGGTGCATATCGACCCAATGGAACGGCCCGGTGTGGCGGTGGCGGACCTTGTGATAGGAGACCACATGCCCGGCGGCGACCTCCTCATCGAGGATCGCGCGGATCGCCGCGTCGTCGGCCGGGTCGCTGCGGTCCATCAGCCCGTTGATCGACTGCCACACCAGCTTCCAGCTCGCGAAGAGGATCAACGCCGCGATGACCATCGCCGCCACCGGGTCCAGCCACGCCCAGCCGGTCAGCTTCACCGCCACCAGGGCGAGGATGACCCCCAACGTCGAGGCCACATCGGTCAGCAGGTGTTTGCCGTCGGCGATCAGCGGGTCGCTGCGGTAGCGGCGGCCCATGCGGAAGACGTAGATCGCCAGCGCCGCGTGCCCCGCGCCGACGATACCGAGCAGCGCCATGCCCCAGTCCAGGTTCTGCGGCTGCTGCCCGCCAAGCAGCCGGGCGATCGCCTGATAGCCGATGGTCGCCCCGGCAAAAAGGATCAACCAGCCCTCTAAGCCGACGACCAGGAACTCCACCTTCCCGTGGCCGTAGGGGTGCGTGCGGTCGGCGGGACGGTTGCTGTATTGAATCGCAAAAAGCATCGCCCCGGCGGCGACGATGTTGATGATCGACTCGAGAGCATCGGAGAGCACCGCCACCGACCCGGTCAGCCAGTACACGCCGAACTTCGCGAGCATGACCACGAAGCCGACGCCCAGCGCAATCACCGCGACCCGGCGGATCTTCGGCAACTGCGGATCGGGCGTGGGCTCGGGCATGGCGGCAGTCTAACGATAGGCCACCCCGAATCCCGCGGAAGCTCCGCTGCGCTACGCATCGGCGGGCTTTGCGGAAAAGTGAGGTCATGAAACCCGGCCGAGGCGTCCGTGCCTCGTCGGGGATAAGAGCAAAGGGGCCCGGGCGGGCGGTGGCGGGGTGGAGGGGGACACGCCGCCGGTCGGAGCACTTGCCGCGTTATGCCCGGGCCAGTTGCGAGCGCAGCTCATCGAGCAAGGCCCGCAGGGTCGTGGCGCGGCCGGCGGAGATCAGCAACGGCTGATCCTCCCGCAGCGCCGCGGTGATGCGTTTGTCGGCGGTGATCATCGTCGAGTGGCTGTTGCGCCCAAACGCGTGGGCGATCTCCGGGTAACTCATCCCCAGCAGCGAGCGCGTCAGGTGGATCACCAGCGCCCGCGCGAGCACCACGTGTTTGTGGCGGCTGGACCCGGTCACCTTGCCCGCGGGCACATCCAGATAATCGCACACGGTCTGGAGGATCATCTCGAAGCGCACGGCCCCGCGGCGCGGAGCCGGCTCGGTGTGGGCGAACAGTTGATCGAGCAGCGCGTGGCCGACCGACGCCCGCGGGCGCAGCGCCTCGTGGTCGCTGCGCTGGGAGTTGGGGTTCTGCTGGTGGAGGCAGACCAGCGCGTGGAGGCGGGTGAGCAGGCCTTCGATGTCGCGCACCGAGCCGTGGCAGCGGTCGGCGATTTTCTCGGCCGCTTCGGGCAGCAGGTTGAGGTCGCGCCGCCGCGCCAGCGCCATGACCAGCTCGCGCCGGGTCTGCGGGTCGGGCGGGCGCATCTCCACGACCATGCCGCGGACGCAGCGGCTGATCAGGCCCTCGGAGAACTTGGCGATGAGCTTGGGGTGGCTGTCGCTGGCGAGCATCAGCCGGGCCCCGGCCAGGTCGATCGCGTCGAAGCAGTGCAGGAACTCCTGCTGCGTTTTTTCCTTGTCGGCCAGGAAGTGGACATCATCGACCGCCAGCAGGTCCAGCCGACGCACGCGGCGGCGGAAGCCGTCGAGCGCGTTCTTGCGTACGGCCTGGATGTACTGGTTGGTGAACTGCTCGCCGGTGGTGTACCAGACTTTTGCCTCGGGGTTGCGTTCGAGAAGGCGTGCGCAGGCGCCCTGCAGCAGGTGGGTCTTGCCCAGGCCGCAACCGCCGTGGATAAAGACGGGGTCGGCGGCCTGGTCGTCCTCGGCGACGCGTACGGCCGCGGCAAAGCCCAACTGGTTGCACGCGCCGACGACGAAAGTATCGAGCCGATGACGGAAGCGACGGGCGGCGATGGCGGCATCGGCACCGTTGCGCTGCGGGGCGCGTTTGATTGGGGGCGTGGTGCCGGGTGATGAGCCGTAGGGCGCCGGGGCCGCGGCTTCGTTGCGCTCGAAGCGGTCGGGGTCGATGCGCAGGTCGAGTTGGACCGCGTCGCCGGCTTCTTCGGTGGCGAGACGGCGCAGCGCCTCGCCGAAGTCGCGGCCGATGCGGTCGGCGACGAATCGGGAGGGGACCGAGACGTGGAGGGTGGCGGCGTCGGCGTCGAGATCGAAGCGGGCCGACTGCTCGAACCACATCTCGAAGCGGCGTTGGCCGACCTCCTGGGCCAGGCGGTGGGCGATGCGCGCAGATACCTTCTCGGGAAGGGTGGTCGTGCTCACGAACACTCCTCAATTAAGCAGACCGACGGCATGGGCGTAATGCGGACACCACGTCCCTCGCGGGCGGAAGACCGGGGCAAGTTCCCCAACGCAAACGATTAAACTGGGTCCGTCCGACGTGCCGACCACCCTGACCATCGGGTAAGCATCGCGGGGCGTGAGGTGAACCTGATCACGTCCGATTGCCCCGAGATCGATGCGGTTGCCGGGCCGACAATCCTTTGTCGGCGAGGGCGATGTTAAAGAAACGCGTGCGTTGCATCAATGGCCGAACGACGCGCGGCCCGCCGCGTTTTCATAAAGCCCGTGTAACGGTAAGGCCTTAACGCGACGCAAGTTTTTTTTGAACGCGTGTTCGGCGTTTCGAGGAAGTTGTGGATAACTTGGGGGATACACCCGGCTCACGCTTGTAACGCACGAATCATCGCCACCTTGTGCGCGTTGGCGCGAAAACCGTGACGCTGATACAACTTCACCGCGGGCGCGTTGTGCGCATCGACCGCCAGGTGCAGACGCCCGCCGCCGTGCGCCGCGATCTGGTTGATCCCCTGACGCAGGATCACACCGCCCAACCCATGCCCACGGAAGCGCGGGCTCACCCCAAGATAGACCAACTCGAAGGCATCCCGGGCCGGCACCGCGGCCAGCAGCAGCACCCCGACCGGTTGTTCCTCCAACTCAAAGACGCTCCAGAGGCCGGGGTCGAAGCGGCCGGTGGATTGATGGCCCGCGATGATGTCGTGGGTCTCGCGCAGCCCCAGCAGGCCGGGGCAGTCCTGCGTCTGCTCGTAGCTGGTGAGGATCGCCCGCTCGAACTTCGGCCGCACCGCCTCCGACCAGTGGGTGACCCGCAGGGGCCGACCGCTGGCCGGGTCGAGCAGATCGAGCGGCCGGGCCGTACGCTCGACATAACGCTGAAGATAAACCAGCTCGGCCAGATCGTGGAGGCCCGCGGCCTTGAGGACGCGGCGTTCGGCGTGCTGGGCCGGGTCGGTCAGGGATTGGACCAAGGCCACCCGCTGCGGGTCCAGCGCGGCGACCGCCGCGACCGCCGCCGCCGCCATCGCCGGTTCCTGGGAGGCGCGGCGATGGGGGTTGATAAAGAGCATGGCCGTCCGCCCCGCGCCGGGCACCGCGAGGGCGCACGCCACCGGGCGCGGGCCCGGGTCGTAGACGGCGAAGAAGGCGTCTAAATCGAAGCGGTGGTCGCGGGCGAAGGCGAGAAACTGCTGCACCGCGGGTTCGGTGCCATCGGCCTTGCCGGTCATCAGCAGGCCCAGCGCGGGCAGGCGGTGTTCGGCGGCGACCCGGCGGGCGATGGGGCCCGGTTCGGCCGAACCACCGGGATTGGGGTGATACGCGACGCTGCTCATGGCCGATCGGCTCCGCCTCGACCCAAACACCGCCGACGCCGAGCCCGCCGCCGGGGCCGCACACCGGCCCGTGGGGACGGATGTAGATGGTTATCGCCGCTGCGTTTGTGTTGCACAGGCGTTGCTCGGATCACCCGCTGATCGTACAATGCCAGACCCGGCGGGCAAAGTATCGCCCCGCCCGGTTTTTGCCTTTGCTTCCTACTTTGAGAGGCTGACTGATGCCGCGTCATTCCCGTCAGGGCCTGATTCTCTCCGCTCTCGCGTTCGGTGTGATCCTGATGACACTGGGCAGACCCACCGTCCACGCCGCCCCCGAGCCCGCCATCGTCAACCCCTCCTGGAGCTTCGATTTCAGCTTCCAGAACCCCAGTGCCGTGTCCATCACCGATGAGGACGGCAACATCCGATGGTTCTGGTACCTGCCTTACAAAGTCGTGAACAACACCGGCGAAGACCGCCTGTTTATCCCCGAAATCGTGATCTACAACGACAACGGCGAGATCATTCAGGCCGGCAAGGGCGTGCCCATCACCGTTTTCCCCAAGGTCAAGCACCTGCTCAACAACCCGCTGCTCAAGGACTCGATCGAGGTGGTCGGCAAACTGCTCAAGGGCGAAGACTTCGCGAAAGAAGGGGTCGCGATCTGGCCGGTGTCCGATGAAGACGTCGATGCGTTCTCCGTGTTCATCGGCGGGATCCACGGCGAAACCCAGACCATGAAAAACCCCCGCACCGGCGAAGAGGAAGTCCTCCGCCGCACCCTCATGCTCGAGTTCGCCACCCCCGGCAACTTCAGGACGCCGCAGGAACAACCGGTCCGGCTCATCGAGCAGACCGAAGTCATGCGGTAAGGCATAAAGCGGAAAATCAAGCTATCGGAAAAGCAGAAAATCAAGCGCCGGCATTGGCGTGCGCGCTCTGATTTTCCGCTTTTTTCGCTTTTTCGTTTTTCCGCTTTCACCCTCTTCCTCGGAACCCCCGTCCCCCTCCCGCGTCTGTCCAGAGAGCCTCTGACCCTTCCCGGAGTTGTTCCCATGCGCCCCCACACAATCGCCGCCCCCGCCCTGATCCTCAGCCTGCTCCTAAGCTTGCTCCTCGTCGGCCCGGCGTCGGGGCAGGACGCCGAGCCCCGTCCGCTCGAATCGACCATCACCCACGTCACCGTCTACCCCGAGTGGGCTTACGTGACCCGCGTCGCTACGGTTGAGCTGCCCGCCGGACCATCGCGGCTAAGCCTCGACCAACTGCCCGCGTGGATCGATGGCGAATCGATCCGCGTCGGCCTGAGCGGGGCTGCGGGCGTCACGCTGCAGGGCGTGTCGGTCCGCTCGACTTACCTCACGCGCTCGACCGAGGCGCAGGTCAACGAGGCCGAGGACGCCGTCACCGCGCTGCGCGACCGGATCGAAGACCTGAACAATCGGTTGGCCGTGTTTGAGGAGGAGAAGCAGTATCTCAAGGGTCTGCGGGTGTTCTCCGCGGAGGCCACCCCGAAGGACGCGGCGGTGCGTGAGGTGGAGGTCGCGGAGATGGCGGCGGTGCAGGCGCACCTGCGGACGCAGATGCTGGAGAACCTCGAGACGATCACCGCCACGCGGCGGGAGGTGCGTGCGTTGCAGCCGGAACTGGCCGCGGCGGAGAAGAAGTGGAACGACCTGCGCGGCCGGGTGCGGCTGGAGCAGAAGCAGATCGTCATCGAGCTGACCGCCGACGCCGCGACGCAGGCGACGCTGGAGGTCGGCTACCTGATCAGCGGCGCGAGCTGGTACCCCGCCTACGACGCGCGGACCGACAGCAACGCCGGGCAGGTCACCCTCACCGCCCGCGCGGTGGTGCAGCAATCGACCGGCGAGGACTGGTCCGACGCGACGTTCGCGCTCTCCACCATCCAGCCCTACCTGACCCGCGAAAAGCCGGAACTTAAACCGTGGTACATCGGCGCGGGGTTTGATCTCAACAGCGCGCTATCCAATACCAGTTCCGGCGGACGCGGCCAGATCAGCAAAGGCTTCCGGTACGGCAATGATGTCGCGTTGAGCCGGCTCGACGAGATTCAGCAGCGACAGACCGAGTTCAATGCCATCAACCCTCAGGCCGCGGCCGCGTATGGCAAGGTCTCTCTTAACCGCGACAACCTCATCCGCGTGATCCGACAGGTCGAGGAGCGCGGCACGACCGTCGAGTTCGCCGTCGCCGGCAAACACGCGGTCACCACCGACGGCACACCGACCGACATGCCGCTGGGTGTCGCGTCGCTGGCCACCACCCGGCAATACTCGGCCGCGCCCGCCGTCTCCCGCTCCACCTACGTCACCGGCCAGATGCGCAACACCGGTAGCTTCCCCGTCCTGCCCGGCGAGGTCCGCATCTACACCGACGGCTCGTTCGTCGCCAAGTCCGAGATGCCCTTCGTCGCCCAGAACGAGAAGTTCGAGCTGTTCCTCGGCCTCGAAGAACGCATCAAGGTCACCCGCGAACTGGACTACACCCGCTCCTCCACCGCCTCGTGGTCCAGCAAGAAACGCCTGGACGCGGCGTATGTCATCGAGGTCCGCAACTTCCTCAACGAGCCGATCACCCTGACCATCAGCGATCAGGTGCCGGTCTCGCAGAACAAAGACATCACCGTGAAACTCGAAGAAGCCAACCCGAGCCCGGCTTCTTCGGATAAGGGAATCCTCAACTGGGCGCTCACCCTCGGCGGCGATCAGTCGCAGACGATCCGCTACGCCTACCGCGTCGAGTACCCGCCCCATGCGCAGGTCACCGCGTTCGAGGCGGTCGAGCATCAGATCCTCGCGCAATAAACAGAGGATCGGACACTCTGAATCACGCGCCAGATACCCCGCCGGAGCTGCGCTGCGCATCGGCGGGCTTGGGTGAAGTTATTAAGCAGACGGGTTCAGCCCTCGCTGATCTCGACTTTTTTCATCTTGTCGCCCTGCTTGATGGCATCGACGACGTCCTGCCCTTCGAGGACCTGGCCGAAGACGCCGTGCTTGCCGTTAAGGTGGGGGCAGGGGACGTGGGTGATGAAGAACTGGGAGCCGTTGGTGTTGGGTCCGGCGTTGGCCATGGAGAGGACGCCGGGCTTGTCGTGTTTCAGGGCGAGCGCGCCGGGCTCATCATCGAACTTGTAGCCCGGGTCGCCGGTGCCGGTGCCCTGCGGGCAGCCGCCCTGGATCATGAAGTCGCTGATGACGCGGTGGAACTTGAGGCCGTCGTAGAAGCCGTCCTTCGCGAGCTTGATGAAGTTGCCGGTGGTTTCGGGCGCCTGTTCGGTGAACAGCTCGATCTTGATCTGTCCCTTGTCGGTGGTGATGGTCGCGGTGGTCATGGGCTCTCGCGTTTGGGGTTTGGGCTTGGGTCTGTAGGTCGACGTGTACCGTAGCACACGCGGCGGATCGGTGCATCGAAGGGGTTTGAAGACCTGTCGCCTGCGCGAAAACGAAAGCGACGGGCTGGGGGGCGTGATTACTTGTCGGGGTGGAGCAGGGCTTGGGCGGCACCGAGGCTGCCGAAGGCGCGGAAGGCGGGCGACTGCGAGCGCGCCAGATACGCTTCGAGGTCTTTCATGCGATCCTGCCGGACCAGCTCGCGGGTGAGGTGCATCACGTCCCAGTTCATCGGCTCATCGCCGACGTTCAGCGGGCGGGCCAGGGCCAGGTCGAGCGCGGCTTTGGCGTCATCGGGCTTACCGGTGCGGCGGAGCATCGTCGCGGCGTGGGCGTAGGCCGCGTCTTCCCAGATTGTTTCCGGCAGCGCCGTGTCGCGGCCATACCGCAAGGCCGCCTCTTGCCCCTCCAGCATCCACTTGGCCGCGACCAGCTCCGGCAGGTGCGTGTCCAGGTCGGCGTAGTAGGTGTCGGGGTTGTCCCGGAATTTTTTGACGGCCTGCGCGAGTCGAACGCCGGCTTGGTCAAGGGCGGCCTTGGCTTTCGCCTGCTCACCCTTCCACGCCTCCATCTGCGCGAGCATCGCCAGCACCCCGGCATGCTCGGCGGGGTCCTGCCAGTCGAAGCCGGCGAAGCGGCGCGCGTTGGCCAGGTCGCCCGCATCGCGGAACATCCGCATGATGAACCAGCCGCTGTACGTGCCGTCGAAAATCCAGTCTTCCCCGGCTTCGGCCATCAGCTCGGCCTGCGCCGCGGGCAGCAGCGCCCACATGCGATCGACTTCCGCGGCATAAGCCGCTTGATCGCCCTTGATGGCCAGCGCCTCGGCGGTCATCTGCGCGGCGTCGAGCCGGGTCGCGTCGGCGTCGAGCATCTCGTAGGTGACCTTCGCGTCCACCGCCTGCCCCGCGACCGTCAGCGGCCCGGGCAGGTAGGCGTAGGGCCATTGATCACCGTCGGCCGCGGCGATAATCACCACCGACGCCCGCAACGCCCCCAGATGCACCATCAGTTTGTCCTGCCGGCCCAACACCGCTTCCTCGATCGCCAACTGATAAAGCACATCCGCCCGGTCATACGCGGCCGTGACCATATCATCGGGTTGATTGATCTGAAGCGCGAGGCGCCCGGCCTCATCGAGCCACGCGGCTGGTGCCTCGGTCACCTGAGCTGCCGCGAAAGCCGGTGCCAAGGTAAAAAGCAGGCTAAATACCCATATAGCAACACCCGCGGGTCGTGATCCGACGGATGCGGGAGAGCGAGAAAGCTGACGTTGTTTGATATCCGCTTGCCGGTCGGCGTGACGTTGGTTCAAGTGATATCACTTTCGAGTATCGGCGTGATCCGCGTTTTCGCGGGGGGGTGCTCGCCTCGCCGCTGAAGATCGATGCTCTCCACGCAGGTGCGCACGATCTGATTGACATCAAAGCCCACCCGCGTAATCGGCACCGGGCTGGGGGTGACCCACGGGAAATTGGCGTGAGCCACCACGTCGATGTCCTGGGGCAGGTCCATGCCATTGCGACCTCGCATAAGCCCGGACATGGTCTGGCTTACGAGGTTGTCGTCCCCGATAATCAAGGCGTCGGGGCGATCGGCCTGTGGGAGCCGGGCGAGCAGGGCCGCGACGCGACTCGACCAGGTCGGCCGCAGCGGGTCGATGCCGTGGAACCACTCGAAGCGAGTCTGCATCTCGCGTTCTTGACACAACTCCATGATGCGGGGCCAGAGCGTCGCGTTGTACCCATTGCTCATAAAGAACGCCACACGAGAACGGCCGCATTTTCTCAGATGATCCAGCGCGATTTCATAGAAGTGCTCAAACGCCAATTCGATCTGCAAGGCCCCGGGCGCGATGTCGGCACCGGAGAAAATCACGCGCGGCATGCCGGGCTGTTCGAGAATCGGCGTGCCGATCAGGTGAAACGGCCGGGCCGGAAATATCAACCCCGCTAACCGACCCGAGGTCACCATCTCCAGCAAGTCCTGGTAGGACCCGGAACCGCTGTCATCAAAACTGCCGCCGTAAAACGCATGAAAATGCCGGCGGCCGTCGCGGTGCAGGGCCTGGGCTTCGTTAAAGATCGCGGTCCAGAAGTTCGGCCAACCATCTTTCTCCGACGGGTGCTGCGTGAAAACCAGCCCGTAATTGCTCAGGTGCGGGGGGTGCTCGGTGACGAAGGTGCCGTGACGGCCGCGGGCCTCGACAAAGCCCTCGTTGAGCAGCGAATCGAAGACGTTCTGCATCGTCTGGCGGGAGACCTCGAATTCGTCTTCGAGTTCCGAGCGGGTGGGCAGGCGCGAGCCGGGCGCGTATTTGCCGTTGATGATCAGCTTTCGGATCTGCCGCAGGACGCGGTCTTCCTTGAGCTTGGGGATCAGACGTTGCGGGGATTCTTCGCTCATGAGTCTGCCTGGGCAATAAATGAAGGAGTCCAACGCAATTATACCGCACGTCCCCCCCGCCGCTATCCCCGGCCCACCGCGGAAAAAGGGGCCGGCGGGTCCCATCCGCTTGTCATCATGTCACACGGATCGCGACGATCGTGCAGTCGTCGGTCGAGCGGCGCAGGCCGGTGTGCTGCCGCATGGCCGAGAGCAGGTGACTCAAGACCCCCGCGGCATTGACCTGCGGGTTGGCGACCGCTTCGAGCAGCGCCACTTCCAGGGCGGCGCGGCCGAAACGCTTGCCCTCCTTGCTCATCGCGTCGGGCAGGCCATCGGTGTAGACAAACAGCAGGTCGCCCGGCAACAGGTCCCACAGGCCCTTGTCGTAATGCTGCTGGGGATCGATGCCGACGATCATGCCGCCGGTCTCGAGCTGGTGTACCTTGCCGTTGCGGACCAGCAGCGGGGGATCGTGTCCGGCGTTGCAGTAGGTGAGGCGGCGGGTCTTGGGGTCCAGCACGCCGTACCACAGCGTGGCGAACTCCGAGTCGCGCGTGTCCGACACCAGCGCGATGTTCACCCGGCTGACGATCTCGTCGATGTCGTACACGTCCTGGGCGTAGGCCCGCAGCGCCGAACGCACCGACGCCATCAGCAGCGACGCGGCGACGCCCTTGCCCACCACGTCGCCGATCGCGACGCCGAGGTTGCCTTCGAGATAAACAAAGTCGTAGAAGTCGCCGCCCAGGTCGTAAGAGGGCACGTACTTGGCGGCGATATCAAACGGGGCGATCTGCGGCATGCGCTGGGGCATCATCCGCCGCTGCACGTCGGCCGCGAGGTGCAGTTGATTGATCACCTGTTGATTCTTGCGTCGCTCGGTGTCGAGCCGGGCGTTTTCCACCGCCGAGGCCAAGAGCTGCGCGATCGCACGCAGCAGCGAGCGCTCGAAGTGGCTGAAGCGTCGGGTGGTTTCGGTGAAGAGCTGCACCGTGCCGATCGCCTGGCCTCGATAATTCATGCCGGCACAGAGCATCGAAGCCAGGCCCTCGCGCTGGGCCAGTTCGGGGAAGAACACCCGCGGGTCGCTGGCCAGGTCTTCGATCTCGATCACCTCGCCGTTGTGTACGACGTGGGTGAACATCTCCGAGCGATTGACCAGCAGCCGCCCGGCGTTGACGTATTCATCCGACAGGCCGTGGCTGGCCCGGCGCCGCAGCCACTTGCCGTCCGGCGCATCCTCGATCATGCGGATCACCACGCCGCGCACCTTCATCACCTCGGCGATGGCGCGGGCGGCGGTGTCGAGCACCTGCTGCAGATCGCGCTGGCCTGCGATCAGGTTCGAGACCTGATACAACGCGCTAAGCTCCTCGACGCGTTGCCGGGCGTGGTACGCGTCGTAGCACAGCCGGGCGATCGAGTTGGCCATGAGGTAGAGGAACTGGATCGCGGCCCCGCGCTTGGCGGCAAACAGGTCGTCCGCGGCGTCGAGCAACTGGCCGACCTGATCCTCCGCCAGCCCCCACGACGCGCCCAGCTTCCGCAGCTTACCCAGGTCCTGATCCGACAGCCGCCCCACCACCTCGATCTGCCGCTCGACCTCGATCGATCCCAGCGGCTGACCCTCGACGATGATCGGCGCGACCAGCTTCTGCTCGCCGTCGGCGTCCGCGTCTCCGCCGAGCAGTTGATCGATGGCCAGGTCCGACTCGGCGCGGGCGCGGGCATCGGTCGGGGCGGTGACCGCATTGCCGTCCGCGTCCCGGATGGTGGTCAGCAACCGGGTCACCGAGGTAAAGGAGTCCTGAATCTCCTGAAGCGAGTCGGTGTCCAGGAAATCGGTCAGGCTCAGGCGGGGCGCGGAGGGGGCCGCGGCGTCGCCGCCCACATCAGGCGAGGCACCGGAAGCGGACGAGGTTGAGGCAAGCAGATCGGTCATCGGATCAAGGCCCGCGGCCGGGGGCGGGGGCGGGAACGTGGGGTGTAACCGTTTGATCGAGCGGATGGGGGGGCGGGCATGAATGGCCGGGCCATAACGGCTTCTTCCGCGGCTCGCGGGACCGGCCGCGCACGGCACCGGTCGCGCGTCCTCCGCGTCCGCCGCCTGGGTGAAATCGCCACAACCGTGGGTTATTTGTCGGGGTTGTCGTCGGCAGGCACCGCGTTGGCGTCGTCGAGCCAGACCCCGCGCAGGACGCCGAGCAGCGCGTCGCGTGGGGCGTTTGCTTCGGCGACCGCGAGGCCGTAACGGATCAGTTGGCGCGACTGGGTCTGGTGGCCCAGGTATGCCAGCAGCAGGCCGGGCTGGCCGGCGTGGTCCTGGGCGTCGATCATCCGCTGGAGCTCGCCCTGGAGCCACTGCAGCCGCTCCTTGGGCGGCAGCACGGTCGCTTCATATTTCACGTTGATCAGCTCGGGGTGCTGCTCGAAGAGTGTGTGGAGGTTCGCCGACGCCGAGCGGATCAGCCCCGCGCCCATCTGGGCGTGGATGAGCCCGACGGTCGCCAGCGGGTTCGCCGGGGCGTTGATCTTGGCCTGACGGTACAAGGCCTCGGCGTCGAAATACTCACCGGCCGCCAACGCCGTCTCCGCCTGCTTCATCAGCTTGTTGGCGCGGTCCTCGGCATCCGCGGCCAGCGAACCGACACGCGGCAGGTCCGTCCGCAGTTGGTTGAGCAGCTTGCTGATCGATTCGGGCACCGCATCGGGCTCGTCCGCCGCTTCGCCCGGCTCACCGTTGGCATCCGCGACGCTTTCGCCCGGCCGCTTCTCATCCAGCGGCTTGCCGTAAACCTCGTACGCACGCTTCATCGCGTCCGCGGCGATCTTCTCCGCCTCGGTCAGCTTCTTCTCTTCAACCTCTTCGAGCCCGACATCGAGCTTGTCTTCCTGCATCCGCTGCTGCTCGGCGGCGGGCTTGGCGGCCTGCTCCCGCAGCTTCTCGATCAGTTCCTTGTACGCCTCGGAGCCGGGGCGATTCACCGACGGATCGGTCTGGCGGAAGATCATCTTCTCCAGGCGCTCGACGCGCTGGTCCAGCGTCTCACCGGCGCGGTCGCTGATCAGCAACGCCTGCAACTGCTGGCCGATGACCAATCCGGGCGGGGCCGCCGCGGGGTCCAGGTCGCTGGGCATCGTCGCGATGCTCCCGGCCATCTGGCCGACGCGCTGGCCCTCGACGCGTGAGCTTTCCCCCAGGCCCAGGTCCAGCGCCGGCTGCGTCGAGCGGTCCATCGGGTCCAGCTCGATACGCGGGGTATCGGGCTTGACGGTCGAATCGTAGGCGTTGAACGCGGGCAGATCGGTGCGGCGGATGCCCAGCAGGGGCGAGGCGGAGAAGACGGTGGCCCCACCGTCATCGCGGACCTGCGTGCCGAGCGTATCGCCGGTGATCGGCCGGGTCGAGCCGCCCAGGAATGAAGTCATGTCGCCGCCGACGCGGAGGGAGGAGGCGGCGAAGATGCCGCGGCTGCCGCCGTCGAGCGCGATGGCCCCGCCGCCGTAGCTCTCGCGCAGGCCGGTGGGGTTGGAGAAGGAGCGATAGACGCTCAGCGTATCCTGCCCCGCCCCGCCGCCGAAGCGGTAGCCCGGAGACTGGGCCGCGCCGGAGATCAGCGGGCTGGAGGGCAGGGATCGGGCCTGGAAGTTGAACAGCGAGTCTGAGCCGAGGCTGCTGCGAAACTCGCCGGGGGCGCTGTAACCGACATCGCCCTGGAAGCCCCTGCCGCCGGAGACGTTGCCGGTGACCACGTCGTTGCGGGCGCGGTAATCGACCTGGCCCTGGACCTGGTTGGTCCCGCCGGAGCCGACCTGCTGGTTCGCGTCGAGCGCGCGGCCATCGCCCCCGGCCCGCTGCTGGGCCGCGGCGGGCAGGGTCAATGCCGCCAACGCGGCCGCGGCTATCCAACCTTGATTAAATCGGGCCATCTGCGGCAGTCCTTTCCGGGCTTGGTAACGCCCTACCGTCTCCCCCCGTCCGGACATCTCCCTACATCATAGGACGCACGAGCCGGCTACTGGATCGCCACCACTTCAAAACGTTTGGTGCCCCGCGGCAGCTCCACCTTGACCGTCTCGCCGACCCGCGATTTCATCAACGCCTCGCCCATCGGGCTGCTGGCGGTCACCTCGATCTCGTCGGCATCAAAACGGCCCGTCGCCTCGCCCACCAGCTTGTACAGGTCTTCGCTGTCGTCATCAGTGTCCCGCAGCTTCACCACCGACCCGAGGAACACCATGTCGTCGGGCTTCTCCACGTCATCGGCGACCTGCGCCTTCTTGAGCCGATCCTCCAGCCGGCGGATCTCCGCCTCGTTCATCCCCTGATCCTCGCGGGCGGCGTGGTATTCGGCGTTTTCCTTCAGATCGCCCAAGGCCCGAGCCTCGGCGATCCGCTGGGTGATCTGCGGACGACGGGCGAGCAGCTCCTTGAGCTTCTCCGAAAGCTTCTCTTTTTCTTCGCGTGTGACAAAATCCAACATCGACTCCTTGATCTGTGGCGGCCGGCGGCCGGCCCGCTCACTAATGGCAAATATCGTGTCATTCAACCCGTTATCGTAACAAAGCGGATCGACAACGCCCATCTTTTGTTCAAAAGCCCAGGGTGAAGACATTGACACCCATGGCCCCAATGGGGTAGGACAGGCCTGGCCGACCCTTCGGGCCGGTGACAGACAAGAATGTCTGTCCTACGTCCATACCCTCAAGGCTGGCCGCGGGGTCAATGCCTTCACCCTGTTCAGAAGACGAGGCCTCGGACGGCGGGGTTCAGGCAACGGCGACGGGCTCGGGCAGGCTCACCCACTGCCCGCGGCGGGCCGATTCGTACGCCGCGAACACCAGCCGTGACGTTTCCGCGGCACTCTGGACGGTGACGAACGGCGGCCGATCGTCGCGGACGGCGGCGACAAAGTCGCGGACCTGCGCCAGGTGGCCCTTGCCGTAATGCTCGGCCGCGCCCTTGACGCCCTCGGCGGGCTCCAGCGATTCGAGCATCTGGCGGATGCGCTCCTCCTGCTGATCGTCTTTGCAGACCAGCCGATGGACGCGGTCGTTGCGCAGCTCGACGGTGCCCAGTGTGCCGTAGATCGCCAGCTTGTAGGACCAGTTGATGTGGCTGGCGCTGGTGGCCTCGAACGTGCCCAGCATCCCGCCCCGGTAGCGCAGCGCCGCGACGAGGGTGTCCTCGGTCTCGATGACCCCGTGGTGGGCGAGGTTGGCGTGCGTTGCGCTGATCGCCTCGACCCCGCCGACGACCCACTGGATGCTGTCGAGGAAGTGGATGGCCTGGTTGATCAGGACGCTGCCGCCCTCGCGGGCCCACGTGCCGTGCCACCCGTCGCCGTAGTAGCTGTCCGGCCGATGGCAACGCAGGCGGGCCGAGGCGGTGACGATGTTGCCCAGTTGGCCGGAGGTGACCAGCTCACGCAGCCGGCGGTTGATCGGGTCGAAGCGGTGCTGGAAGACGCCGGCGAACTTAAGTTGCGGGTAACGGGCCGCGGCGTCGAGCATCTGGTCAAGCTGCTCGCCGTTGGCCGTCAGACACTTCTCGCAGAGCACGTGCTTGCCCGCCTCGAGCGCGGCGATCGACAGCTCGGCGTGGCTGGCGTGGTCGGTGCAGACGCTGATGACCTGGACCGCCGGGTCGGCCAGGACCTGCCGGTAATCGGTGGTGTGCCTGGCGATCTTGTGTCGCTGGGCGGTGTCCTTGGCGCGCTCGGCGATCAGGTCACACGCCCACGCGACTTCAACGCCGGGGATGACCTGGAAGCTCTCGATGTGCGTCGGTGCGATCACGCCGCAGCCAAGGATGCCGACACGCAATGGTTTGCTCATATCACCTATCCTACCGATTGAACCGCCGGATCGCGGGGGGCACCAAGCGAACTGCCGCTGGCCTCGCCAGCGCACGCTTGACATCCGCCTTCCGAATATGCCGTGGCTTCCCCCGACTCGCGCCGTCATCGTGTCCCGGCGCGCCGGGCGTGTGGGCGGTCGGGCGACCCGGCCATTCGCGGTTACTTCAACACCGCGGCGATCGCGTCGCAAAGCCGGCCGCAGTTCTCATCGCTGATACCCGCCACGTTGATGCGGCCGCTGCCGACCATGTAGATCGCGTGCTCTTCGCGCAGCGCCTGCACCTGTGCTTTGCTCAGGCCGCTGAAGCTGAACATGCCGCGCTGGCGGGTGACAAACTCGTTGCCCCGCTGCGAGAGCGACACGCCGCGCTGCGTCAGGGTGTCGGCGAACCGTTGCCGCATCTGGTGGATGCGATCGCGCATCGCGGCCAGCTCCTGCGCCCACTGCTGCGACAGCTTCGCGTCGGCGAGGATCGTCTGCACGATCGAGGCGCCGTGCGCCGGCGGATTGGAATAGTTGCGGCGGATGGTCTGCTCGACCTGGCTGAACACCGCCTCGGCCGCCTCGCCGCTGCTCGCGACGATCGTCAGCGCGCCGACACGCTCGTTATAAAGCCCGAAGTTCTTCGAGTAACTCGAACAGACCAGCATTTCTTCGCAGGCCTCGGCCACGCAGCGCAGGCCCGCGGCGTCTTCCCCGAGGCCGTCGGCGAAGCCCTGGTACGCAAAATCAATCAGCGGCATCAGCCCCCGCTCGGCGCACTGCGTCGCGACCTGTTGCCACTGCTCGCCGCTTAAATCCACCCCGCTGGGGTTGTGGCAGCAGCCGTGCAGCAGCACGACGTCGCCGGCCTTCGCCTCGGCCAGGGCGTCGGCCATCGCGTCAAAGTCCAGGCCGAAGGTCGCCGGGTCGTAATAGGCATAGGTTTTGGTCGGGACACCCGCGGCCTCGAAGATGGCGGGGTGGTTGGCCCACGTCGGGTCCGAGAGCCAGACCGTCGCCCCCGGCAGGTTCTGCTTGATGAAGTCGCCGGCGACACGCAACGCGCCGGTGCCGCCTGGCGTCGCGGCCGTGTAGGCCCGCGGCCCGCTCGCCAGCGGATGCCCCTCCCCGAAGAGCAGGTTCTGCGTGAGCTGTCGGTACACCGGGTCGCCGGCGATGGGCTTGTAGCTCTTGGTGCTCTCGCCGGTCAGCAGGCGTTGCTCGGCCTCCTTGACCGAGGCGAGCACGGGCGTCTGCCCGGCCGCGTCCTTGAAGACGCCGACGCCGAGATTGATTTTCTCGCGGCGCGGGTCGGCCTTGAACGCATCGGTCAGCCCAAGGATCGCATCGGGGGGGGCGGGTGACACACGGCCGAGGATCGAACGGTTCTTCGTCGAGGGCATGGCAATGCTCCGGCATCCGGCGGGGTGAACCCCCCCGGTCAATCCCGCAGAGCGTACCGCCGTTGGCCTCAACCGGCAACGCACGGCCGGTCGTGCTTTTTTGACCGTATGACTCAGCTTGATATAAAGCTTGATGGTTTGACCCTACGGAATCCCCATCCCCTGAGGACCATATGGAACGCGTACGCATCGGCTTGATCGGCGCCGCCGGGAACATGGCGGGCCACCACCGCGGTTATCTCAACGAGTTGGACGGCGGCGTGCTGGCCGCGGTCTGCGAAATCGACCCCGAGAAGCTCAGCAAAGTCGCCGAGGCGCACCCCGACGCCAAGGCCTTCGCCGACGGCAACCAGATGATCGACTCGGGCGAGGTGGACGCGATCCTCATCGCCACCCCCCACTACGACCACCCGCCCTACGCCCAGCACGCGTTCAAGGCCGGGGTCCACGTGCTGACCGAGAAGCCCGTCGCCGTGACCGCCAAGGCGGCGCAGGAATCCAACGACGCGTATGCCGCGGCCCTCAAGCAGCACCCCAAGCTGATCTACGCCGGCATGTTCAACCAGCGCACGCGGCCGCAGTGGCGGCAGATCAAGAAGATGTGCGACGACGGCACGCTCGGCGAGCTGATCCGCGTCGAGTGGGTCATCACCAACTGGTTCCGCAGCCAGGCCTACTACGACTCGGGCGGCTGGCGGGCGACGTGGTCCGGCGAGGGCGGCGGCGTGCTGATCAACCAGTGCCCGCACAACCTCGACCTCTTCCAGTGGTTCGTCGGCATGCCCGATAAACTCTGGGCCATCGCCGGCATCGGCAAGTACCACCACATCGAGGTCGAGGACGACATCACCGCGATGATGACCTTCAAGAACGGCGCCACCGGCACGTTCATCACCTCCACCGGCCAGACGCCCGGCATCAACCGCCTGACCATCGTGGGCGAGAACGGCACGCTCGAAGCATCGGAGGGCAGCGAGGTGTGCTTCCGTGAGGCGTCGCAGAACATCCGCGAGTTCTGCCGGACCACCCCCGATCGCTTCGGCAATGTCGCGGTCACCGAGCACACCATCAAGCCCTTCAAGCAGCCGATGGCCGAGCACCGCACCATCACGCAGAACTTCGTCGACGTGATCCTCGGCAAAGAGAAAGACCTGATCGCCCCGGCGGTCGAAGGCATCCACGGGCTGGAGCTGGGCAACGCGATGCTGCTCTCGGGCCTGCGCGACGGTGCCCCGGTCAGCCTGCCCACCGATCGCGATGACTTTGATGCGGTGATCCAGGGCCTGATCAAGAACTCGACGTTCAAGAAACAGGTCGTCGAGGCCAAAGCCCCCGCGGCGATGAGCGGGTCGTTCTAAGCGGGTCCAACATTGAGCCCCGGCGCTTGCGGCGGGATCGCACCGGGATCGCCAAGCAAGCTCCGCGGCTAAAGTGATCGATCAACCCCTCTGTCGCACCGCCGGCGCGGTGCGATTTTTTTATTCCACCGTCTCCACGATCGCGGGCTTGTGCGTCCGCAGCAGCACGTCCAGGTCGAAGACCGCGGGGTTGATGCGCTGGTCGGTCATGCCCGAGAGCTTGAGCTCGATGTGCGTGCGCTCGGCGGGCAGATAGAGGTCCACCCGCGTGGGGATCAGCGGCCGATCCACGCTCTCAAGGCCGGCGACGCTGACCGGGTGATAGCGGTCGAGATGCGCAATGACGACCACCTCGCCGCGTGCATCGAGCCGGTAAGCGCGGGTCAGCAGGCCGGTGCGCGGCTGCAGCAGGAGGCGGGTGTTCGGATCAGGCCGCACCTCGACGTAAGCCTCGGGCGTGACCGTGGCGGTGGCGGTCAGGTCGAGCGGGCGCAGGCCCAGCAGGGTCGGCAGCGCCTCGGGCGGCAGGTTCAGCGGCAGGCCGAGCCGCGTCAGCGCATGGTCCCCGGCCTGGCCGACCCACGCGTGGCCGTCGTCGCGCAGGTCCAGGAGCCAGACGCGTTGGCCGTCACCGCCAGCCCAGAGGCCGGTCTGCCCGAGCTTGCCGGCGGTCAGCGCGATGCCGTCGTAACCGGACCCGTTGAGGTTTTGCTGGATGATCAGCTTGCCCTCGGCCGTCTCACGCCGTTTCTTATCGGCTTCATCGAGCCAGCGCAGCTTCAGGTCGGTGCGTGCCCAGAGCTTGTGCAGCATGACCGCGTTGGCGTTGTACGCCGCGAACGCCCGCGTCGCGTCCACCGCCTCCGCCCGCACGCTCAGCCGCGGCGGGGCATGATCGCTCGGCACGATGGGCTTAGCCGCGCAGCCGCTGAGCAGTAGTAAGCAGCAAGTAAACGCGAATAAACGCAAATCAGACTCCTTCGTCAGCGCCCGCAGGTCTTTAGTTCATTCGCGTGCATTCGCGTTCATTCGCGGCCAAAAACTTACAACTCCGCCTCGAAGACCTGATTAAGCTGCCCCGCGACCTGCTCCACCGCGGCCTCGTCGAGCTTCGGGTCCAGCAGTTCGATCGTCACGTCTTCGTTCCACTTGCCGAAGTGCCCCTTGGCCACATCAACCTTCGGCGTGAGCTGCCACCAGACCTGCTCCACCGTCTGCTTCTGGCCGTCGATCTCCGCCTCCGCTTTGCGTGTCACCGCCCCGTCGTAACGCAGCAGCTTCTTGCGCATCAGGATCAGCGCCAGCACATAGCGGAACGCCAGGCGCTGCGGCTGCTCGGCGTCGGCCAGCCGATTCAGCAGGTTCATCAGCACCGCGTCATCGACGAACAGCTTCCGCTTCTGGTTCGGCTCGGGGACCGTGCTCTTCCAGTAGCTGAACATCCCCTCCGGCCGATACCCCTCACGCCACGCCTCTTCACACACGTCAAATCGCCGCAGCCCCAGCGCGTCCGCGTCTTTGGGTTTGCCCTCCGCATCGCGTTCGATCTCATCGTCGGGCACATCGGCCAGCGCGGCGAAATACGTCTGGCCCGGCTCCAGCGCGCGGCCGGTCGCGGCGCAGACGCCGGTCGGCTTGGCGACCTCATACGTGGTGGCGTTGAATTGGCTCATGGGTCTGAAGTTTAGCGGGCGGCACGAAGTGCCCCGCCTTAAATCTGGACGTCATACCACAAAACAAAGCGGCGCTTCGTGCCGCCCGCTAAACGGATCGGGTCATCCGCTCCGCGGCGATCACGGTCTGTTCGATCAGCGTCGCGATGGTCATCGGCCCGACGCCGCCGGGCACGGGGGTGATCATCGACGCCCGGGCCGCGGCCGGCTCGAAATCAACATCGCCCACGTTCCCCTCGTTATACCCCGCGTCCATCACCACCGCGCCTTGCTTGATCCAGTCGCCCTGCACAAACCGCGGCTTGCCGACCGCGGCGACGACGATATCCGCCTGACGCACGATCTGCGGCAGGTCCTGCGTCCGGCTGTGGCAGATCGTCACCGTGGCGTGCCGGGCGAGCAGCAGGCCCGCCATCGGCTTGCCGAGGATCGCGCTGCGGCCGATGACCACCGCGTGCTTGCCCTGGATCGGCACGTCGTACGCGTCCAGCAGCCGCATGATCCCGCCCGGCGTCGCGCTGTGGTAGCCCTGCTCGGGGTCGAACCACATCTGCGCGAAGCTGGTGTAGGTCACGCCATCGACATCCTTGACCGCGGGGATCGCCTCGAACGCGGCCCGCTCATCGACCTGCGGCGGCGCGGGGTGCTGGAGCAGGATGCCGTGGATCGCATCATCGTTGCCCAGCTCGGTGATCTTCGCGACCAGTTGGTCGGTCGTGGTCTCGGCGGGCAGCTCGATCTTGACGCTGCGCATGCCGATCGCCTCGCAGCGTTTGCGTTTCATGCGGGTGTAGGTGACCGACGCCGGGTCCTCGCCGACGAGCACGGTGGCGAGGCACGGGGTGATGCCGGTCTTGGCGATGAGGGCGGCGACGCGTTTCTCGCAGGCGGCGAGGGTATCCGCGGCGGTCTGCTTGCCGTCGATGAGCGTGGCGGTCGTGGTCATGGGTCCGAGTATATCGCGGGGGTGATGGGCTATCATGGGGACCCCGCATTCGGGGCACTTCGTGCCACCCGCTGAACGGGAACAATGGAAACGTTGACGCATGCCCGCCATCATCCTTGCCATCGGCGATGAACTTTGCCTCGGACAAACCGTCGATACGAACAGCGCCTGGGTCAGCGCGAAGCTGGCCGAGTGCGGCGTATCCACCTACGCCCACCAGACCGTCTGCGACGACCGGCGGGCCATCGAGCTGGCCATCCGCTGGGCGGCGCACAATGCCGAGGTCGTGATCATCTCCGGCGGACTGGGGCCGACCGAGGACGACCTGACCCGCGAAGCCCTGGCCGATGCGATGGGGGTCGATCTGGTCGAAGACCCCGCCGCACTGGAAACCCTGGAGGCTTACTTCCGGGGGCGGGGGCGGGGGCGGCCGATGCCGCAGCGCAACCGCGTGCAGGCGCTGCACCCCGCCGGGTCCACGACCCTGCCCAACCCCAACGGTACCGCCCCGGGCATTTACGCCCGCCTGGACCGCGCGGAAATCTTCGTGCTGCCCGGGGTCCCGCGCGAGATGCGGCCGATGATCCTCGAACAGGTGCTGCCCCGCCTCGAAGCGCACCGCGGCTCCGGGCGCACCATCCTCACCGCGAAAATCAACACCTTCGGCGCGGGCGAGTCCAACATCGCCGAACGCCTCGGCCCGCTCATGGCCCGCGACCGCAACCCGAAGGTCGGCACCACCGTGTCCGACGGCATCGTCTCCATCCGCCTGCGCTCCGAATTCGGCGACACCGCGGTAGCGCTGCGCGAGACGATCGAAGCGGTGGAGACGGCGGTCGGCCCGCTCGCCTTCGGCCGCGATGACGCGACGCTGCAGGACGCGGTCATCGCGTTGCTGATCGAAAAGCGGGCCACGCTCGCCACCGCCGAGAGCTGCACCGGCGGGCTGCTGGGCGGGACGCTCACGGAGGTGCCCGGCTCCAGCGCCGCCTATGCCGGGGGCTGGATCACCTACCACAACGCGATGAAGATCAACGAACTGGGCGTGGATGCGGCGCTGCTCGATGCACACGGCGCGGTGAGCGAGCCGGTGGTCCGCGCGATGGCCGAGGAAGCGCGACGACGCAGCGGCGCGACGCTGGCGGTCAGCGTCTCCGGCATCGCGGGGCCCGACGGCGGCACCCCCGACAAACCCGTCGGCACGGTCTGGCTCGGTTTGGCGTGGCGCGGCGAAGACGGCACCGAACACACCGAGGCGAGGCTCACGCGCCTGCCCGGCGACCGCGCGTCGGTGCGCGACCGCGCCGCCAAGTGTGCGCTGCAGTGGACGCGCCTGCATCTGCTGGGCGAATCGGCCGACCACCTCTCGTGGCTGGTCCGCCCCGATCAAGCCACGGCCCCGGCGTGATCCGCCGCGTGTCCTACACTACCGCTCCATGCCCGGACGCATCGACACCCACTGCCACCTGCTGCCCGCGATCGACGATGGTTGTCTCGATGCCATGCAGTCCGCGCAGTCCGTGCGCCGGCTGATCGAGTTCGGCTACACCGCGTCGGTCTGCACGCCGCACATCTGGCCCGATATGTTCCCCGGCAACACGCCGCAGAACATCGCGCAGTGGACCGCCGCGCTCGACGCGTTCATCAAAGAGCAAAACCTCGAATACGAGCTGATCCCCGGCGGCGAGGTGCGGCTGTTCAAGCACGCGATCGACTGGTTCAAGGCTCACGGCATCCCGACGCTGGGCGACTCAAAAGTGGTCCTGCTCGACTCGTGGGACAGCCGCTTCCCCAAGCACGCGTTCAAGACGATCGACTGGCTGCTGGCCGAGGGCTATCAGCCCGTGCTCGCGCACCCCGAGCGCATGCAGACCGGGCACAAGCTCGACCGGATCATGGATGACCTGGCCGGGCGGGGCGTGCTGTTTCAGGGGAATTTTCTGCCGTACACCGGCCTCGACCTGCCCTGCTCGGACATGCTGGCGTGGCGATTTCTGGAGGAGGGCCGCTACGCCTGGCTCGCGCTGGACCTGCATCGGCCGGATACGCTCGAGGACCGGCTGCTGGGCCTGGGCCTGGTCGAGCAGCGCATCGGCCGCGAGAAGCTCGACGAGCTGATTAACGCCGCGCCCCGCCGGGCGATCTTCGGCGAGGCGGCGGGTTGATACAATCGCGGCCGACCCGTTTCCGCGGCCCTCTCGCGCCCTCGTAGCTCAATTGGATAGAGCACGGCTTTCCTAAAGCTGAGGTTGCAGGTTCGAGACCTGCCGGGGGCATTGCACAGAGCTGCAGGGGCACTGGGCCAAATCTGTGATGAATCATCCGGGCTAAGCAAGGGGCCCGGCTCGGGCTCGGCTCGATTGAGCGGTGGAAAGCGGGCCGCCGCGATGCGGCATGGCGATGGTTAAGCCGTCGCCGGGGCAGTCCGATTCGCGCGGCGCGACCGCCACCGAAACCACACATGGCCCAGGCGAAACCCGACGTAGCACAGACAGGCCCACGCCAGTCCGGCGGCCCAGCCGGCCGCGACATCCGACGGGTAATGCACGCCGACATAGATACGCGAAAGACCGACCGCAACCGCCAGCCCTATCGCCACCACGATGAAGTACACGCCGATCCGCCGCCGCGGCTGAGCGGTGGCCATGTCGCTGATAAAAGCAAAAGAAAACCCCGCCGTGAGATCGGCGGGGTTGTAGAGAATCTGGGTCAAGCCGCATGGATTACCAGTCGCTGCCGCGGTCGCGGCCACCGCCGTAGCCACCGCCGCCGCCGCCGCCGCCGCCCCCGCGGCCGCC
>CAZTLX010000017.1:0-30241 GCA_964614575.1 uncultured Phycisphaeraceae bacterium | reverse complement strand
TTGCTCCTGGGCTGTTGCCCGTCTGATTGCGTTGGCCGGGCTCGCCGCCCGACTCATCTGTATCCATGTTACGCGATCGCGTAACATTGTCAAGGGGAAAATCACCCGCCCCGCCGATTTTTTTATCGTGGTCGGCGGCGGTGATCCGGGGGACGGGGCGGGGGGTGCTTGAGCACCTTGAGCAGCTTGTAGGCGGTGTCGGTCATGCAGTCCGCCTCCTGCTCGATCACTCGGTAGGCGGTCATATTGGCGACGCCGGCGGCGCGGGCGACCTGGGGGATCGTCCAGCCCTCGGTCTGCCGCTGCTGGTACAACTCCCTGATCTGGACAAGGATCGGGGTATCCGCCATGCGGGCCAGTGTAGCGGGGGAGGCGTGGTCAGGCATTCGCCACCTCCAGCAGCACGTCGGCATGGCAAGGTTGGTCCGGCGGGCACCAGCAGGCCAGGTCTTTGCCCCGGAGTGCTTTCCTCGCGGTCTCGCGGAACAAATATCCGCCGACGTAGTCAGAAATGTGTTGACGGTACAGATCGACCGCGTGGCGCTGGTCGCGGACCAGCACGCGACCGACGACGCCACAGACAAAACATTCCTTGCCGACCACGAACGGATTGCCCCACTTGCTCGGCCGCGCCACCACCACGGCGGTGGGGTGCTTCTCGCGCCAGCCGCCCTTCTTTCGTGTCATCTGAACCCGCTTAGGCATTAAATGTCTCCACTTCCCGGCACCGGGATTAGCAGACGCACGTCTTCTAGCCCGAGGGCGTGCTCAGTCTTGCCGAGGCGCCCCGTCTTGAGCACGTAACGACACCTCAGCCTGCTGAATATGACATGTGTGGACCAATGCTGGTGGACAGGCGGATCAATACGCAACATTGCCACCTCCCCCGGCCCATCCGAGAAAGGAAAAATAGCGCGGTGGCCAGGCCCCCATTCACCAAATTTGCGTCGCAACACCCGCGCGATCAGTTCCCCCTCGTATGCTGCCAAACCCCACATGGCCTGTATGTATTGGCTTTTCAGCCTCTCAGCCCGACGTTTCATTTGCTCGTGTGTGTTGTCATCCATTGAAAGTCTCCACTTCCCACCCGCCGCCGTCGCGCTGCGGCCGTTTCTTTACCGCCCTGAACTCAAACCACGGGTGAAGGCGGGCGGCAACCTTGATCTTCACTCGGGCGTCGTCCTCCCATCTGCCCTTGACCTCGTGCAGCTCAAGCGCGTCATCGGTGTGCTGAACCAGGAAGTCGGGCTCGTAGAACGTGCGGTCGGCCAGACGCAGCTTCATGGGCTCGAACGCCCAGCGCAAGATCATGCCGGCCAGACGCAGGCGCTCAAGGTAGTCGGCATACGCCCGCTCGGTGCGGTTCATCTTGCCCGGCTCATGCCGAGGCAGCCGGGCACGCCCTTCTTTCCGCTTGGGGACGGGGGTGTCACCCCGATCTTCCAGCCGCAGGCCGGTCGCGGGGTCGTAGCCCATCTCGCGCAGGTCGGCGCTGGTAAAATGCATCACTCACCCCCGATCCGCTTGAACTTGTTCACCCACACCCACGGGTTGTCATCCCATGAGTGGCCCGGCTTCTTGGCGTTGGTGGAGTCCCAGATCGCGTGAAACTGGCCTTGGGCGGGCTGGTGGATTGAGCACGGGCCACTGGGGCATAGGTGGCATGTCCCATCGGCGGGGCGCGCTTGGCACCCCTCCGCTACCGCATCTTCCTCGCTGATATCCTGCAACCGCTCGACCCACACGTCCACCACCTCAAGCGTGATGCGGCTGGCCCAGCGGGGCATGTTGGTTGATGGGCGCCAACGTTTTCCAGCCCACATTGGCCGGTCGTTTTTCGCTCGGTAGAACGCCCCGAAGCGGGGGTATCGCTCGGGGTCTGCGATGGGGCGGTGCTCGGGCACGGGTGCCCACGTTTCCCGCACCCACAGCCTGTCGCCGGGCTTGCCGTAGGGGGGGCGAAGCGGTGCCGAAAGATCGCCGCTAACCAGGGCCGCAATGTTTTCCTGCCTGTCTGCGCAGTACTTGCAATGGGCATCCATGTACGCCGGGTTGATCTTCGTAACCCGGCGCATCTGCGTCTTACGCCCGTCGAGGATAGCCCGCACTTCCCAGTCATACATTGGGAATCCTCGCTCTTTCACAGTGGTCAGGCCCATCTCAGCACCCCTCCCGCAGCAACTGCTCGGCCTGATCCTCATCTTGCGCCAGCCCCTCACGCACGATCCGCGCCAGCGCCTCGGCGAAGTCTTCCTCCGCCATCGCCACCTCGCGGGCTCGAGCCCGACGCTCGAGCCGATCCGGGTCCAAGCCCTCCCGCTCCATCAGGTTGTCGACCGCTCGGTTCATTCGCTCATCCTCGTCGTACTGGCCGGCGCGGATCAAAGCCCGCACCGCCGACACCCGACCCCGATGCTGCTGTGTCGACACCATGACACACCCCTTTCCGCGGCTATGCCGCTAAATCGTTAGACGATCTTACCTGATTGTGGAAGTATGTCAACTATTAAATTGTGCTGGCGTTTTTTTCTAAAGATTTAGCTTGACTATTCTTCTAATGGGTTGTAATATTACGGTGTCGGGCGCGGGTGCCCGGCTCACCAACCGCCCGGATGGGCAAGGAGCAATGCCATGACGACGGCCCTGACCAACCCCGCCCTCGTCCCCGGCTTCATCGGGTCGATCCGGGAGCTGGCCGCGAAGCACCGCAAAGACCCCGAGCAGGTCTATCAGTGGTGGCGGGAGTACAGCCAGACCTGCCGGGACTTCGATCAGTCGCCGGTGATGTCCGAGTTCGAGCGGTGGTATCGCAAAAAGCTGGAGGCACAGTCATGAGCCAGGAACACCAGGACATCGCGGACCGCTTGCGGCGTGTACAGGCCGAGATGCGGACGATTCAGGCGGAGATGGACGATGTGGCGGTGGATATGGTTTGTGAGGCGTGCGAGCGGGCTGGGTCGCTGCGGGCGCTGGCGCGGGCGACTGGCCTGAGCCCGACATTCCTGAGCCAGGCCCGTAACGGCCTGATCCGCGTACACCCACCCGCTTTCCTCAACATCGCCAACACGATGAAGGGACTGCCGGCATGAAAACCTACACCGACCAGCCCGTCCCGCTCGACGCCTTCCTTGCCGCCGGCAAGCCCGGCAGGAAGCGAACGCGGGTCTTGACCGCGGAACACTACGCCCGGTACTGCCGGGCCGTGGCGGCGGCGTGTGAGGCCCGTGACGCCGGCCGGGGGTTCCTGCGGCAGGAGGTCGCGGGCCCGATCCCGGGTGATCACTACACCTGGCCGTGGGAGGCGTCGCGCTGGGTGGTGTACGTCGCGCCGATCAGCACCGTGATCATCCACCGGATCGAGCGGATCAAGGTCCGACCCGGCGAAGCCATCCCACCCGCCTACCCGGACGGGGAGAACTACCACCAGCAGGTCAAGATCGCCCGCGCGTGCCGGTTCGCGATCGACTCAGCCAGACGGGAGCGTGATCATGCGAGCCGATGAACTGATCAGGCAGATGCAGGCCGAGCGCGAGGCCACGATCTATGTGCGGGTGCTGGAAGGGCCGTGGGAGGCGGTGCCGCTGTCCCGCGCCGAGGTCGCGGACCTGCAACTGGCCCGGCGCAGGGCCTGGGCAAACTACCACGCCACGCCACGCAACAAGAAAACACGTGATGAACGCGACTGGTTGCGCAGCCTCGCGAAGGCGATCGAATGGGAACTTGGGCAGCGGCGGGCCGGACCGACCCCGCCGCATGGGTACAATCGGCCGGTCGCGATCAAAGACCCGCGAACACTGAAGGATGTGGCATGAGCACCAAATCAACCATCTGGCTCAGCGAAGACGCCACCCTCCACGTGTTCGCCGAGTGCTTCGACGAATCCGGCGCGGTGCATATCGAATTTCGCATAAATGATGAGTACGGCTGTATGGAAACAGCGATCCGCCTGCCGCCCCATGCCTGCCGATACCTGCGCGATCACCTCAACCGGCTGGGCGACGCTCTCAACTCCACCGACTCACCACCTTCACCCGCCATCCCGTCAGGCGCGGATCAAACCGTACCTCCACCCCCAGCAGGATGAGCAGCAGCTCGTCGTCGGCCGGGTCCTCGGGCAGGTACGCGCCGGGCATCTGCCCCCTGACCCAGGCCCGCAGGTCCGGCAGCGCCTCGCGGCTGATCGTGACCGATTGCTGCGCCCGGCGTTGCTCCCGCGCGATCTCTACCCGGCCGTGATCCAGGGCTTCAAGGATTTCACGCATCAGCTATTTCCTCACGCGGCCGAACATGCGGTTTAGTTCCTCACCGAATGATGTGGGGGACGCCGCCTTGTAGCCCTGCTTGACCCCCTGTTCGTGGACCTGCCGCAGCAGACGCCGCAGGTTCTTTGCCTGGAACACCACCTCGGCCTCATCCTGGTTCAGCCGGGGGTCTTTGTGGGTGAGTTGGTCCCAAATCTGGTCGAAGGTCATAGTGATATCCTGCAATGAGGGTAGTCGGTCAATGTAGAGTTCGCACTTGATATACGTTCCGCTCTGACTGACCCGGCACAGGTGACGACAGTTCCCGCAGGTCGCGCCGTCATGCGTTTTCAGCAGCGGTAAACCCAGCGGGTGGAGGCCGCGCCGCACGTTTTGGACATGCGTTGCCGGGGTGGTTTTCCCCGGCGTGAACCAGTCGGGCCACGCGGGGATTTGATCTTCGCGGAACAGGCTGGGGTCAGTCATTGGTTTGCTCTTTCGCCGCACGCTCGGCGGCTTCGCAGCAGGAATAGAACGACCCGTCCCACTTATCCAAACCGCTGTGATATGAAAGTGCCCAACGATCCTTGGACCGGAATGGATTACTGGTGTTTATAGAGAGCATTCCATCAAGCCCCCTAAGCGCCGTAAAGGCCTGGTCAACTCCCGGTACAAACGGCTTGCCGGTGTCGGCATACTTTGGGAGCTTGTCGAGGATCACCCTCGCCTCATCCCGCTCCCGCACCACCTCGGCAAGCTGCTGGCGTAAACGCTCATTCTCCAGCCGCAAATCCTCTACGGCGCATTCCTCGCCGTCGCAGGTGTCGGCCCCGCATTAGTCGCAGATGCCTTGTTCATCGAGCATGGTTGGCCTCACTTTCAATCTTTGCGACCGCTTCCTCGGCCCGCAGCGTCTTGGCCACATCCGCGTGCCCCGCCCCCGTCCGCGATGCCTCCACGCCGCAACCAAAGCACACCGCCAGCGCCACAATCCCCGTGCGCCGCAGCTTCCCCGGCAACACCCCCGCCAGATGACGCGCTCGATGCTTCATGGCACACACTCCTCCACCAGCACCGACACGCCGCCATGGCGCGACGTGTCGTATCCCATTTTTTGCAGCTTCCGCAACGCACGCCGAAGCCCCCACTTGGACCAAGGCCCCCGACGCACGCCCTGCTGCGGCGTGAACTCTTGGCGATCCATGTCCCACGTCAGCACGTCGTATAGCTTGCCCTTCATCACGCCGACCTCCTCGCAATGCCCTCTTCACCCCGCTTCATCCGACGCCTCTGATTCTCAGCCATGTTTATCCTTCGTTCTGCCGCTTAGCGGCTCAACTCTGCCTCAGCCCGCGTGAACCGTTCACGCGTCCAGCCGTCCTCGATCCCCTGCAACACCCGCAGCGGGTCGAGCTTCCGCAGCCTCGCCGTCTTGATCGCCATCGCCACCCGCCGCGCGTCTTCGCTCTGAACGGCCCTGGGCGGCGGTGGAGAGGTCGACGCTTCGGGGGTGATCAGCGGGGCCTGCTGCCGGCGGTGGGCGTGCAGGCGACGCTGGGCCTCCTGCTCGTCCGCCTCGGTGATCATCTGCCAACGCCCGGCCAGGACGTTGCTCACGAACATCGCGCACGGCCGTTTGCCGACCCGCAGGCAGTGCTGGGCCATCGCCGCGAACTCCAGCAGGCCGGGCGGATCGGCCAGGCCCCGATCTGCCGCACGGTCGAAGAGCCGCAGCAGGCGGTCGGTGTCCGCCAGGTCCGCCCGCTCAATCCGACCCAACCCGCGCGCAGCACCATGGTTTTTATCAACCGAGGGGGATGGGATAGGAGATGGGAGCGCCCGGCAGGCGGACGGGGGTAGTCCGGCAGGCGGACGGGGGTAGTCCGCGAAACTCCGCGAGCCCGCCCCGATGGCGGGTGATGAGGGTTTGGGCGCGTGGGCCCGGGTCGCGATGAGCGCGACCTGTGAGCCAGGTTGAAGCACCTGGGGCATGAGGCGGCCGCTCATGGTGGGATGCGGCCGCATGACTTGCACCCGCCGAGTGGTGGCGCGGTGTGTGAGGGCACCCGGATGAGCCGGGATGCCGTATGAGTTGGCGACGTTTCGGCCGCCGAGTTGCCCGCCTCGTGACAGCGGGACGATGATCTGCTGCTCCTCCAGCTCCCGGATGTGCTCCCACCACGCCGAACGCCCTACCCCGGCCAGGCGGCGGGTCCGCACCCCCCCGATCGCGTGGACCAGGTTGCCCTCGCGGTCGCGGTCCGCCACGTCGGCCAGGGCCTGCAGCACCCGGCGGGTGGTGGCGCGGCGGCGGGTGGTGGCGTTGAGCCAGGCGTGATCACGCAGCCACGCCGGCAGGTGGTTGTGGTAGGTGGCGATGGCGGGCTGGGTCATGCGCCACCCCCGGAATCTCCCGCGAACAGCGGGGAGGCGTCCGCCTTCGCGTCATCAATCCATGTGCCGGGCTTGAGCCCCTTGGCGACCCGCCGCTTCGCCATCGCGGCGTACTCGGGGTTCAGCTCGATCCCGATCCCCGCCCGGCCCAGCTTGCCCGCGACCAGCCGCGCGATGAACAACTCGGGCGTGGGTTCAAGGCCGATCTGCCCCTCGCATCCGTAGTCCCGCAGCCCCCAGTACGGCGGGCTGGTCACGATGCAATGCACGCTCTCGTCGCGCAGCATGCGCAGACGATCCAGCACGTCGCCGACGTGGCAGCGTTGATCACCGACGATCCAGGCCGGGGTCATCACCGCTTCCCCCCTTCCAGTCCTGCCTGTTCCGTCGCCTCATCCCCGCGCAGCGCCCGCATCGCCTGCTCGTGCAAATGTTCGGTCACCTCAAAACTCAGGTCCAGCGCCCGCGCGATCTCGTGCAGGGTCAGGCCGTCCGCATACAACGCCAGGATCAGGAAGCGCTGCGTCTCCGACAGACGCCGGTAGCGGCGCTTGATCCTGGGGCGCATGCACAGGCGCAGGAGGCGGCGGATCATGATGCACCGCCCTTCCCTACGCCGTCGCATGGCTGCCAGTCGGTGGCGGCGAGGTCGGATTGGAGAATGTGACCGGCATACGATTTCACGTCGTTGCGCGTAACTCGCGCAAATTCCAATCCGCCCCCATCGGTGATGCAAATGTAGAGCCAGCACTCATCGTCCACGCGGCGCTTGTACCACCGTCCTGCCGGCAACTCCGCGATCGTCTTGCCCTCCCACGGCATCCCCAGCATGAAATCGGCAAACTCGTCAGAGTTATGCGCCGCAAACAACAACTCCTCGCCTTTGCTGTAGCGCCAGAAGCCGTTGGCGTAAATAATCCTGACATTGGGCATAAAATCTTCATGCCGATCCTTCATCGCCTGCAACACCATCTCGAGTGCTTTCGTCAGTTCGTCGCGTGTCATGAGTTGCCCTTTCAGCTAGCGTTGGTTTTCCGCGGCCCGTACACCGTCATCCCGCCCTCGATCCTCCGTGGGTAGCCCGACCGCTGCAGCCAGCGCGCGAAGTTCATCGGCGTCTGCGTGATCGTGTGATTGTGCAGCGTCTCCACCAGGGTGATGATGTGTGCCGCCTTGATCCACGGCTCCACCGCCAGCACCTGATCCACCACCCCCAGGTCGCGGTCGCCGCGCTTGGGCTTGGGGGACGGCTTCGCGACGCCGCGGTCGCTCGGGGATCCTTGGCCAACCAGCTTGAATATGCCTTGGCTCGGCCGCGCTTCCAGCTCCCGCAGCCGCATTTCCAGTCGGCTCGCGTGCAGCGCCATCAGCACCTGCTCGTGGCCGTACAGCAGGCGGTTGCGGCGCAGCGGGGCCTTGCGCATCACCCACAGGCCCGTCTCGGGCTCGACCTCGAACCAGCCCTGCTCCGGCCGCAGCTCATCCACAGACCGGATCACACCCTTGCACGCGACGTAGGCGAAGAAGCGCCCGTACTTGGGGTCTTCATCCCGCCAGGGCTTGTCCTTATCTTTGATGAAGTCGCCGCGGGACACCTTTTCTTCGAGCACCAGCGAGTCGCCGAAGTCGATCACCTCGTCCTGATCGCCGCCCGCGGTCGGCCAGCCCGACATCACGAGGTGCTTGGGCGCGATGGCCAGGGTGTCGCACCGCTCCCCCGATCGGCCCGGGAGCAGGTCGTGGAACACGTACAGGAAGCCGTAGTTCCGCGCAATGGCGGAGGCGGTAACGTGCAGGTCGTCGTGGTGGAGGCGTTGTTTACTCATCATCTTTGTCTTCCCCCGTATCGATGTGCCGGCTCATCAGGGCACTTCCGCGGTGTAGGGCGTCACGATCGACAGGCTCCTCGGATCGACCCAGGCCAACCACGTCCACCGATGGTGGTCGAAGTCAACGTCGTGTGGCGTTTCCAGGTCGTCATCAACCCGCACGGAGAGCGGAGGATGCTTCCCGCTGTGGTCGCGCACGCGGACCTGAACGCCGCGGTGTTCCTGAGAGTGTTTATCGCCCAGGTAGATCGCGATGTCGCCGACGCGGATTTTTTTGCCTTGCGCATCGAGCACCGGCAGGACCATGCCGGGCGCGGGCCGAGGACGACGTGGGGATGAGGATGTGGTTGTTTGCTGGTTCATGGTTTATTCATTCCCTGTTTCAATGTGCCGGCTCATCACCGTCACGATGCAGTCCCGCATGCGCACGCCTTCCGGGGAGCGCTGTTGGGTGTTCACGCGGGCGGCCGCGATCACCAGCCCCGCCAGGCGGCGGTCCACCAGCAGGTCGCTCGGCTCGTCGTGCCGATTCGCCTGCTGGATCAGCCAGGCCGCGTCCTGCAGCGCCCGCGCGTCACTCATGGCCCACCTCCGCAGCGGGTCGTGAAGCCGCAGCGCCACCGCGTTGCACGCCCGTGCGAACGCCGCGCCGTCGCCGGGGCGGTCGAGCAGGCCCATATCCAGCAGCGTGTCGCACAGCATCGCGGGCCAGCTCGACGCCAGTTCCCGCTCGGGCATCGTCGCGAACGCCTCGGCCAACGCCGGCATGTCCAGCGGCGGACCCGCGTCCCATACCCGAATCGATGAGCCACGCTGCCGGCCATCGGCCGGGGGCTGACTGGTCAGGCGCTGCGCAGCCGTGACTTTCTGCGAGCGCTGCTTTTTGAGGCTGGGGCGTGCTCGGGCCTTCATGCCGCATCACCGCCTCCTGTCAGCAGCGCGACCACCTCGTGCATATGCCGGCCCACCGTGCTCTGATCCGGCGGGTACAGGTCCAGCAAAGCCCGCAGGCGCGCCGCGTCCTGCGCCGCCTCGCGGGCGGTGTATTGGCCGGCCAGTTCTTCGCGGTCGGCGACCACCCCCCGCGGCAGGATCAGGCCAACCCGCACCTGATGGCCGCGGATGTCGGCGATCCGCACCGTGCCAATCCACCGGCCGGCGGCGGTGAGCAGGATTTGTTCGTTCAATTCACGCGAGAGAACCAACATCAAAGTGTCCCTTGTGTTCGTGGTTGCTAACTACGCGGCCACCAGGTCAGCATCTGAGAGCCCTTGACCTGACACCCCCGCTTCTGCCCCTTGCGGACCGCGGCGTCCTTGTGCAGGTCGCTGAGGCGGCGCTGGGCCTCGTGGTGCCCGAGTTCGGTGATCACGCCGTACTCGGCGGCGGTGTAGCCGGGGCGCTGGCTGACCGCTTCGAGCACAAGCGACCGGTTGACCCGCGACTTGCCGCTGTGGTTGTGCTTGCGCGCCGCCTCGCGGCTGGTATCGGGGTCGGTGTGCCGGGCGCGGGCACCGGTCACCGTCAGCGGCCGCAGGTCCACCCCCGGCGCATCGAGTACGGCTTGCTCAAACAGGTTCATGCGCCACCTCCGATGACCCGATCAAACAGATGGCAGAACGCGCCGGCCGCCGTTTGCCAGACGACGCAGTTGCCCCCGACGCGGAGAAGGTCAGCCGTCGCGTAGGGATCTGCATGAGCCACCACTGAAACACCGGATTCAACCGCGGGCATGCGGGCGGGGTCCAGACGCGCAACAAGCTCCCAATCCCGCCAGACTCCGCGCGCCAGA
Organism: uncultured Phycisphaeraceae bacterium; assembly: GCA_964614575.1. Classification (GTDB taxonomy): domain Bacteria; phylum Planctomycetota; class Phycisphaerae; order Phycisphaerales; family Phycisphaeraceae; genus JBGTLW01. Next base: position 19,985 of record CAZTLX010000017.1, on the reverse strand, counting down.
CGGCACGCAGCAGCCGCAACGCGCCGACTCTCACTGCCACGGGTGCCGGGTGAAACATGGTCGGCGGCGTCTCTCTCGGCAGCTTCCGCAAGGGCTCGCGCAACCGCCGCCAGATCGGTTCCCCGTGGGGGCGGATGCAGGGGAAGTCTTTTGTCTGATAGTTCAACTCCGCCGGCTTGCCCCGCTTCCGGGCTCGCGACTTCTCCGGCATGTCCATTCCTCGCTTGCCGGCCGTTGCGTTCGCCGTCGCCCACATCACCACCGCGTTCTGCAACTGGTCCGCGTGCGGCCGCTCCTTCGTCGCGAAGTGCTCGCCCCCGTTCGGCCCCTTCTCGTCGCGCGCCGCCGCCGCCGTGGGCCAGCTCTTTGACGCTTCCTGCAAGTCCGCCGTCGTGTACCGCTCGCTGATCCGGCCCCCGCCCCGGTTCCTGCCCTGATTCGGCGCGCTCATTGACGTGGCTGTCGGCCAGTTTTTCGCCTGCCCGCCCAACGCGTTCCGCTCCAACCCCTTCGTACCCCGGTCCCGCTGGTAGTCCCGCCCCGACGCATCCGCCGCCGACGCCGTGTTCCATGCCAGCCAATGCTTCACCTGCCCGCCCAGCAGCAGTTCCCCGATCCGATCCGCCGATCTGCTGACAGACCCGCCGACGCCACTGTTCGGTGACTGCCAGCACAAAGACCCGCTCCCGCTTGTGGTTCGCGCCAATGTCTGACGCAGCGACAAAGACGCACTTTTGCCGCGTGAAACCCAATCGTCGTAGCTCCCGCCCCACGGGCTCGTAGGCTCCGCTGGTGACCCACTGCGGGACGTTCTCGAAGAAAACAAACCCCGCTTCGCTTTCGGTGATGATGCGGATCGCGTGCGGGACAGGGCCCCAGGTCGCCACGTCGTCAGGGTCGAATCCCTCGCCCCAGGCTCGCGGGTCGTCGTTGCCGATCCGTTTGCCGGCGCTGCTGTAAGCCGGGCAGGGCAGGCCGGCACAGACGCCAGAAACGCGGCCACGGAATCGGCGTGCGTCGAAGGTCGCGAGATCGTCCCAGACAAGCGCCTGATCCACTTCCGCCGCTTCCATCCGGGCCACGAGCAGGGCCGCGGCTGCGGCGTCCCGCTCAACGTGGCATACAGTTCGCCCGGCCATTCCGACGGCGGCGAGTCCGGCGTGCAGGCCGTATCCGAGCTGGCCGACACCGGCGCAGAGGTCGAGGATGGTTTCGGGATGTGCAGCCACATTCATGCCGCCTCCGAAAGGTCGATGCCCAGACGATCCAACACGCGCGGCTCGATCCGCAGCAGCGTCTGCTCACGCCCACGCAGCCAGTCCCGCACCTCATCGAGCCGATACCACCACCGCCGCCCGGTGTGCGGGTACTCGTGCGCCGGCATCCCCATCCGCTGCCACTTGCTGACCGTGCCCGGAGAGACACACAGCACCCGCGCGATCCATGCCCGCTGCACCAGGCGATCCCGCTGCAGCATGAGAGAAGGCGTGTACCCGTAGCGGCGGATCAATTCCTGCCGGACCGCGCAGGCCGAGCGACCGATCCGGGCACCGGTTGCGGCCAGCGGTTCGCGGTAGGCGTGGCGGTAGATCGTGCGGATTTCCGCGTCGGTCCATGCACGGTTGCTCCGCTGCAGCAGGTAGTGCCGCAGCACCCGCTCGGCGTCCGCGACCGGCCAGAACACGAAAAAACCATGTGGGTTGACGTTGCGGCCCCGTGACCCGATCCGGCAGGGGATACGCACCGCAGGAATCGCAAGGCGTTTTTCTACCTCCGCGGTTTGCTCGGTCCGCTTGCCCGCTGCTGGCATGACCAGCGCCCGGCGCACCAGCCACTGACCGCGGTAGCGCACGGCGTTTTCGTCGATCCATTGCCTGATCGCGCGGGGCGTCATGCCGCACCTCCGATCCACCAGTCCACCAGCACCACCCACCACGCATCGAGCGTCGGGCCGAGCAACACACCGAGGAGGGCGATCGCCAGCGCCATCGCGATCAGGCACAGGCACAGGTGGCCGTCGAAAAGCTGGGGGATGGTCTTGGATCGCAGCATGATGCAACTCCGGTCAAAGCCCTCGGCCGTGTGAGGTGGCACGGCCGGGGCGGGGTTGCGTTTCGGCGGGCGCGTGTCCGCCGGGGTCGCCCGGCCCCAAGGCCGGACCCATCGCGCGGTGATCAGGCCTCCCAACGGCCCTGATAAATCGAGACTTGCGTGCTCATGAGCCCGTCGTGCAGCAGCTTGCCGATGTGCGCCAGTTGCAGGTGCTTGAACACCTCAACGCTCTCCTGCACCGGACGCATCTCCCACTGCGGCTGCGTGGTGCTGGGGTCGAGGATCACCTGGATCGGGTTGCGGATGTCCAGATCGGCGTTCGCCCAGCGGCGGACACTGAACACCTGCTCCTCGTCCGGCAGCTCGCTTTCGATCTGCTGATCGACGCTGACGCCGAGCGTATCGCGGCCCCGCGCCGACGCAGCCGCCCCGGTGGTCTCGTTCTTCACGTTGAGCTTGCCGACGAGTCGCACCAGCTCGTCGCGGCGATCCGCGTCGAGCGTCGCCCGCATCGTGGTGCGCAGCGCCTTGCTCAGGTCTTTGACGCCGACGTTCGGCTCCCGGAGTCGCTGCAGGATGAATTGATACTCCTCGCTCGGAACCAGCGGCACGGTCGCCCGCTCGAAGCCACTCTGGTCAAAGACATACTCCACGTTATCCGAGTCATAAAACACGACGTCGTCGCCGGACGTGAGGCGCTGATTAGCTTTCACGAAGTCGATCAGCGTCTCGATCGTGTCCAGCTTGTGAGAGCGGTGCGGTGGATCGGCGTGTAATGCCTGCAGTTCCCCGTTGGGCAAGCGGTGGTAACTGATGTGGGGGCGGTCGCCCGGTAGTTGGATGATCTTCGGGGCTTCGGAGAAGTGGCCCAGTTCGGCGATGCGATTCACGGTTTCAACAGGCAGGGTCATGGGTTTCCTTTCAGGGGTGTGGTTTACGGAAGTTGTGCTTGAGTCGATAAATCGATGGGGCTTACTCGCCCATCACTTCGCCGGTGTCGGGGTCCACGTTGGCCGGCACGTCTTCGCCAGGCTGGGGCAGCAGGGAGCTTTGACGCGGGTTGCCGGGGCTGTCCGGCTCAAACACCAGCGCACCGTTCGGCGCGATGGCCATCGGGTACACCACCGTCTGCTTGGGCGGCAGCTTGATGTCGAATTTGAATTGGACGCCGACGCCCTCGATCAGCCCCTGCTCGCCCTCGGTCTGCGGGGTCAGCATGAGCGTCAAGGTCACTTTCCGGGCCGCAGATTCGGCCGGCCGATCCTTCACATCCGCATAGGCCTGCTTGAGCAACTGGTCGAATGCCAGCGCAACGCGGCCGTTGTGGTGATGGGGCAGGTTGGCGAGGGTCAACGTTTTCATCTTGTCTCCGGGTTCGTGGTGTGCTGGGCCTCGGCGGCCGACGCGGCGCCGAGCAGGATTTCCAGATGTGGGCGCAGACGCCGCAGTTCTGAATCAATCGTTTCGTCGTAGTGGCTCGCATCCATGCCGATCCGCCGCTTCGCGTCCGCCTGACGGCAGCAGTGGGTCAGCATGATCAGCCCCTGCTGCAGGCAGACCGAGGGGTACAGCAGCGCGTGGGTCTGCGGAGTGCGGTCGATGGCGATGGTGGGGGCCTCGTCCATGAGGGATCGATCCTTCCGTGGGTGAGGGTCTGCGATCTATCCTTAGTCCGCGACGCGCCGCAGTTCTGTGGCGAATTGGCGCTGATATGTGATGCCGTAGACGCCCGGAGGAAGAATCAGATCGCCATGCTCTGGGTGGGTAATGGTTCGCTCACAGGACACGGCAAGCACCGGTCCTTCAAGTACGGTCGCGTTTTCAAGGCGATACATCGTCACGCCGTCCAGGGCGTCCAGGATGTGGCGGCTGCCTCGCGTGGTGCCCGGGGCAAGTTGCGCTGTTGGGTTCGTGTCGCGAATCGCTTCGGCGGGCACATCCGCCAGGAGTTCGACGTAGATATCGCCTTGCCGGAACGTATCACCTGAGCTTGCGGCTTCTGGAAAACGCTGCGGCGCGTCGGTCTTAATGGACTCTGCCTTCTGTTGCACCTGCTCAAAGGCTTGCCATGCGGTCATTGCTGTTGCCATTATGATGCTCCAATCAAGCGGCGGGTACGCCCGCCATTCAAGTAGTTTTGCGCCTGCTCCACGCTGGTGCAGACCGGGTCCACTTCCATTGCGTACACTCGCGCCGTGCTGGGGCATGCGCCGACCAGCACCACCATGTCATCGCAACGCATCAACATTTCTTCTGTTTGACTAATGTTGTTTTGCGCGTGATCAATGACGGTCGCGCAAGATTCACGCAGATACCGCTGCCATGTGAACCGCTCGATGCGAATGCGTTTCACCTCGGCGTTGAGTTCGCCGCGAACATCTGATAACGACTGCTCGCTGGGACGCATTACGATTTCCTCGGTTACGCGCACCCCATCAATCGACCAGCCTTTTGTCCCGTCCAAATACGACCACGATGGCCCATCATCTCGGTGCAGCAGTCCGCCCCGAAGATGCAGCTCCTGCGGCCGGTCGCACACCACCACGATATTTTTCAGCGGAAATACGGGACCAAACTGTGTGCAATCCCGAATCAAACCACGATCGGCCAGTTTGAGCTCCAAAACCTCCGCAAAAAAGTCAGACCAAGCAGACCAGTCTGACCAACTCAAGGAACCGCCCAGCCAGGGCCAGCAGAATCGCCAGACCTGATCCACGACCTGATCCCTGACCTGAGCCCTGACCTGATCCCTGACCTGATCCCTGACCTGATCCACGACCTGATCCCAGACCTGATCCCAGACCTGAGCCCTGACCTGATCCACGACCTGATCCCTGACCTGAGCCCTGACCTGATCCCAGACCTGATCCCAGACCTGATCCCTGACCTGATCCACGACCTGATCCCAGACCTGATCCCTGACCTGAGCCCAGACCTGATCCCAGACCTGAGCCCTGACCTGAGCCCTGACCTGAGCCCCAATTTTCTTCTTCCGGGGCAACGATAATAACATGACAGCCAGCCACGATTGCACTGGGCCGGGCATGACGATTGCCGCAACATATTTCCTACCCAACGCCTCCATCAGTTTCTGGCTGTATTGACACGCCGCGATCGGATCGACCCTATCAGTGCATAGGCCCATGGCTAGGCCCCGCGCGCGATACACCGGGATCTTGGCCGCTTGGTCGTCGGAGAGGGATTGTATTTTTTTCAGCACGACAAACACCTCGTTTTGCAGAGATGCAAAGCGACCGACCCGGCCTCACCGGGCCGACCACCTGCGGGGGAGCTACCAGCCGCCAAGGCGGCAATAACGGAGGCGGGACTCGAACCCGCAACCTCCTGGTTATGAGCCAGGCGAGCTGCCAATTGCTCTACTCCGTAATCAGATAAAACGACCGCGCGGGCCGGGTGACCGTTACCCGCGCGATCGCTTCCGGGGGCAGTGAAAATCCGGCGTGTGTGCCCGCCGGTGTTGTGGTACTCCACGTCAGCCTCTCGACCGACTTTGCCCTCGCGGGCTCTCTTATCTAGCGGGCGCTGGCCCCGGCGACACACGCCGGATAGCGCCCTGTGGTGCATCGAATCAAAATCCCCGTCTCTCCGGGGTGTCACACCACTGCTCAAGGTGTCGAGTCCTGCCCCGGCAGCGCTACCGTGCAGGCTCGGCCCGATTTTGTATTTCAGGTGCTTCGCGGGTACTAGGCCGCTTTCCGACCCGCGCGTCTGGTATGCACCGTCTAACCATCCGCTTACCCGATCGTGGGCATCACGGCAGCCTTCCAACGCGGTTACCCGTGTTGCGATCCGGCTTGATAACAAGGCCTTCCGGCCAAAAGCGCCGCCCGCATGTTTCAGCGAGCAGCGCCGAGGGGGGGCAAAAGCGACGATCGGGCCGAGGCTCGACCGCCGCGTCAGGCGGGGCGACTGATCGTGTGATCGGCACGCCCTGGTCAGTAGTCGCCCGCCGTGGCGGACCCGGCCGCGGTCCATGCGGCCGAAGGCGTGTTGATCCAGTACCCCAACGCTCAGTTGTCCAGTCGATCCGCAAGGTCCATCATCGCCCGCGTGTCGGGGTCGATGTAGCCCTGCGTCGTCTTGAGGCTCGTGTGACCCAGCAGCCGCTGCGCCGCCGTCTCGCCCAGCGCCGCCGCCACCCGTGTGGCGTAGGCGTGCCGGACCTGATTCGGCGACCACGCATCGAGCCGGTGCAGCCGATTGATCCGCATGATCGCGTTGCTGTAGCTGGTGCGGCGCATCGGCTTCCCCGTCGGCTCGCCGTGGCAGAGCCCCTGCCACAGGCAGTCGGTCGCCGCATGATCCATCCACGCCCGCAGCGGCGGCTGGATGACCCGCGGCAACGCGATGACCCGCGCCTGCCCGTAGTGCTCGGTCTTGTGGCTCGCCGGCCAGTACAGCCAGGGGCTGGCGCTGGTGTCGATTGTGGACTTCGACATCAGCACCAGCTCGCCCGGCCGCATCCCGGTGTGCCACTGCACCAGCATCATCAGCGCCAACTTGGGCGGGGCGTAGAGCGCCGTCGCCTGCACCTGCGCCAGCGTCACCGAGCGCACCGGCGGCGGGTCGAAGGCCGGGCTGCGGCCGCGCTTGAGCGCTCCGACGAGCGACAACCGGGCCGGCACCTCCTCCGGCACCAGCTCCTGCACCGGGTGCGCCGCCCATCGGTACATCGTCTTGACCCACTTGGTCACGTCGTTGATCGACCCCCGGCAGTGCTGGCCCCGCTGGGCCATGTGCTGCTGCAGGTGATACAGCAGCTTCGCCGACATCTGATCCGCCGGCAGGTCGCCGATCACCCGCGCCTTCGAGGCGTAGGCCGGGGGCAGCGGGCAGCGGCGCAGGTGATCCGTGGCCGCCTTGACGTTGCGCCACGATCCGGTCACTGCGCCCGTCGAGGGCTTGACCCAGGTCCGGGCGTGCTGCACATACTGATCCGACAAACGTGAAACTGTCATCGGCCGCATCAGGAACCTCCCAGCGAACTGCGGAATGAATCCGAGCCCGGTCGTTGGTTCCCTGATCGTCGCATCCGTGCTGCATGTTCAGTCGCTCCCGCCCCCGCCCAAGGCCGGGGGGTAGCTTGCAGGCGTCGATAGGACATCTGACCCCGGCCCTGGGCGGGTTCGGGTGATGCGTGGCGTCTGATTGTTCGGTCGGTCCGCCGCTCGGCGTGACCTGCAAGCTCAAGTGCAGATTAATCATTCCCGGCCGCCTTGCAAGCACAAAATCCCACCCGCGGGCCGGTGCGGGCGGTCATCGTTTGCATTTCATGCCATCGGAAAAGCGGAGTCAGGCGGGGGTGAGTTCCACCTTGGAAAGGTGGATGTCACCTAACAAACCACGCAGACAAGGCGACCGATCGGTCGCCTCGACAATAAATAACGCCCAGGGCTTGCGTGAGAAATGCCCGGTAATCTAGGCGTTTTTGTGAAAGCGGGTGATGAGATTCGAACTCACGACATCCACCTTGGCAAGGTGGCGCATACCTAACATGCACACGATTCCGCACCGCGCGCTGGGTATTTGCAATAACGGACGCTGTAGCGGCCGAAAAAAAATTTGCGGCGGGATTTTTGGGGGACGTATTTACTGACCGCAGAATGTGAGCCCGTTTTCGGATTTCCGTTGTAATCAAAGGAAATCTACGGTAATATGTGTTTGTCTAGTACTCGGAAGCCGGTTTTCTTGCCAGAGGCCGGCTCTCTTTTTGCGCGCCTACCCGATGAGCTTTCTCGCCAGCCGATGGGTATAATGACAATGCGCGCGGCGGGACTCGAACCCGCAATCCCAGCCAGGACACCGCTTCCAAAGCGGCTGCGTTTACCAGTTTCGCCACGCGAGCACGTAAAGCAGGGAACGCCCTGCCGGGCACCCCCTGCATTGTTGGAGGTGATAGAACGTCAGTTCTGCGCCTTGCTACTAGGGCTCACCGGCTGCTACCGGTGGGCCTTTTCACTGGATCATTTTCGATTGTCGGGGTGATGTAGGGAGAACCGCCCTAGCGGGGGTGGCGGGCGATGCCGAAGCGGATGATGCCGTAGCAGAACAGCGTGAGCCCGGCCATGTGAGCCATGCCCCAATCGGGAGCGGATGCGGAGCCGATGCAGAACTCGTAGAGGCTGTGGGCGGCGAACGGGCTTACCAGCGTGCCGCCGATCAGCAGCATCACTTGGCCCAGCGCCAGCCACTCCTCCCGGTCCGCCGTGCTGGTCGTCGGGTCGAGGGGCTGGTGGGTGTCCTGATACTCGTCGCAGGGTTCGGTGTGCATCAGCCGCTGATTTTACCGGATGACAGCCAGTTGACCTAGAACATATTCTCCCTCTCGGTATCAGATCGAAACCCCGTCAATTTGAGAAAGAAACCCCGACATCATGACTGTCACCCTTTGGAGAAGAAACCCCGACAATTTGAAGCCGAAACCCCGTCAGTTTGAGGCGGGAGTGCTGTATAGCGGTGGTTCTGACCAGGCCAAGCAGGAGACGCGCCATAGCCTTATTTCACTCCGGCTTGGTGGCCTTTTCCCATTCCCGCTTGGCGCGGCTGATGATGCGGTAGATATCCGCGTCGTTGAGCCGCAGGGTGTAGAGCACCTCGGACACCGCGCTGACGTAGGCCATCGCCTTCTGCCGGTCGGTCAGGTCATCGCGCCGCGAGGCCGCGATCGCCTCCGTGACCTCTTCGTGTACCGCCCCAGGCCGCTCGGCCGCGATGCTGAACATCCCCAGCATGTCGGACGTGTTGTCGCCGAAGCGCCGGAACCGGTAAAATGGGAGTTTTTTGTATTGGGTCTGCCATGACGACCAGGGGATCACTGCGCCGTCGTCGTCCTCCACATCCTTGCTTCCGATCGTGGCCAAAGCGTAGTAAGCCGAGAAGTTCAGGCCGTCGATAAACCAGTCCTGTGCGAAGTTGGGCAAAGCGCCGGCGAAGGTGTCGCGCAACATCTCGGAGTAGAACCGCTTGATCTTGAACTCGGACTCTTCCCTGGCTTTTTCGGGATCGTCTTCGGGGGGTTCGACATCAAACGCCTGCATGATCAGGTGAGCGGCACCAACCGTCAGGGGGCCGAGCATCCACACTTTCACGGCGTTGAACGCGGCGAAGCCCGCCAGCGTGCCGGCCAGGGAGCGCGCCGCGGGACCGGGGTTGCGCCAGCTCAGGAGGTCGCGGGTGTCGGATACCAGGCGGCTGAACGCCTGCACGCGGAAGCTGCTGTAAGGCAACAGGATGGCCTTGAGCACGTTTTCGCTGCCCGATTTACCGCGTTGGGCGAGCTGAGACATCTTGGACGCGTCCGAGCTGACCTGGGTGATATCGACCATCGTCTCGGCGTAGGTGGCGGCGGTCTGGCGTCGCGTGTCGGTCTCGTGCAAGCGGGCCTCGGCCTCCCAGCCCTGGAACTCCACCCCCTGCTCGTTCAGGCTGCGCCGGTAGTACGCCAGCCACCCCGCCTTGGCCGCCAGGCTGTCCGACGCCCGCAGCGCGTAGGTCCACAGGTCCATGAGGCGCGACGACGCCTCCCGAATCCGAGCGATGTTGCCCGACTGCAGGGCGTGCGCCGCCTTCTCGTTCGCCAGTTCGATCGAAGTCACAAACTTTGTGCCGCCCGCGATATCTCCGCGTCGGCCGATGCCGTACTGATCCATCAGCGGGGCGGCCTCGCCATTGAGCACGTCGATCATCGCGGTGCCGATCTGATCGGCCCGCATGTTGGTGTTGAACAGCGTCACGACCACCTGGTCGGGGGCCTGCTTGACCAGTTGGAAGACGCCGCCGAGCGCGGCGGACACCGAGTATTTGCGGTAGAAATTCGCGACGGCATCGAGGGTCGCGTTCAATTCGTCCGGTCGGCCGAGGTTGCGGTTGCGCGAATCGTTGAGCTGATTGAGCCGGCGGGTCACGAAGCTCAGGTTTTCCGGGCTGCCGAACAGGTTTTCGGCCGCGGGCAGCTTGAGGAAGTCGCGAACCCGCTCCAGGGCCGGGTTGATGTTGGCCTTGGTCAGGGACTCGCTGAGCGACCGCCAGACGTTGCCCCGCAGATTCAGGTCGATCAGGCGGCCGGGGGGCAGGTTGACGTACACCCGCCGCTTGATCGCGTTGGCGGCGATCTTGGGCTTGACCGGGTGCTGGCTGACGCCCGGCACGCCCTGCTCGCTCTCGACCTGCTCCCGCGGGACCGGCTTGAAGTGGATCGGCAGATAGCGCGGGTTGGTGTAGTTGTCCGCCTGGTTCTCGAACAACTGGTCGTGCGTCCGCAGTTGATCTCGGTAGCGGGGCAGCAGGTCGTCCTTGTACCAGTGCAGCGCCTCGGCGTTGCCCGGGAAATGCTTGGCCAGGTGCTCGATCACGATCTCGGGCGTCGTGCCGTCGAGCAGGCTCAGCAGGTCCGCCTCCACCTGCGCCTCGGCCTTGGTCGAGCGATACCGCCGCTTCTCCCGGATGTCCTGCTGCACGATCTGCCGGCGCAGGTCCAGGCTCTCCATGTCGGTAAAGCCTTCCACCGGCTGGATCAGGAACGCGGCCAGCCCTTCGGCCATGATCGCCTGCTTGGTGTTCATCCGCTGGTGGCGCTTCGAGGTGGCCGAGAAGAACGTGTCGGTCGCGTTCGCGATGTCCTTGATCTGCGTGACGGCTTTCTGGTAGCCGTTGATCAGGGCGGTGTGGCCCATGTGGACCTGCACCTCTGCCATCGCCCGGCCGTACCCGAAGATGCCGCGGAACATATCGGACACCGAACTGGTCGTCTGGCCGATCTGCCCGACGCGGCCGCCGATGCTGATCACCTGCCGCAGCCGGCTTTCTTTCGCCGCTTCCATCGCCCGGTCCAGGCCCATGACCGCCAGCGCCGTCGCCTCGGTGCGCGCCGCGCCGTAGAAGGCGTCGTTCGCGATGATGTTGTCCACCGTCGTGATGTACCGCCGCTTCTGCTCGGCGTTCATCTGGTCAACCGGCACACCGAGCAGGGCCTGCACGATCCGCACCTCTTCCTGCGTGTGGCCGGCCGGGTGCCACAGGCCTTCGAGCGCGACCTGCGAATCCCGCGCGACCTCGGTCAGGGCGGCGTCGAGCTTGGCGGCCTTGGCTTCCTTGAGCGAGCCGATCGCCTGGTCGAAGTCCTCGGCCCCCAGCACCGAGGCCACCTCGTCGGCGTCCACGCCAGGAGCCTTCTCGGCGATCAGCTTCTGGTGCAACGCGGTCATCGCGGCCTCGGCTTCGTCCTGGAGCCCCTGCAGCACCCCCAGCATCTCGACCGTGCTGTCGGTCGCGTACTTGGGGTGCGTCTTGGGCAGGAACGTCCGCATGAAGCGTCCGACCCGCTCCGCGAACGCGCCGGGGTTCTTGATCATCCGCACGTTGATCAACGCGATGCCTTCGAGCACCTCGACGTAGTTGGCCGGCAGGTTCTTCTGTTTCGCGACGCGGGCGGCCCGCTTCTGCTGCCGCATCGCGTTCTGCAGGTCCGCGGCGTGGTTCGCGTTCTCGACCACCTTGGCGGCGTAGTCGAGGAACAGTTCCAGGCTCATGCGGTTCGCGAAGTTGATCCGGGCGGCGCGGCGGGTCAGCGCCTTGACCTGCACGGGGTTCAGCCTCCCGCGCAGGCCCAACTCGGTGATCGCCTTGCTGGCCGACTCGGCCATCTTCGACTGGTCATCGGCGGCCCTGGCCGCGGTTTCGGCGATCGTCCGCAACCTTTCGCGCAGCGCCTCGGCCTCGGACGTGGTGATGGTAGCGCCGGTGCTGGCCGTGACCCCGGTCGCCCGCTCGATGATGTCCTGGATATCGATCGGGGCAGGGTCGGTGATCACCTGCGGGTCGGGCAGCAACGCCTTGCGGGCCGCTTGCTCGAACCGCACGGGGTCGATCGCCCCGTCCTCGCCGCGGGCCTCGGCCAGGATCGATCGGATGCGGGAGTAGATATGCGGACCGTATGCCTGCATCGAGGGGGCGACATGCGCCAACCAGGCGTCGAGGTGACGCTGGAGCCTGCGGCCGCCGGTGATGCCCGAGCCGGACGCGGTGCCGGCCACCAGCACGGCGGCCCGGCCGATCGCCGGGGCCAGCAGCGCGGCCTTGTCGGACTCCTGCAGCTTCTGACGCAGAAGATCGGCCGCACCCTTGACCGCAAACATCGGCAGCCCTTCGGACACCGCCGCCTGCCGCAGTTCCGGGGTGATGGGCAGGGCGTGGACCGTCTGCGTGTCGCCCAGGTCGTAACCCTTCGTCTCGATCGATGACTCATCCACCCGCGCCCCGAAGCTCTTGCCCAGCTTGTTGGCCGCCTTGACCAGGATGTTGTCGTAGAAGCCGGACATGCCGGACCCGCCCACTTTGAGGCCGTCGCCCGACAGCGTGCCCGATTCCATCCCCATGATCCGCTCGGCGATTTCCTTGCCCACCACCTCGGACAGGGGCTTGCCCTGCATATCGGCCTGGGTGGCCTCTGTCACGGTGCCCCGCGCGTCCACACTTAGGTCGATCGAGGACGTGGCGCGATCCCCGGCCAGTTCGATCGACACCTCCTTCGCCCCGCCAGCGGGGCTGACGGTGATCTGATCCACCTCCTTGCTCAGGTTGTACCGCTCTGCCTGCTGCTCCCCGTTCGTCCACGCCACCGCGTCGTACCCCTGCGCCGACGCCATCGCGAGCACCCGCTTGAGGGCCAGTTCGTGCCAGGTTTTGGCAAATGGCGCCGCGGGGACACCCTCGGCAGTTCGCTGCAGTTCGTTCTTAATCGACGCCCACTCCGTCCTTTCGGCGGGGGTCGCTTCCTGGCCTTTCGCCTCGATCTCCTGCCGACGAAGGTCGAGCCGATAGCTATCCGCTTGGGGAATTTGATACCCCTTCTTCCGCCCCGCCTGGTGCCAGTCCGACTGCATCTCCTCGACGAACAGCAGCTTCCGCCCCTGCGCATCGGTTCGGTCGTTGAGGCGGACGTGGGCGAGGATGTTGGGTTCGTCCCAGTGGTTACTGGTAAAGCCGCGCCCCTGTCGCTTTGGCTCAAGCGTATTTTCCTCACTAAGGTACTGCTCAGCTTCCGACCGCTCCGCGCCCGTAAATCGGACAAATCCCCTGTCGTCAACTACATCGAACTCGCCGTCTTCGTTCTCTGTGATTTCCCATCGAGATAGCGGCTTGTCCGGCAGCGTCAGCAGCACCTCCCGGTAGTTGGTGCCGCCGGGGAGTTGGTAGTCTCTGTACTTGGTGGATTGCTGATCCTCGAAGTTTCCACGGTTTTCGCGATATTCTTGCGCGGCGGCGTCCGCCTCAGCTTCCGTGCCATACGGGTCGCCAATCGGGTCTTGGCCGTCGAACACCACATAACCCTGCTCGCCGCGATCCCACTCAACTTGAACTTGATCTGGAGTCAGGCCGCCCTCTTCCTTCACCACCTCTTCCACCATCACCGCGTTCTGGTCCAGGAACTCCAGCATCTGCGTGCGGGTCACCCGGTCCTGCTGGCTCAGGTAGTCGAGCAGGCCCGACCACTCCAGTTCTTCCGGCTTGATGCCGGGACGCTTGCGGAGCATCCCGAGCATCTGCTGGCCGGTGTAGCGCTGATCTGCCTTGCCCGGCAGGTCCGCGATCGTGCGGCGCAGCGGGGAGTACAGGCCCAGGCCGTCGATGTCGGTGCGGGTCAACCGGACACCCGCGACCGCGAACATGCCGCCCCCCTGATCAGGGCGGGGTTGGTTAGAAGACCCGAATTGAGACCAGATGCCGCCACCATCCTTTTCGGCGGACGGCTGATCTTGCTCGGCAAGGCGGCGCTCTTCATCGGCGCGTTCAATCTGGCTCTGATATGCCCGCTCGAAACCTGACGGATCGTCCACAAGCCGGTTGGCCGCATCACGAATGACCGCCGCCGCCACTGCGTCACCAAACTCACCGCCAGCTTCGGGGTCTCCGTACTGCGGATTTGCCTCTTCCATCAGCGTGTTGAACGTGGGAATGTAACCCGCCGCCAGTTCGCTGCCGATACGGTTAATCACCCGATCCGCGCGGTTGGCGATGTCTTCTCGCTGACTGACCCGGAGGTTGTTGTCAACGTCGGGATCGCCGGTTTCGTAGTTGTATGCAATCGGGTTGAAGTAGGTCTTGGGTTCCTGAATCCCCTTGGCCAAGTTGTACATGGCGTTCGCGACAATCATCGGTCGAATGCGATCACGCCGCTCTCGCAACGCCTCATACATGCGGATGATGTACAGGCCCGCGCCGTAGTCTTCAGGGTAAGCGCGATCGGTTTCAATGCGGAAGATGATGCTGGATAGCTCGTCGGCTGCGGCAGGCGATTCCTTGCCCCAAAACGAGAACGGTTGCCGGGCAGGGGTTTCGCCACGCGGAGCAACGGGGATGCGCTTCTGCTGAGCCAGCATGTGCAGCCGACGACCCAACTCGCTGGTCGGGAGCTGTGCAACATCAACCTCGGCATCGCCGATCGGCCGTTCCTGGGGCTGCGGCGATTGTGCGGAACGGCCCGCCCCTTCTTCGCCGGTCATGCCGGTCAGTGTATCGTCGTCGCGTCGGACCGCGAACAACCGACCCGTCTCGCCATCCTTCGGCGTCTGCTGGGCCTGCCGACGTTCTTCTTCCCGGTCCAACTCGCTCTTGCCCTCGCGCTGCGTGTCGAACAGCGACTTCTGCCCGCCGGTGCTGCCGCCGTCGAACGCCTCGCCGAGCAGGCCCAGTTGCCGGCCGGTCGCGCCCGTGTCCCGCACCGCGAACATCATGCTCGGCGCGTTCTCGGCGAACGTCCCGGCGTTGTTCACGCTCTTGACCTGCTCGGGCTTGTACGCCACCCAGACCCGGCCCATCACGCCGTCGAAGGCCCCGACCCCGCCGAACTGGTCGCCGGCCGTGTGGGTGAGCCCGTCGTAGCCGCGCCGCATCAGCTCCGGCTGCAGGGCCTGCATGAGGTTGTAGCCGCCGGCCTTGCTCACCGCCTGCATCATCCGCATCAGCGAATCAAACTCGTTGCGGTTGACCTGGCCCGAGACGTTCCTCAGCTTCGCCTTGACCAGCGGCAGCGCCTGGCTGTTCTGGTACGTCCGCGACGCCTCGCGTCCCAACGCCAGCATCAACGCCCGCGCGAGGCTCGAATCCCAGGTGTCCAGGTCGAGCGGGTTCTGGATCGACAGCACCACCGGGTACACCACGCCGGTCTGCCCGAAGCTGTTGGCCACCTCGGGGTTCTCCGCGAAGTACGCTCCGGCGCCCGCGATCCCGGCCGTGTGGTCCGGATCGGTCCGGAACGTGTCAAACGCCCCGCCGCCGAGCATATCTGCCACCCGCGTGCCGTGGTACACCACCACGGGGCGGCCGTCGTCGCCCACCACCTTCGACCGCTTCCACCACCGCTTGAAGTATTTAGAGTCGTAGCCCTTGTCGAGCCATTCGCGGCGGCCCGCCTCGATGGCGCGGGCACGCGTGGCGGGGTCGAGCATCTGGCGCTCGGTGAGGTTCATGCCTGCGCCCGCGACGGAGAAGCGGACCTGATCGTCATTTGGGGCCTGCTCCTCACCACGCAGGATGCGGTTGGCCTGGTCGAGGCGCTGCTTGACGCCGTTGCGGGAGGCGTGTTCGAGCCACAGCGAGCCGATCCTGCGGCCCTCGGGCGTGTAAAGGTCGAGGTACAGGGCGTCACCAGGCGGATGGGCCTGCACAACGCGCCGTACCTGCTGATCCGTCATCGGCACGGATGGGCTGGCCATCGTCTGACCTCGCCCGATATCGACGCGGAGCATGCCGTCCGCCTCCACCGAGCGGAGCTGGTCGTTGCCATCTTGCCCCGCGATCTCGTTGGGCAGTTCGCGGTGGTCGGTATTCCGCTGCCCCGCAAGGAAGTCCCGACCCTTGCCGGTGTACACATACCGTTCGCCGCGGCGATTGTACTCATCGGAGTAGTGGCGGCCGCTCAGGTCCAGCATGCGCCCGTCCGGCAGGATGAAGCCTGCTTCGGACGGTTCGTTGGTCAGGCCGAAGTGACTGACCAGGCTGTTGGCCGTGGCGACGGGATCGCGCTTGACCGCGAACGGCAAATCATCGTCGGGTTTCGCGGGGAGCTGGGCGTCCGGCTCGGCCCCGCGCTCGATCGACCCCTCATCGATCACCATCTCGCTCAGGGCGTCGAGGTAGGTCACGGTGTTTCCGTCAGCGTCGGCCAATTCCTTGACGCCATCGCCATCGACCACGGTGTAATCTTCGCCGAAGATCGTCAGGCTGTCGCCCGCGTTGAGGGCCTGGGCCGGGTCGGCCAGCACGGTGGGGGTGAACTGCACGCCGGCCTCGGCCTCGGCCCGAAGCTGCTTGAGCCGCCGGGTCGCCCGGGCCTTGGTCATGGGGTCGCCGATCGCCCGCCGGGCGATCGCGGCCTTGCTGCTGGTGGGTGCGTTGAGCGGCAGGATCACCCACTGGCCCTTGTCCAGCTTGGCGATCTTGTACCTCAGCTTAGCGCGGTACATCTCCTCGCGGGGCCAGCGGTCGAGCAGGTGGGCCAGGAACGCCGCCTCGGGGTCGAAGTCCCGCGCCTTGCCCGCCAGGTCCCTGGCCTGCTCCAACTCCGAGCGGTGTGCGGCTTCGAGCATCTCCACGAAGCCATCCGTCCCCAGCGTCGCCAGGGTGTCGGCGCCCGTCCCCGTCCGGTTGTTGCCGCTGACCCACGACAGCAGGTGCGTCCTGCCCTCCAGGGCTTCAAGCAGTTCGGTCGGGACCGCGCCCTTGAACTGCGTGCTGATCTCGAACGACTGGTCGAGGTGCGCGCCGGACAGGCGCTCTTGGATCATGTCCAGGTCGCCGCGGTTGCGAACCTCGCCCAGGCCGAGCGAGGCATGGGCACGATCGACCAGCTTCCGCTCGTAGGCGGCCCGGCTCAGGCGTTTTGAGGGGGTGGCCCGGCGTCGGGCGCGCTTTGGCCGCGTTGCTTGCGCTTGGCCAGAATCTCCTGCTTCTGACGCTCGAACCCCCGGAGCCTGCGGATCGCTTCGGCTTCCGACATCGGCTTGCTGGCCGGGCTGCCGTCCGCTCTCACGAGCCGGTACTGGTTCTGGTTGACATGCTGCAGCTTCATCGCTGGGCTCCATTGTAGCGGGGGCGGGGGTTTGCCGAAGCTTCACGCCGTAGTCAGGCGCAGCAGCCTGCGCAGGCGGGTAGCCACCAGGAACTCGTTGTCATCGAGTTTCGCAGGGTCGCGATCAATCATCCAGACCTTGCCGTGGCGTTCCTGCCCATTGTCTCGCCAGGAAATATCCTCGTCGTCGGTGAGCATCTTATGAAATGCTTGGTTGTTGGCGATCAGTGAGGGGCTATCGTCCGCGTGACTTGCCGCAGGCGTCTTCAATGGCATTGTCCGGCACGTCCGGGTTGATCCGGACCCTCGCACCCCGCAGCCGCCGGGTGGCCATGAACGCTTCAAGCATAGGCTTGTTCGGAACCAGAGCTGGGATCGGGCGGAAGATCTTCTTACTGATCTCGGCGAAGGTTGTGCCATCAGCGCGTCTCTTGATCAGCTCCATGTTGACGGTGGTCCAGTGATGGACATGCAAGTTGGGCGGGTCGCGATCGCGGATCATGGCGATTACTCCCTAATTGACGGAAACGGGCACAGTTGCGACACCGAGATAACAAATCGGCTCACGGGATGAGAGAAAGTCCGCGTCTTCGTGCTCACAGTGCCGTCGCGATCTGTTGAGTCATAGATCCATTATCATCTCCCGCGGTTGAGTGCATCCGCAGGATCTATGCCGAGCATCGGTTGGCGTTCATCACATGGCATGAGAGTTTATCCGGATTTTAGGTCGATCGGGTTCCGGCTTGCTCCCCCATCATGAACACCGGGTAGCCATCACGGACAAACTCCTGCCGGAACAATCGTGCCATTACACTGTCGTCTTGGTCACACATCGGGTCTTACTGCGCACCGGGCCACAGACGGAGAAAAGCGGCGCGGCGGGGTTTTCCTTGAAATGCTGCCGGGCCTTACCGATAATAAGAGTCGAAGACGTTCCTTCCTTGCCCCCGAGCAGAGGTCATCCACGCCTGCAGCACTGTGCCGGCGGATGGCGTAGAAGGCGGCTGGTTCCCGCCGGACCAGAAGCGTCGGGTTCGCACCGACTCCGCAGAAGGAACCTGATCCGCCGTCAGGCGGCGTGGCACCCGGCTGTGTCGGCAAGGCATTTAACGATGCCCTTAGGGCCGTGGGCAGCCCCGGGTGCTGCGTCGTAAATGGGCTGGGCAACAACCTATGCGGGGTTGGCGATGGAGTTGATCGCCAAGTTCACTTCCTGATTGCCGGTTATCGTAGTGCATGTCCGCGACTGGCTCGCCACTCACCACATCCACAACCGCAACGTCGTCGGCCCCCGAGCCAGCTACCCTTGCTCTGTGGTCGTATTTGACAGTCGGCAAGGGTTAGTTGAGGTTAGAAGTTCCCACTGAGGGGCAGGTCACGGCATTCCAACCCCGCTCATGTTATCTTCCTCCATCTCGTAACCCTGACGGGGACTTGTCTGATGCAGCCAATCTTCCAAACATGCGTCCCTCGCGCCGACGTCATTGCCGGCCGGCTCCGCGACGAGGAGTTCGCGGCCGAGTTGGGCAAGGTAGTCACGGGCGCCGCGACTCCTGAGTACGGCGACCCGGCTATTTTCTTCCGACATACCCATCCGACCCACGGAATCAAAACCTTGCTGAGCAATGTGTGTCAGCGGCTGACCGATACGGGTGGCGAGATGAATTCGGTGATTCGACTCGACACGCAGTTTGGCGGAGGCAAGACCCACGCGTTAATAGCGTTGGTGCATGCGGTACGAGGCATGGCAGGAGTTGAGAACGCGAGCGAGTTTATCGACGCGGCATTGATACCGAAGGGCAAGGTGCGCATCGCAGCGATAGACGGCGAGAATACCGATCCGGCAAACGGGCTTCAGCTTGAGGAAGGCCTTCGAGCGCACAGCCTGTGGGGCGAGATGGCCTATCGCCTTGCTGGGCGGGAAGGCTTTGAACGGGTCCGTCGCAGCGATGAGAAACATGTTGCACCGGGCACCGACACCATCATCGAGTTATTTGGTAGCCAGCCCTCGTTGATCCTAATCGACGAGATCGCGGTTTATCTCCGCAAAGTGGCGAAGGTGTATCCGGATGCCACCAATCAATTCACCGCGTTCGTACAGGCGTTGGTCAAGGCGGTGTCGTCCACCCCGGGTGTCGCATTGGTCTTTACCTTGGCCGTCCGGGCCGAGGATCGTAAAGCCACCGACGCGTATCAAGCCGAGCAGCAGATTGCGCTAGCAGCTTTCGAGGAAGCTGAAAGTGTGGCCGGGCGCAAATCGACTCAGTTGAACCCGACACAGGAGAGCGAGACTGCCTTCGTGCTCAAACGTCGGCTGTTCGAGTCGATAGATGCTGACGCAGCCGAAACAGTGGTCCAAAGCTACCAGGATCTGTGGCGCAAGCACGAAGATATCCTGAGCGAAGACGCGGGCCATAGCGAGACGCTCGATCAGTTCCGGGCCGGTTTCCCTCTGCATCCGGAAACACTAAATGTGTTGCTGGAGAAGACCAGCAGCCTTTCCACATTTCAGCGGACGCGCGGCATGCTCCGTTTGCTCGCCCGCACGGTTCAATCCCTGTGGGAATCGCAGCCCCCGGATGTGCTGGCGATCCATCCTCACCACATCGATCCGGGCGTTCAGTCCATCCGCGACGAGGTGACCACGCGCCTCAATCAAGGTGCGTTTGCCCCCGTCATCACCGCCGATGTTGCGGCCGTCGCAGGCACTGCCCCCGGGACCGCCCAGCACATCGACGCCACCGAATACACGGGGCAGCCACCGGTCACAAGCTACGTTGCCCGAACGATTCTGCTACACACCCTGGCCTACGGCGATGCGGCTAAGGGTGTCAGCAATGACCGC
>CAZTLX010000016.1:0-32048 GCA_964614575.1 uncultured Phycisphaeraceae bacterium | reverse complement strand
GGTTTCTGGGGGGAGCTTCTTCCGGGGATGACACCCCCGAAAAGTTTGATTATACTGCTCGGCTCGCTTGCATTCATGGGTGGATGCCGGAGCGGCCAAACGGGGCGGACTGTAAATCCGCTGGCTTACGCCTACGGTGGTTCGAATCCACCTCCGCCCACTTTCCGATGACCAGTCTCGGAGGAGGCTGGTTTTTTTATGCGCGACGCATCACTTCCACGCTTCGGGTCGCGCCCGCATCCAGTTCCCATGACGCGTCGCCCCAGTACAGCGTGCCGGGCGTGTCGGCGGGCAGCGCAAGCGTGAGTTGCGTGCGATCATCGCTCCGCGGCTGCAGGGTGAATCTCACCTGCCCCCGCGGGTGGGGGACGGCACTTTCGATGCGGCGCAGCGGGCCGGGGCACGGGCGACAGATCACGCGGGCGAAGCCGGGGCCATCGGGCCGGATCCCCGCGAGGCTGGCGTGGGCGTGGAACAGCGGGTGCGAGCCCCACGCGTGGCAGTCCGAGCGTGAAGGCTCGGGTTTTTCGGCCGGGGTCTTGAACCCCTGCGCCACCTGCCCCTTCCAGAATGCCGACTTTTCGCAGAGCAGGTCGCCGCGGCCGAACCGGGCGAAGGTCTCCAGCAGGTAGAAGCTGAAATACACCGTCGTGCGGGCCAGGTCGTCGCGGGTGATCAGCGCGTCGAACGCGCGCGGTCGTAGGTCCTCCGGCAGCGCATCGCCCAGCAGCGCCAGGCATTGCGCGTGTTCGCTGAGGTGCCCGGCGTCGTCATCGCGCAGCAGGCCTTGCCCGTCATCCCAGAAGCGATCGACGATGCGTGCGGCCAGCTCCTCCGCCAGCCCGCGCCAGCGTTGCGACAGCAGCGCTTCGCCGTGCCACGCTTCGAGGTCCGCGGCCGCCCGCAGCGACAGCAGCAGGTGCAGATTCACCAGCGCCGATGTGCCGCCGGCTTTGGCCGAGGGCGGATAGCCGGTCGCCCATGGCTCGTCCGTCACCCAATCGACGAACGACCAGCCCGGCATCTTGCCCAGCAGCCCGCCATCGCTCCGCAGCGGCAGCAGGTGCTCCAACAGGCTCCGCACCCCCACCATTCGCTGGCGCACCCACGCCGCATCGTCACGCCACTGCGCGTAATCATGCACCATCAGCGGCCAGAGCATCGCATACGTCTGGCTCGATTGGAAGGGTCTGCTCGGGTAGCGCTCGGCCACGAAACCCGTGCGCCACCGCGAGAAGTCAAACAGCTCGATGCCGCGGCGGACCAGCCGATCATCCGCGCTCATCGTGTGGTTGATCAGCATGTGCAGCCGCGTATCGCCGACGTACATCAGTTGCTCGTAATACGGGCAGTCGAGGTAGGTCTCGTGCATGCACATCTGCATGCCCCGCACCGACAACGGCATGGTCGCGTCCAGGGCCGCGTCGTCCGTTGCCCACACCGATTCGTCCTCGATCGGGTAGCGCGTCTCGATCGCGCCGAGGCGGTTGATCGTCAGCGGCTGGGCACCCGCGGTCGCTACGATGCGCACGAATTGCCCGCTGCGCCACCAGTGCCCGCGGAACTCCTGCTGATGCGGCCCGGCGACAAACGTGTCGCCGAACCCGAGCCACGCCTTGCCGACCACCGCGTCGCGCTGCCCCTTGTGCGGCTGACGCTTGCCGTCCGCCAGCTCATACAATGCTTCGGCCCATTCGAACGTCACCCGCCCGTCTCCATCCAACGCCGCCTCGCCGAACCCGCTGAGATAATCATCAAACATCAGCACCGCCCAGCGGCTCTCGCCCGGCGGCACGGTCAACGCTTCGGCATGGTCCAGCAACGCCTGCCAAGGCCCCAGACGCGGCGCGGCGGTGTCGGCGTCCGTGACGGCCGCGTGTTCACCGGGCACCCCCTCGCCCGCCGCACGCACAAGGCTCGGCGGCCGTGTGATGGACATCATGTCCGGCAACGGCGAGGGGCAGAGCCGCCAATGGTCGTGGATGATCCCCGTGAAATTGCCGTCCACCGGCGGCGCGACCACCACCGGTGTCACCGGCTCGTCGTGGCGCGGCTCCCGGCCGTCGATCGTCTGCGCCGGGCCGATCACGTGGTAGCCTTGCATCGGCTTGCGCGTAAACGCCCAGTTGCCGATCCGCTGCACCCGCCAGGGCGCGACGCCGGTGTTGAACCGCTCGGCCAGCGCCGCATCCTCCACCGCCAACACAAAGCCGCCCCGTAGTGACATCTGTGCGACCGGGGCCATTTCGCCCAGCCACCACACGTCCGCCGCGATCTCGTGCGCTCCCGCGGGCAGCTCTACGTCATACGAGTGAAAACTCCAGTGGTCCGGATCGCCGCGGTCCGGCCCCATGCCGATGCGTTGGCCGTCGATGGACCACTCAAAGCGCTGGTCGGCCGAGAGGTGCAGACGAACGCGTAGCGGTTCGGACAGGTCCACCGCGAGGGTGAACCGCAGCGCGATGGTTTGATCGACCGCCGCTTGCGGATGCCAAAGCCACGCCGCCGCGTCGATCGCGTACTGTGGATGCACACCCCGGTCCGCCTCCGGCTGCACCACCGGCACTTGGATACGCTGAAAAGCAATCATGCGGGCAGGTTACCCTGCCGCTGGTGGATTCGCGAAACCGCGCCGCCAAGCGGTGGTTTTCTCGGTCTCGACTCACGCGATCGTGTTATCCTTCTGCTGTTTCGTTGACCCTATCCTCGGCAAGGAGCCCGCCATGCTTGATGGCTACCACTTCGGCTACAACGATGCCCCCAGCGCCGCGTCCGGTTACGCCGCCGCCCAGGCCGCCGCGGCCAGCAGCTCCGCCGGGTCGGCGCGTCGCGACCTGGCCCACCTCGAAGACCGCGTCGAACGCCTGGCGCTGATCACCATGGCGATGTGGTCGCTGATTCAGGACAAGACCAACCTCACCGAAGAAGACCTGCTCGAACGCGTGCGAACGCTCGACCTGATGGATGGCATCCCCGACGGCAAAGCGACCAAAGGCATCTCCAAGTGCCATCAATGCCAACGCACGCTCAACGCCCGCCACCTGCGCTGCCTGTATTGCGGGGCGGAGAAACCCGCGGGCAGCGCGTTTGATCGGTTGTGAGGCAGCGACCGAGTTTGTATCCCGCCGAAGCTCCGCTGCGCTGCGCATCGGCGGGCTTGGTTGGGCGGTCAGGTGACCATTTTCAACACGCTGTCCGGCAGCGTTGGCGTCGCGCCGGGCTGGGAGGCGACGAACGCGCCGCAGTGGTTCGCCAGATCGGCGATCTTCTGCGGCGGCAGGCGCAGGGCCAGGCCCACGAGGATCGCGGCGGCGCAGGCGTCGCCCGCGCCAACGGCGTCGGCATCGTCCGCGGCGTCGTATTCGGCGGGCTTGCCGTCGATGATCTGATCAGGGAGGTAGAGGCGGGTGCCGTCTTTGCCGCGGGTCAGCGCGACCAGTTTGAGGTCGAAGCTGCGCAGCATCCGTTGAGCGGTGGCATCGGAATCGCGGTCCTCATCTATCCCCAGTTCGCGGGCGAGGAGGGGCAGTTCATCGGTATTGAGCTTCAAGGCATCGGCCAGCTCACAACTTCGTCGCAAAATACGTTGGTCGTAGAACGTCTGGCGGAGGTTGGCGTCAAAGAGTTTGGTGCCGTGGCGGGCGGTATCGAGGAAGCGGTAGATGCTGTTGCGGGCCTGGGCGTCGCGTTGGGCGAGGCTGCCAAAGCACACGCCCTCGCAGCTCATGGCCAGGTCTTCGTCCTCGGGGTTAAACCAGAGCATGTCCCAGGCGGCGTCGGCGACGATGTCGTAATCCGGCTGGCCCTTCTCGTCGAGGCGGACATAGACGCGGCCGGTGGTGCGGTCCGGGTCGGTCTGGAGGTGGTCGGTGACCATCCCGGCCGAGCGGAGATGGTCGGCGATGCGTCGGCCCAGCTCGTCCTGCCCGACACGGGAGACGACCACGCCCCGCCCGCCGACGTCCCGGCCGAGCTGGTGGGCGTGGTAGGCGACGTTGAGCGGCGCGCCGCCAAGGCGGTATTGTCCGCCGATGATGTCGAACAGTGACTCGCCGATCCCGACAATGGTGAAGCGTGGCAGCATGGCGAATAAAGCGTAGCAGATTAGCCGTGAGGTTAGGAGCGGGTCCCCAGACGGGTATCCCGCCAAAGCTCTGCTGCGCATGAGCGGGCTTGCGTCGGGATGATCACGTGGCACGGGGGTGCCTGGAGCCTAGAATCGTGGCAATGCATTGGCGAACTGCTCTGATCGTATTGTGCGCGGCTGCGGCCGCGGCCGCGCTTTGTCCGCCGTCGGCCCGGGCGCAGGCCTACCTCGACGAATCACTCACCGCTCAGGAGATGATCGATCAGGCGGCGGTTTTGCGCGAGCAGGGGCGGATCGCCGACGCGATCACGCTGCTGGGGGATGTGGTGGCGCAGCACCCCGAGAAGCTGCTGCCGATCGGGGAAGGCCTCTATGCCGACACGCGGGTGCGGGTGCGGCAGATCGTCGCGGACGACGCGGCTCTGCTCGAGGCCTACCGGCAGACCAACGCGGCCTCGGCCCAACGGGCGCTGGAGCTGGCGCTGGACGGCGGGCCCGACGCGATGGCGCTGCAGACGGTGTTGCGGGACTACGGCCTCACGCGGTCGGGACGCGACGCGGGGCTGGCGCTGGCGGCGATGAACCTGGAGCGCGGCGACGGCGCGGCCGCCCGCAGCGTGCTCGACGAAATCGCGGAGCATCCGGATCATGAATCGCGGGCGGGGGACTACCACCGCGCCGCGGCGGTGGCGGCGGTGCTGCTGGGCGAACGCCAAGCGTTTGATGTGCATCGGCTGGCGGCGGAGCGGGCGGGGTCGACGGACCTGGCGATGCTCGATGCGTTGGCGGCGCACTTGCTTCAAGCGCAGGCGTCACCGGCCGTCGAGCCGCTGCCGCGAAGCGACAAGCCGCTGTGGACGCATCAGTTTTATGAATTTCCCGAGGACACGGCCAACCCGCAGATTCGGCAGATGCGAGGTAACGCCGCCAACTCGACCACCGGGCTGCAAGCCGGCTATACGACGATCCCCAAGCCGTCGGGGGATATGATTTTTCTTAACAGCGGTGAGGCGCTGGACGCGGTCGACGCCGATTCGGGCCGCTTGTTATGGCGGTACGAATCGGCGGTGGCGGATGTCCCCGAAGATGACAACCCGCAGCGGGCGATGATCATCCGGATGCAGATGATGCGGGCGAGCGGAGACCTGCGCGAGGCCGCGGTCTCGGGACGCCGGGTATACGCGGTGATGGGCAAGAGTGCCCGCTTCCGGCACGGTGCCATGGCGCATTCTGCCGGCCAAGGCTCGGAACTGGTCAGCATCCAGCGTGAAACCGGCGAGCGGGTGTGGTCGGTGTTACCGGGCAATCTGGATGATTCCACCGCAGCGTCCAGTTTCATCGGCACCCCGATCGTAGCCTTTGGCCGCGTGTACACGATGCTCAGCCGGCAGCCCGGCGGCAACGCGGAAGACACCTTCGTGGTTTGTGTCGATGCGGAGAGTGGCGAACTGCGGTGGATGCGACATGTCGGCGGTCAGAGCCAGCCGCGGACGGGCCTGGCCAAGCCCGGGTCCCTGATGCTGCTCTCCGGCAGCCGCGTGTATGTCTGCGACGCGGTCAGCATCGTGTCCTGCCTCGATGCGCGGACGGGGCTGACGTATTGGTCTCGGCTGATGGATGTCAATCAGCCGAACCTTCTGGACGCGCGGCGGATCGCGCGGTCAAACCAGCAGCGCGACCTGGGCGAACTGGTACGGGTCGAGGCGGGCCTGGTGGCGCCGATCGCGCCGGACGAGGCCTCGGGTGTGCTGCTGGACCCGGAGACCGGCGAGGTGAAGCGGGTGCTGCGGGGCTGGCCGGTGGACGCGTCGCTCATGCCGCTGGGGTCCGACGTACTGGTGGTCGGTGAACAGATCATGCGTCTGGACGGCCGGACCCTGGACTCGGTGTGGAAGCAGTCGCTGGGGCCCGGTGAGCAGGATAAGCGTGTGCTGGGTCGCGGTGCGGTGGCTGGCGACGCGGTGGTGCTGCCGACCCGCAACGGGATCAAGGTGATCGACCCGCAGACCGGTAAGGTGCGGCGGGAGATCGACAGCGTGAAGGGCGGCAACATGGCTTGGCGGCAGGGCGTGTTACTGGTCGCCGATGATGAGCGGCTGATGGCGATCGATGACTGGGACGACGCCCGCCGGCGCCTGCTGGCCCGCGCGACCGATCGCCTGGCCGACCCCAACGCCGGCCTCGCGATGGCGTATCTCGCGCTGCGGCAAAACGATGACGAAGCGGTGATCGAAGGCGTGGATCAGGCGATCCTCGCGGCCGACATGAGCGCCGCGGCCGACGCGGTCGCCGGCACCGCGGCGCAGCGGCGGGTCTTCAGATCGATCCGGTCCTACACCGACCAGAAGATGGGCGGCAACGATCGCCTGCGACAGGCGTTGTTTGATCGGCTGGCCACGCTGACCAGCGGCCCGGCAGATGAAGTCGCTTACCACCTGGCGCTCGGGGCGTTCCTTTCGGAAAAAGCGGTGGGCCAACCCGACCAGGCGGTCGCTCATTATCAGGCGATCCTGGCCTCGCCCGATTTGGCCGACCAGGTGTTCGACCAGGAGGGCTACCGCCGGCAGGCCGGGCTCGAAGCCCGTCGTCGGCTGCAGAAACTGCTCACCGAACACGGGACGTCGATCTACCGGCGGTTCGATGAGCTGGCCGCAACCGACCTGCAGCAACTGCTCGCGTCCAACGCCGATGCCCGGCAGTTGATCGCGCTGGCGCGCGGTTACCCGCTCGCCGCCGCGTCGGCGACTGCACACCTGCGCGCCGCGCAGCTCCTCGCGGAAGACGGCGACCCCGCCGGCGCGGCGACTCAGTTCCGCCTGGCTTACGAGCAGGCGCGCGACGAGGCCGCTCGGGTCGAGGCCGCCTCAAGCCTCGCGGCGCACTACGAAGCGATCGGCCAGCCCCGCCGCGGGCTGCGCTGGCTCCAACGCATCGAACGCGACCTGCCGGGCGCGATGCTCAACCGCAACGGCATCGCGACCGACGCCGCGTCATGGGGGGCTGAGCTGGCGACGATGCCCGACACCCGTGCCGCCTTGCCCATGATCTCGCCGCAGATCAACGAGGTGATTCACCTGCCCGGCCGGATGGTGCCGATCCGTGGTTCCTCCGAGCATGCCATCAGCTCGGCCCGGTTCCTGACCATCGACCACGGCACACTGCGGCTGCACGCGGGGGCGAGCGGTGAGCCGCTCTGGTCAAGGGCGACCGATTCGATGGACGCGTTCGCCTTGGGGGTCACGGCGGAGCAGGTGCTCTTGTACTCCACGCAGCGTGGTGAGTTGACGGCGATCAACGGTCGCACCGGCGAGCTGGATTGGCCGGTCCGGCATGTCACGTCTCTATTACGCGAGGTCACGGAAGAAGACCGGCTGCCCGAAGATCGCAACCGGGTGGCCCCCGAACTGCTCGAGCTGCTGACCCCGGGCAACCAAAACCGCCGCGCGGCCGACATCCTCGCCGACCCCGACCGGCCGATCGAGAAGGTGCAGGTCATGGCTTCGGAATCGGTGGTGGTGGTGGCGGATGTCGCCGGGCGGGTGGTCGGCCTGGACCGCTATACCGGCTCGGTGCTCTGGCGGTTGCGCAGCCCGATCGATGAGCTGAGCGGGATGACGATCGGGGAGGACGCGGTCGCGCTGCACGGCAACAGCTACGCGGCCGACTCGGCCCACGCCGGCCGGCTGCTGGTGCTCGACCTGGTGACCGGTCGGCCGCGCATGCCCACGCTGCACCTGGGCGCGGCGCTGCCGCGCTGGAGCGCGTTTACCGGGCGCAACAAGCTGGTGTTGATCGACCTGGCCGGGGTGGTGGCTTATGACCTGAATAACGCTCAAGTCGCTTGGCGCACCAACCCCTCGACCCTGCCGTTGATCGGCGATGCCTGGGCCGGGGACCAGACGGTCATCGTGCCGGACAACGGCGGGGTCGCGCACCTGATCGATACGGAGACCGGGCAGGTCCGCCAGCGGATCAGCGCCGAGGCGCAACGCCGCTCGCCCCCCAGCGACGCAACGCTCACCGAAGGCCAGACCTTCCTGCTTTCGGCCGGCTCGGTGGTGGCGCTCGATAAGGAGTGGCGCGTGGTGTGGCGGGATGCGGCCGATCCGGACCGCAAGTTTTTCGTCCGCCACTGGGTCGGCCAAAGCCATGTCGCGGTGCTGAGCTTGGTGCCGGCGCGCCCGACCGATGCCCAGCGCGAGCCCCACGCCTGGCTCTTCTTCTTCGAACGCGCGAACGGGCGGCTGGTGACGCAGTATCGGCTCAGCGAGGCGCTGGGCCGGATCGACTCCGATGCCTCGGCATTAATCGATCACGCCTTGCTGCTGAGTACCGAGGAGGGTGTGGTCGCCTTGCCGATGTCGCCGCCTTGACCTGTGGTCCCGTGGGCGCACCAAACGCAAGCAGCCGGTCGGGGGTTTTGATGCCATCGTTCGACGCGGCTAGGATGATCAACTCACCCACCCGCCAACCCCCGCCTGCTTACGCCGAGAGGATGACCGAATTATGACGACCGCCGCCCCCAGCGTACCCGAAAGCCCCCTGGTTGCCGCCGACGCCGAGGTCTGGCGCATTATTTCCGCCGAGGCCCAGCGCCAGGAAAACACGCTGGAGATGATCGCCAGCGAGAACCACGCCTCCGCCGCCGTCATGGCCGCGACCGGCTCGTGCATGACCAACAAATACTGCGAGGGCTACCCCGGCAAGCGTTACTACTCCGGCTGCAAGTTCTACGACGACGTCGAGACGCTCGCGATCGAGCGGGTGAAGAAGCTCTTCGGCTGCTCGTTCGCCAACGTCCAGCCCCACTCCGGCGCCAACGCCAACCTCGCCGTGCAGTTCGCCATCTACGAGCCCGGCGACACCTTCGCCGCGATCGAACTCTCCGAGGGCGGGCACCTGACCCACGGCTCGCCGGTCAACCTCTCGGGCAAGTGGCTCAAGCCCGTGCAATACACGCTGGTCCACGACGAAAACCGCGAGGACTTCGGGCGCATCGATTTCGACTCGGTGGAAGAGGTCTGCGCCAAGCACCAGCCGAAGGTCTTGATGTGTGGCTTCAGCGCCTACCCGCGCACGATCGACTTCAAGCGCTTCCGTGAGATCGCCGACGCCTGCGGCGCGTTGCTGTGGGCCGACATCGCGCACATCGCGGGACTGGTCGCCGGCGGGGCGCACCCGTCGCCGTTCCCGCACTGCCACATCGTCACCACGACGACGCACAAGACGCTGCGCGGCCCGCGGGGCGGACTGATCTTGACCAACGATGAGGAGCTGGCGAAGAAGTTCGACAAGGCCGTGTTCCCCGGCACGCAGGGCGGGCCGCTGATGCACGCCATCGCCGCCAAGGCCGTGTGCTTCGGCGAAGCGCTCAAACCCGATTTCAAGGATTACGCCAAGCAGACCGTCGCCAACGCCAAGGCGCTGGCCGCGGCCCTGATGCACAAGGGCTACAAGCTCGCGTCCAACGGCACCGACAACCACCTGGTCCTGCTCGACCTGCGCCGCAGTGCCGGCGACCTGACAGGCAAAGAGGTTGCCGCGTGGCTCGAGACCGCCGGCATCATCACCAACAAAAACACCGTCCCCCAGGACGAACGCAGCCCCTTCACCACCTCCGGCGTCCGCATGGGCACCCCCGCCCTCACGACCCGAGGCCTCAAGGAAGACGACCTCCAGAACGTCGCCGACCTCATCCACCGCGTGATCGAGGCCAAAGGCGACGAAGCCACCCTCGACGCCGTGCGCAGCGACGTGGTGGACCTGTGCAAACAGTTCCCGATGCCGCATTGATGCATGCCATCCATTACAACGCAATCCGATGCGCGTAGAGTACAAAGACTAGATTTCTGCTATCTATGCGGTCAGAAATTTTCAGCGTCTTCCACGCCTGTAAATTTAGATCATGTACCACCAGCAGCAATTTTCGCGAAGGAAGATCGGAACTGGCCGCTGAAGCTATCTGTGCATGTTGATTGCAATTCGAAAATGTCTGAAAGCGACGAAGTACTTGGTCAACTTGTTGCCGTATTGCACGGATCATTCCCGAATCCAAGTAACCTAAAACTTCAGATTACGCAAATGGTTGAAAAGCAGTCTGGAGATTTGATGGGGGGTGTTACAGGAATACCGATTGAGTCTCTAGTGTGGAGGTGTCTCAAGGGGTTTCATGCAGCCCTATATTGCGAGCCTGCCCAGGATTGTGGTGGCTACATCTGGTCACCATTCCCGCGAGGCTTCCGCGAAGGCGACGAGGTGGTCATTCGAGAGAATTCCGATCAGCGTGCACTTTGGACTATGGTGGTTAAGAAGGCGCGGGCCGCCACCAAGCTTGACGAAATAATCTGCAATAATGGCAAATGCAGATACGCATGCGTGTGGGACCGTTTGGATGACGGACGATCTATTTGCGTATTCGGCTTCCGGCTCTATGACTGGGAAAATCTTGGACACTACACTGGTACCCCGAGAGGTTGTGTCGGGTACTACATTTACTCACGACCCAAGACTGCCACATGCTCGTCACCACTTCATTTCAATTTTGCTAATGAATCGATCCTTGACCCATTTGGTAATTGATGCGGGCACGACCGCTTTCGAGACATGCTCGTCGGTGTAGAAACGGACCCTACCCACCGCGCTTCGCCTTGAGGCTGTCGGCAAGCGGCGAGGTGGCGGTCTGCATCAAAGATTCGATAAACTCATTGCTCTCCGCGATGCTTCGATCAATGGTTTCTCGATGGTCGAAGTAATACGCCAGCGCGGCATGCACGTCCGAGAGGCTCAGTTCGTATTCGGCCGCAATCTCGTCGATCGACTTGCCGAGTCTTTCGTGCCAAATCGCGATCTGTGCGACCGTGATACGGTGGCCGGCAATGCGCGGCTTGCCTCCGGCAATGTCCGGGGTGATCTCGATGTGCTGGTCCAGGCTTTGAATCGCCATGCCGTTGCTCCACGAATGATTAACGCATCATAGCCGCGCTTGGCGTTTGGAGCAGAGGGTGATCTGCTCGCCCGAGGCAAGCCCCAGGTATC
The DNA here is from genome assembly GCA_964614575.1 of uncultured Phycisphaeraceae bacterium. Lineage (GTDB taxonomy): Bacteria > Planctomycetota > Phycisphaerae > Phycisphaerales > Phycisphaeraceae > JBGTLW01. Next base: position 20,926 of record CAZTLX010000016.1, on the reverse strand, counting down.
GGGCCGCACTCCCGTTGCGCACCGCGACCTCCAGGCGCTCGGCGGAGCCGAAGTAGGCGACGGGGTCGCCGGGGTTGGTGTCGGCGAAGGTGCGGCTTAGGGGGAGCGGGGCGGCACCGGGGAGGTGGATGCGAATGGTGTCAAGCGGGCGGTCGCCGCGCCAGGCGTAGAAGGCGTCGCGGCGGAGGTCGGTGATGAGGTTGCCGAAGTGGTCGGTGATCAGGATGTGGGCGGCGAGCGAGCCGTCATCGCTTTGCGTCGGCCGGGGGAGGTCGAGGGTGACCGGGTGGTCGATGAGCGGGCCGAACTCGGTCAGGTGCAGGCCGTTGGCGAGGTGGGCGGCGATGGGGGCGAAGATGTCGCGGCCGTGGAACGTGTGGCTGACCGGCTCGCGGAACAGTGCGCGGTCTTCGAGCGAGACGATCGCCTTGGCGGGGTAGCGTTCGAGCACGGCGGTGAAGATGCCGTTGTCCGGCCCGACGAAGCTGCCGCAAGCACACCGCAGCGCGATGCCGCGACGCGTGCCACCCACGCCCGGATCGACCACCGCCACATGGATCGTGTCATCGCCAAATGCATCGACCGCGGCATCGAGATGGATCGCCGCGGCCAGCACGTCCTGCGGCGGGATGTGGTGCGTCAGATCGAGCACGGTCACCTGTGGTGCCATCGCGGTGAGCACGCCCTTCATCTGCCCGACGTAGGTGTCGGACGAGCCGAAGTCGGTGAGGAGGGTGATGACCATGTTCGATCTGCGATGTTCGATCAGCTCTCTCTATCACGCATGATACATCGCACATCGAAAATCGAACATCGCCGATGCGTCAATATTCCTTGCGCTGGCGGGCGGTGGGGATGTTGAGTTGCTTGCGATACTTGGCCACCGTGCGGCGGGCGATGTCGATGCCCTGTTCCTTGAGCTTCTCGACCAGCGCATCGTCGGAGAGCGGGTCGGACTTGTCTTCCTCGTTGATGATCGTTTCGAGCTTGGCCTGGACCGCGGCCCAGCTCATCGCCTCGCCGTCGGCCGACTCGGTCCCGCCGGAGAAGAACATCCGCAGCGGGAAGATGCCGCGGGGCGTCTGGATGTATTTCTCGCTGACCGCGCGCGACACCGTGGCGACGTGGATGCCCAGTTGATCGGCGACGCTGGTCATGGGCAGGGGGCGCATCGCCTGCGGGCCCTGCTCCAGAAACTCGCGCTGGGCTTCGAGCACCACGCCGATGACGCGCAGCAGCGTCGCGTTGCGCTGCTGGATCGCGTCGATCAGCCAACTCGCCGACCGCAGGTTCTGCCCGACGAATTCACGGGTTTTCTTATCCGCGGTCTTGTCCTTGGCGAGCTTCTCGTAGCGGCGGCTGATGTGCAGGGCGGGCAGGCGGCCGTGCGTCAGCCGGGCGGTGTAGCTGTCGTTGTCCTCGTCGTACTCGACGATCGCGTCGGGGGTGATGATGCGGACATCTTCCTCGGCCAGGAGCCGGCCGGGGTGCGGGTGGAACCGCCGAAGCAGCCGCACCGCTTCCTTGATGTGGTCGATCGGCTCCCCCAACGCCCTGGCGATCTGCGGGTAGCGGTTGCCCTCGATGTCCTTGAGGTGCTCATCGACGAGGGTGCGGGCCAGCTCCAGCTCCTCGGGGTCGGCGATGGCTTCCTCGGGGTCGTGGATGCGCAGGGCCGCGTCGATCTGCAGCATCAGGCACTCGCGCAAATCGCGGGCTCCGAGGCCGGGCGGGTCGAAGGACTGCTGCATCAGCGGGACCGCCTTATCGATCGCCTCTTCGGTGACCTCGGGCGGCGACTGCTCGATCAGCGTGTGGCGGGGCGTGCGCAGATAGCCGTCGGCATCGATCAAGCCGATCAGGTACTCGCCGGCGGCGGCGATCTGCGGGGTGGTTTCCACCATCCGCCACTGATCCATGAGCTGCTCGAAGAGCGAGGCCCCGCGGGCGGCGGTGTTGGCCATCGCGTCCATCTTGCCGTCGCGCTCGCCGGTGTCGCGGTAGCGCGTGGTCTGGCCGGAGTACGACTCGCCGGACTCGGAGGTGTTGGTGCTGTACGACTCGCCGTAGGCCTCCGAGAGGTTGGTCAGGCGTTCGAAGTCGTCGGCCGAGCCGCGGCCCTCGGGGTCATCCGAGACGACCAGCTCACGGGTCGATTCGCGGTCGTCGCGGTCGGCCTGCTCACGCTCCTGCCGCAGGGCGTCACGGTCGGCACCGGGTTCACGCAGCTCCAGCGTCGGGTTGCTCGCCAGCTCCTGCTCGATGCGTTCTTCCAGCGCCGCCTGGGGCATCTGGAGGATCTCCATCGACTGGATCATGCGCGGTGCCAGCTTCATCCGCTGGTCGATCCGCATCTGTTGGCTGGTGTCAAAACGCATGGGGGTTCGCGATCAGGCCAAGGCGGGCAGGCGGGCACAACGCGCCGGCGGGTTCCGGTCGATCATACCCGAGACGCGCGGGGGATTGCCCGACCAGCGTTTAGCGGGCGTCACGAAGTGCCCCTTTCCATGATCGTGGATAAAGCCGGGGCACTTCGTGCCGCCCGCTATACGATGCGATGGACGCCGCGGCGGCGGATCAATCCATCGCCCGCCGCGCATGGATCGCGTCGGCGAGCACCGCCTTGCCGACCTTCTCGATCGCCGTGTTTGCCGGCACGCCGCGAGCGAGCCGTGTGACCTTGACGCCCAACGCCGCGAGTTTGTCGGCCAGGTACAACGCCGTGCCGTCGCCCTCCAGCGTCGGGTTGGTCGCGAGGATGACCTCTTCGATCCTGGGCCGGTGCGGCTTACCCGTGCCCCCCTCGTTGATGCGGCGGACGAGGCTGTCGATGTTCAGGTCGCCGGGTCCCACCGCATCGAGCGGGGCGAGCCGGCCCATGAGCACGTGATAGCTGCCGCGGTACGCGCCGCTCTGCTCGAAGGTGATCACATCGGTCGGTTGCTCGACGACGAGGATGGTGTGGTGGTCGCGCTTGGGGTCGGTGACGATGGCGCAGGGGTCGGACTCGGAGACGTGGCCGGTAATCGAGCAGACCTTGAGGTTGGCGCGGAAGTCGCGGATGGCGGCGGCGAGAGCGAGGGTGTCTTCGGTTGGCTGCTTGAGCAGGTGGAACGCGATGCGTTCGGCCGAGCGCTTGCCGATGCCCGGCAGCTTGCCGAGCTGTTCGAGCAATCGCTCGTAGGCGGGGGCGTGGTTCATGCGGATAGGGTAACCCAGACGTGAGCTCGGTGGAACGGGTGGTTTTGTCACGATGGCGCGAAGCCGCAAGCGGCAGGGGGGATGCCGTACAATTCCAACATGCGGACGCGTTCGGTCCTCACGATCGGTAACTTCGACGGTGTCCACCTCGGGCACCGGGCGATCGTTTCGCGTGCAAGGGAACTCGCGGCGGGCGGGGCGCGGGTCACCGCGCTGACGTTTGATCCGCACCCGGCGGCGGTGTTGCGGCCGGGCACGCAGCCGCCGGTGCTGGCCCCGATCGCGCGCCGGGTCGATGCGCTGATGCAAGCCGGGGCCGATCAGGTCCACCTGCTCAAGCCCACGGCCGACCTGCTCTCCCAATCGCCCGACGCCTTCGTCGCGCGGCTGGTGGAGGAGTTTGCCCCCGTGGCGATCATCGAGGGCATGGACTTCCACTTCGGCAAGGGGCGGGCGGGCAACATCGACACGCTGCGTCAGCTCGGTGCGGCGCGCGGCTTCTCGGTCGAGGCGGTGCCCGGCGTCGAGGTCGTGCTGTCCGACCAACTGCGGACCGTGGTCAGCAGTTCGCTGGTGCGCTGGCTGATCGGCCGCGGCCGCGTGGCGGATGCGGGGCGGTGCCTGGGTCGGCCATACGCGCTGGAAACGACGATCGTGCGCGGCGAGCAGCGCGGCCGGACGATCGGCATCCCCACGATCAATCTCGATCCAAACCCCATCGCCGATCACATCCTGCCTTGCGATGGCGTCTATGCCGGTTCGGCGGTTTTGACGGATGATGACGAACAAACCGCCTACCCCGCCGCGATCTCTGTCGGCGTCAAGCCCACGTTTGGTCAAAAGCAATTGACCATCGAAGCCCACCTGCTCGGTTACACCAGCGACGCGCCCGATGCGCTCTACGGGCGGGGTGTTCGCCTGAGTTTTGCCCGATTCCTCCGCGACCAGTACCCTTTCCCAAGCCTCGACGCGCTGGTCGCTCAACTGCGACGCGACATCGACCGAGTCAAGACGTTAGACCCACCTGCCGCGATCTGCGTGTGAACGAATATCGCTCGAATCTCGACCTCGCCGCCGCCGCCGCGCTGATCCGCAGGGCCGGCGGGCCCGTGGTCCTCCTCACCCACGCCAAGCCGGATGGCGACGCGTTCGGGTCGGTGGTCGCGCTCACCGCGGCGCTGCAGATCCTCGGCCGCCGTACCCACGCGGTACTCGTTCCGCCGATCCTGCCCGGGCTGCAGATGCTCGAAGGCCAGTCCCTATTTAAGACCTTCGACGAATCGCTCAAGCTTCCGGAGGCGGCGCTGTACGTCATCGTCGATACCGGGGCGTGGTCACAGGTCGGCCCGCTGCGGCCGCAGATCGAGCCGCACCTCGACCGCACCCTGATCCTCGACCACCACCTGGCCGGCGACATCCCCGCGGCCCACAAGTTCATCGACGCGACCGCCGCCGCCGCCGCCGAGATCATCAGCGACCTGATCGACCAACTGCTGCCCGGCGGCCAACTCATCTGCGAGGGCAAGGGATCGGACGCGGCCGACCCGGCGCTCGACCACCGGCTGCTCGATGTGATCCACCAATCGCTGTTCGTCGGGATCGCGTCGGATACCGGCTGGTTCAAGTTCTCCAACGCCACGCCGCGCACCCACCGCCTGGCCGCCCGCCTCCTCGAGCGCGGCGTCAGCCACACCGACCTCTACGCCCGCACCGAGCAATCCGAACGCCCCGAGAAACTCAAGCTGCTGATCCGCGCGGTGGCATCTCTGAAACTGCTGGCCGACGGCCGGGCCGCGACCATGACGCTGCGCAAGAAAGACTTTACCGAGACCGGCGCGCTTGAGGAAGAAACCGAACGATTGATCGACATCCCCCAGCAGGTCGGCACGATCGAGGCGATCGTGCTCATCGTCGAGCACGCCAACCCCGAGCATCCGGATCAACCGATCACACGCCTGAGCCTGCGCTCCAAGCCCGGGCCCAAGCCGGTGAACGTCTCGGAACTGGCGGCGCAGTTCGGCGGCGGGGGGCACGCGCGGGCCGCGGGGGCGAAGATCGACGCGTCGGTCGATGAGGTCGCGCCGCGCGTTGAACAAGCCCTGCTCGACGCGTTGCGCGAGGCGTGAGCGGGTGCCTTGGGTTATCTTGGCGCGATGGATTTGTCGAATATTAGGCGTCTGATCGTCTTCGGCGGCAGTTTTGATCCGCCGCAGTGGGCGCACGTCAAGCTGCCGGCGCTGGTGCTTGGGCGGTTGGGGTATGACGCCGTCGCGTATATCCCCGCCGGCCGCGCCCCGCACAAGCTGGACCAGCCTCAGACCGACGCATCGCACCGCCTGGCGATGACGCGGCTGGTGGTGGCCGACGACCCGCGGGCGATGGTGCTGGATTACGAGGCACAGCGCGGGCCCAACCAGCCGAGCTACACCGTGGACACGCTGGAATGGCTGGCCGGGTATCTGCAGCCGCAGGCACGCATGCGCCTGCTGATCGGCTCGGATCAGATGCTGATCTTCGATCAGTGGAAGGACGCGCGGCGGATCGTCGAACTGGCCGAACCGGTGGTCATGGTGCGTCCGCCGGAAACCGAAGCATCGGTGCTCGAGGCGATGCCGGTCGGGTCGCGTCATGCCTGGTCGCGCCGACTGATCGACGTGCCGGCGATGGCGATCAGTTCCACGGCCGTGCGCGAGCGCGTCGCGTCGGGCCGAACGATCGACGATCTGGTCCCGCCCGCCGTGGCGCAGTACATCCGCGAACACGGCCTGTACCGCGCTTAGCGGGCGGCACGGAAGGAATTCCGAATGACGAAACCAGAATGTCGATTGAAATGCGGGTCGTTCGCCGCTCGTCATTCTGACTTCGACATTCGGAATTCAAGACAGGGGCACTTCGTGCCACCCGCTACACTACCGCCATGATTGTCTATTGCTGCAGCGACCTGATTTTTGCAACGAAGGTGCGCTCGACCGCCGAGGTTCTGGGTGTCGTCAGCCGCCCGGTGCGCGATGCGGCGATGCTCACGAACCGTTTGAACCGCGTCGAGGACGGTAAGCCTAACGATGCGGTGCGGGCGGTGCTGATCGACCTCGAAGCCGGCGAACACACGCTAGCGATGATCGGCCTGGCCAAGGCCCACGACGCGTCGCTGCCCGTGATCTGCTTCGCGAGCCACGTCCTGACTGATCTGCTCATGGCCGCACAAAACAAGGGCGCGGATCAGGTGCTGACCAAAGGCGCGTTCACCACCCGACTGCCCGAGTTGATCGGTGCCTTCAAACCCGTTTAGCGGGCGGCACGAAGCGCCCCTCTGATTGCCTTCGACTCACCCCCGCGGCAGATCAATGATCCGGATCACCACGGGTTTGCCGGTGATTTCCCCCAATTGCGCGATGTCATCGGTCGCCGCCAACAGGTCGCCCTGCCGCGCGGTGTGCGTCGTGATGACCACCGGCACCACCTGCCCGGCGTTGGATTCGGGCTGGAGCATCGACGCGAGCGAGATGTTGCGATCGCCCAGCGCTTTGGTCACCTTCGCCATCACGCCCGGCACGTCCCGCGCATCGATGCGGATATAGAAACGGCTCTCGATGTCGGCCGGCTCGACCAGCTTCGGCTCGGGCTGGCAGTCCGGCGACAGGCGCAGGTTTGCGAACAACGCCGGGTAGCCGCCGGACAGCACGGTGATCAGGTCCGACACCACCGCCGAGGCGGTGGGCAGTGCGCCGGCCCCGCGGCCGTAGAGCATCGTCTGCCCGACCGCGTGGCCATCAAGCAGCAGGGCGTTGAACGATCCCCCCACATCCGCCAGCAGGTCGTCGTTGTGGATGAAGCACGGCCGGCAGCTCAGCGCGATCCACGCGCTGCCGGGCCAGCGCTCGGCGGTCGCCAGCAGCTTGATGTCGTAGCCGAGCTTCGCACCCAGCTCGATGTCCAACAGGTCCAGCCCGTCGATGCCGGTGCAGGGGACGTGGTCCTCGTGCAGGTTCGCGTCGAACGCCAGGCTCGCGAGGATCGCCAGTTTCTGGGCCGCGTCTTTGCCCGAGACATCGAGCGTTTCGTCGGCCTCGGCGTAGCCCAGCTCTTTCGCCTCGGCCAAGGCCTGGGCGTAGGTGCGGCCCTTGTGGGTCATCTCGGTGAGGATGTAATTGCACGTGCCGTTGAGGATGCCGTAGAGCCCGTGGTATTCGTTGGCGGTCAGCCCGGTCTGGATCGCGGTCACGCACGGGATGCCTCCGCCGCAGGATGCTTCGAAAGCGATCGACGCGTCATGCTCCCGCGCCAGCTTGAACAACTCACGCCCGTGCGCCGCCAGCAGGCTCTTGTTTGCGGTCACCACGTGCCGGCCCTGCGCTAGCGCCCGGCGCACATAATCGCCGACCACGCCCGTGCCCCCCGCGACCTCGATCACCGCGTCGTAATGCTCGGCAAAGAACGCCTCGGCGTCGTCGGTCACCTGCGCCGCGCTCACGCCACCCCTTGCGATCGCCTTGCCGGGGTCGCGGACCAGCACACGCGTCAGCTCGATCGTGCGTCCGAGACGGTGGTGATAAAGCTCGCGCTGCTCGGTCAACAGCTTCGCCACGCCGCCACCGACGGTGCCGCAACCGATCATGCCGATACGAAAGGGGGTTTGGCTCATGAGGTAAAGTCCTGCAAGCCGACAGAATAGCAGAGCCGCGGCGGGGGACGAGGCCACCCCAGACCCGCCCCCGCGCCTGCGGCGTATAACCAAACCATGCCCCTCGCTTCCGCCACCCTCATCCTCTCCGACACGCACCTGGGCAAGACGCACGGCGGGGCGCGGTCCGCGGCGATGCTGCGGCCGCTGCTCGAAGGCGTGGATCGCCTGATCATCAACGGCGACGTGGCCGAGGGCGTCTATCCGCACCTGCGGGAGGAGGCGGCGCGGCAGGTCGAAGCCTTGGGTACGCTCTGTGATGAACTGGGCGTGAAGCTGACGCTGCTGGCCGGTAACCACGACCCGCTGATCAGCCCGCTACGCTCACTGGACCTGGCCGACGGGCAGGTTCATCTGACCCACGGCGACCACATCCACCCGGGCATCTCGCCCTGGGCCGGTCGGCGGCGGCACCAGCGCGAGCTGGATTGGCGGCGGGTGCGCGAGCACGCGGAGGCGGAGAACGTTTGGCAGGAGTATGCCGGGCATGAGCACCCATATGCCGCGGGCGTGATGCTGCACGCGAGCTTCGATGAACAGGTGGCCCCGCCCGTGTATCCCCGCGGCCCGCGCCGGGCGTGGGACATCGCGCACCAGGCGATCTGGGCCGCGTATTACTGGCAAGTCATGCCGCGCTACGCCATGAAACACGCCGCTCGGGTCTCGCCGAATGCGCGGTTCTTCATCTTCGGCCACATCCACCGTGCCGGCATCTGGCGCGACAAGCAGCGCACCTTCATCAACACCGGCTCCTTCGGCATCCCCGGCCGACCTCGCGGGGTGGTGCTGGCCGAGGGCAAACTCACGGCTCGCAAGATCGCCGCCCGACGCGGTGCCTGGCGCTGGAACGGCCCGGCGATCGCGGAATTCGCGCTGACGCATAGCAATCAAGCGCAAGTCGCGACGGCTTCACATCCCGCCGCCGAGTCAGGCGATCACGCCTCCGCGTAATATGCTGTCGGTGATTCATGCCCTCACGCGTCCTCAACCAACTCGACCGCTTCGGCCCGGATCATTGCGAGCAACTCACCGCTGCGCAAGCCTCCGACTACACCCGCGAGCTGACCGAAACGCACTACGAGAATTTCACCGTCGTCTCGAAGCTGCTGCCCAAACGCCTGCGCGATGACTTCCGACACGTCTATGCCTTCTGCCGCTGGGCAGATGACCTCGGTGATGAAACCGGCGACCCCCGGAAGGCTTGTGAACTGCTCGATTGGTGGCGGCATGAGTTGGACCTGTGCTACGCCGACGAGCCCCGGCACCCGGTGTTCGTCGCGCTGCGCGGCACGATCGTGAAGCACGACCTGCCGCGGCAACCGTTCGACGACCTGATCGATGCCTTCGTCCAGGACCAGGCCGTTACGCGGTACGACTCCTGGGACCAGTTGCTCGACTATTGCACCCGCAGCGCGAACCCGGTCGGTCGGCTGGTGCTGTATCTCGTGGGCAATCGCGACGCCCAGAGCCAGCGCCTCAGCGACGCGACCTGCACCGCCTTGCAGTTAGCCAACTTCTGGCAGGATGTGCGGCGGGACATCATCGAGCGTGACCGCGTCTATCTACCGGCGGACGTGGCGGGCAAGCACCGGCTAAGCCGCGGGCTGCTGGTCGAGGCGGTGAAGGCCGACGCCGCGGCGGGGGACGACTGTGGTTGTGTCGAGATACCCACCGCGGGCATCAGCGCACTGCTCCCCGCGTATCGCGCGACGCTGCGCGAGCTGGTCGGGCGGACCTGGCCGCTGTTCGCCGAGGGACGGCAGCTCTGGCCGCGCGTGCCGCGGGACGTACGGGTTGACATCAAGCTCTTCACCCTCGGGGGCGAATCGATCCTGAAGATGATCCAGAAGCGTGGCTACGACACGCTGACCGCCCGGCCGTCGCTTAGCCGCGGCACCAAGACGGGCCTGATGCTGCGCGCGGTCGCCGGTAAACTGCTGCCGTTTGGCTGACCCCCTGCCCCAACCCGTGCCCCGTTCGGTGCCCGCCTCGCCCCGCGTCGCCGCGTCGCTGGCCTTCTGCGAACGCGTCGCGCGCACGCAGGCGGGCAACTTCTACCACGGCATGAAGCTCACGCCGCAGCCCAAGCGCGCGGCGATCTACACCGTCTATGCCTTCATGCGCGCCTGCGACGACCTGATCGACGAGAGCGAAGCCGACGCGACCGAGCAGCGACGAAAAAGCATCGAAATCTTCCGCGGCAGGATGGACGAGGCGATTGCGCTCGCGCGTGATGACGGGGCCGGGGGCGGGGATGCCGACGCAGTGCTGGACCCCACCGAGCCCAGCGTCTGGCCGGCATTCGTCCACGTCATGCGCAACTACCCGATCAACCCGGCCGACCTGCACGCCATGCTCGACGGCCAACGCGCCGACCTCATCACCCACCGCTACGACACCTTCGAGCAACTGCGGGGCTACTGCTACAACGTGGCCTCGACGGTCGGGCTGGTGTGCATCGCCGTCTGGGGAACAACCCCCGAGGCCGAGGCGTCTCACGCCCGCCAACTCGCCGCGCAGCGCGGCCTCGCGCTGCAACTGACCAACATCCTCCGCGACCTGCGCGAAGACGCCCAGCGCGGCCGGGTGTACCTGCCCGCCGAAGACCTCGCCCGCTTCGGCGTCACCCCGGAACAACTCGCCGCGGGCAAGCCGTCCGCCGCGTTCGACCAGCTCATGGCTTTTCAGATCGAACGCGCCCGCGGCTGCTACAGCGCCTCCGCCGACCTCGACGCGCTGGTCACCCCCAACTGCCGGCCCACAAGCTGGGCCATCATGCGTATCTACGAAAAGCTGCTCGACAAGATCGCACGCGACCCCCGGCAGGTGCTGCAACGCCGCGTGAGTCTGACCCTGCCCACCAAAGCCGGCGTCGCCCTGCGCGCGGTGCTCAAAAACTGACCCCGGCGGGAGCACTTGAGTGCCCATGCTCCCGCGACTCGATAAACTACCCCCATGACCCCCCACGCAGAACACCCGACCGCCATCGATCACCCCACCGTCGTCATCGGCGGGGGCCTCGCCGGCCTCGCCGCCGCCGTGTCGCTCGCCCGTCAGGGCGTGCCCGTCACCCTCCTCGAAACCCGCAAACGCCTCGGCGGACGGGCCACCAGCTTCGAGGACCCCGCCACCGGCGACACCCTCGACAACTGCCAGCACGTCCTGCTCCGCGCCTGCACCAACCTGCTCGACTTCTACGAACGCCTCGGCGTCGCCGACCGCGTCGAGTGGCACCGCAAGCTCTACTTCGCCTACCGCGACGACGCGGGACACCAGCAGATCGACACGCTCGAAGGCGACGACCTGCCCGCCCCCATGCACCTGGTCCGATCTCTGTGGAAGTTCAAGGGGCTGACCCTGGGCGAGAAGTTCGCCATCGCCCGCGGCATGCTCTCGATCCTCCAGATCAGCCGCCGCAACCGCGACCTCTACGCCGACCTCAGCTTCGCCGATTTCCTCGCCGAGCAAAGCCAGCCGGCCAGCGTCATCGAAAAGTTCTGGAAGGTCGTCATCGTCAGCGCCTGCAACGAGACGATCGACAACGTCGCCGCCAGCTACGCGATCCAGGTCTTCCAGGAAGGTTTCCTCTTCCGCGGCGAGGCCTACGAGATGGGCCTGCCCACCGTGCCGCTCGAAGACCTCTACGACCCGGCCGAACAGGTCATCACCGCCGCCGGCGGGCGCGTGCTCGCGGGCACCGCCGCTGAGTCGATCGTGTTCGACGGGGAAAAGGTCGCCGCGATCCGCCTGACCGACGGCCAGGAGATCGCCGGCTCGTCCTTCATCAGCGCCGTGCCATTTGATCGCCTCAGCAAGCTCACGCCGGCGAACATGAAAGACGCCGACCCGCGCCTCGCCGTGCTCGACGATCTGCAAGTCAGCCCGATCATCGGCATCCACCTGTTCGTTCAACCCTCCGAAGGGCAAGGCGATGTGATGTCGCTGCCCCACGTCGTGCTCCGCGACAGCCCCCTGCACTGGGTGTTCAACAAAGGCACCGTGAGGCAGGGCGAGCACGCGGGCACGCGGCACCTGCACGGCGTGATCAGCGCCGCCCACGGCCTGGTCGATCGCTCTGCCGACGACATCCTCACCCTCGCCATGCGCGAGTGCCGCAAGCTCGTCCCCGGCTTCGCGGAGGCGGTGCTGGTCCACGGCCGGGTGGTCAAAGAGAAGCGGGCGACGTTCTCGGTCCAGCCGGGCGTCGATGACCTGCGCCCGACCACGACCGGCTCGATCGCCAACCTCCTGCTGGCCGGCGACTGGGTCGATACCGGCTGGCCCGCGACGATGGAGGGCGCGGTCCGCAGCGGTTACGCCGCCGCCGCCGCGGTGCTCGCCCGCGCCGGTGCCGACGCGAGCGAGCCCGTCGAAGACCTCGAGCCGGGCCTGCTCTATCAGGCGTTAGCGGGGTAAACGTATTTCGTCGCAGACGATCACCCGTTGGCTCATGAAGCCTGACCCCCGCACCCGTTCCGTCGAATCCGCTTTTCCCGCGGCCGCCAAGGGCCAAACAGCGAGGTCTTGCATGGCACGATGTGGAGCCGATCACGCAAGGGATGACCTGATCAAGCGATGCGCCGTGACCGTGCTGGTGGTGCTTGCTTTTGGCTGCAACCGTTTGAATCACCCCCTCGGGGCCACGAAAACATCTGACCCGGAGCCGTCGGCGAGGGTGCCCATGCCGTCGCCGTTGACCGCTCAGCGATGAGGTGCTTTTCGAGCAGGCCGATCTACTCTGCAGCTTCATTCGCACGCGGCAAGCGCAACGGAAGCAAGCCTTCGATCAGAATTCGGGAATGCTCCGCCTATCAGTGACTTTCTGTTCTTGAATCGTCGGGTAGCGGCCCCCGCCGATTGTGGGCCGTGCTTCTCACTCGCTCCACCCTTCCGCCGCTTCGGGTTGCGTGAGGCATAGGCGGGTCGTTCGGCGCAGGAGGCGGGCATCGGCGAGGCTCAGGCGGGATCGTGGACCATACGCACTTCGATCGGCGAGAGCGAGTCGAGATGGACATCGCGCTGGGGGAAGCTGATGGTGATATCGGCGTCGCGGAAGAGGTCGTCGATGGTGTAGCGCAGGTCGGAGCAGATGACGCGCAGTTGCATGGGGGCGGAGATGTCGGCCCAGAACATCAGCTTGAAGGCCAGCGAGTTGTCTCCGAACGACTCGAAGAGGACGATCGGAGCCGGCGCGGTGAGGACCTTGGGGTGTTCAGAGGCGGCGTGCATGATCAGGTCGCGGACCCGGTGGGTCGGTGAGCCGTAGGCCACGCCGACCTCGACCGACCCGCGGACCTGGTTGTCGAAGAGGGTCCAGTTGACGACGTGGTTCTCCAGGAAGTGGGAGTTGGGGATCAGGACGTCCATGCCGTCGGAGCGTCGGACGCGGGTGCAGCGGTTGCCGATGTCTTCGACGCGTCCCTCGTCGAGGCCGCCAATCTCGATGATGTCGCCGATGCGGATCGGCTTCTCGATCATGATGATGAGAGAGGACATGAGGTTGTTGAAGAGGTTTTGCGCGCCGAAGCCGACGCCGATCGCCACCGCGCCGCCGAGGACGGTGAAGACGGTGATGGGGATGCCGGCGATGGGCAGGGCGATGAGCACGACGATCACGACCAGGACGTAGTAGAGCAGGCGTTGGATGAGGGCGGCGGCGTGGGCATCGACGCGTCTGAACTTGATGAGCCGGCCGCGGGCGATACGGGCGATGCGCCGGGCGATCATGAGGCCGACGATCAGCACTATCAGGGCGATGATGAGCTGGTTCACGTGGATGGCGGTGTTGCCGGCATTGAACAGGCGGGCGTTCCAGATCGCTTCGGCCGCCCCCGCCCAGTTCCCCCGCCGCAGCTCGTCGGTGGCCAGATCGATGGAATCATCGATCGCGGCGGGGTCGGCTTGCGGGTCGTTTGGGGTCTGGGGCGTTTGCGGGGAGTCGGGGGTGTCTCCCTGGCCCAGCAGCGCGCCGGCATCGTCCACCAACGGCGGGTTCGGTTCCTGGGCCAGGCTCCACGTCGCCGAGCTGAGGATGACGCACGCCCAAAACGCCATGAAAGAAAGCGATCTCATGCGGATATCTTAGCAGGCCGGTGTGGTTAGAATCTCCGCATGCCTGCCGCAGTGCCCGTGGTCCGGGTCGATCAACTCGCCAAGACGTTCCGCGTGTCCGACAAGCAGCCGGGGCTGCGGGGCACGCTGCGCCACTTCGTGCATCGGCGTCACCGTGATATCGCGGCGGTGCGCGGCGTGAGCTTCGACATCGCGCCGGGGCAGATCGTCGGGTTCCTCGGCCCGAACGGCGCGGGCAAGACCACGACCCTCAAGATGCTCACGGGGTTGATCTACCCGTGCGGCGGGCGGGTCAGTGTCCTGGGCTACGAGCCATTCAAACGCAAACACGACCTGCTGCGGCAGATCACCCTGGTGATGGGCAACAAGCAGCAGTTGATCTGGGACCTGCCGGCGCTCGACTCGCTGAAGATCAACGCCGCGGTGTATCAGGTGCCCGACGCCGAGGCGAAGCGGCGGATCGATGAGTTGGCCGCGCTGCTGCAACTGGATAAGGAGCTGACCCAACCGGTGCGGAAGCTGTCGCTGGGCCAGCGGATGAAGTGCGAGCTGGTCGCGGCGCTTTTGCACCACCCGAAGGTGCTGTTCCTCGATGAGCCGACGCTGGGGCTGGACGTGAACGCGCAGGCGGCGGTGCGTAAGTTCCTGCGTGAATACAATGCTAAGCACGAGGCGGCGATTTTGCTGACCAGCCACTATATGGCCGACATCACCGCGCTGTGCGACCGGGTGATCCTGATCCACCACGGGCGGATCATGTACGACGGCCGGCTGGCCGGGCTGACCGAGCGCTTCGCACCCTTCCGCGAGGTGAAGCTGGAGCTGGCCGCGCCCCCACCGGAAGGTTCGGATTTTAGCGCTTACGGCGAGGTGGAGGCGATCGACGGCCGGGAGGTGCGGCTGCTGGTTCAGCGCGACACGCTCACGCACAGCGTCACCCGCCTGCTGGGCGAGCTGGCGGTGCGCGACCTGACCGTGACCGACCCACCGATCGAGGAGGTCATCGCGCGGGTATTCGCGTCGGAGGAGGGTTTAACCACCGATTGACAGCGATCAAGGCGGGCAAGAAAACGCAAGTTAACCACAGATTTCACAGATGACACAGATCAAAGTCGGGTTCGCCACAAAGAGGCACAAAAAGCACACAACAATGCACGCTTACTTTTGTGCCTTTTGTGCATTCTTGTGGCCACCCTTGTATGAAATCTGTGTCATCTGCGCAATCTGTGGTTAACCTGCTTTTTTTGCTTTAATCTGTGTTGATCTGTGCCAATCTGTGGATAAACATGCTCCGAAAGTTCTCCGCCTACTTCGTTGTGTATTACGGCCTGATGACCGCGTATCGCGGGGAGATCATGCTGTGGGCGGTCGCGACAGCGCTGCCGCTGATCATGATGGGCGTGTGGACCGAGGCCGCGGCCAATGGCGCTTTCGTGATGAGCAGCGCCGAGGTCGCGCGTTACTTCATCGCGGTCTATCTCATCCGCCAGTTCTCGATCGTGTGGGTGATCTACGACTTCGAGTGGCACGTGGTGGAGGGACGGCTGTCGCCGCGGCTGCTGCACCCGATCGATCCGGGCTGGGGCTTCTTCATCGCGCACTTCAGCGAGCAGGCGTGTCGGTTGCCCATCGCGGTCGGGCTCATCGGCCTGTGCTTCGCGATCTTCCCCAGCGCGTTTCTGGGTTCGCAGGAGTCGCCGGGCCTCTGGGCGCCGGGGTGGGACCGCGCCGCGCTGGCGGTGGCGGCGGTGTACCTCGCGTTCTGCTGCCGCTACGCGCTGCAATATTCACTGGCGATGCTCGCGTTCTGGCTGGAGCGCGTGGTGCGGGTGGATGAGCTGTTCATGATCCCGTTCATGTTTTTCTCGGGCATTCTGTTTCCGCTGGAAGAACTGCGGGCCTGGTCACCGCTGCTATTCGACATCGCGATGGCGACGCCGTTCCCCTACATGCTCTGGTTCCCCGCGACGCTGCTGACCGGTGGCGAGGTGCCGATCGTCCGCGGCTTCGTGGTCCTCACCGCGTGGCTGGTCGTGTTCTTCATCATCAACCGCATCCTCTGGCGGCGCGGCCTCAAGCACTACTCCGCGATGGGAGCCTGACCCGCTCGCGGCTTCGCGAGACCTCGTGCTTGTCTTGCGATTCAAGAAGACGTTAACCCCAACGATTTGTACACCGCGGTGAGCAGCGCGTCCATCCGCCGTTGGTGAATCTGCTCCCCCGGCATGCCCGCGAAGGCGACCGCCACCGCGAGTCCATGCGCCGGGTCGGCGAACGCGGCGGAGGACTGCACGCCGCCGTGGCCGAAGGTTTGCGGCGAGGCATGGCGACCGTAGCCGTAGGGCATGCGGCCGCGCTTGGCGGAAGCGGGTTTATCGAGGATCAGGCCCAGGCCCCAGTCCATGCGGTACTGGAACGTCAGGTCGAACCTGCCCGCGCGGTGGCGGTGGGTCATCTGCGCGACGGTGTCGGGTTGCAGCACCCGTATGTCGTTTAGTTCGCCGCCATGAAGAAGCATCCGATAGAACCGCACGAGTTGGTGCATCGGGCCGATGCCGTTGGACCCCGGTGAGCATGCGGTCAGCCACGCCTCGGTGTGGCTCTCGCCCGGGTCCAGGTCGGGCGATTCCTCGCCCCCGGCCAGGCGCGGCAGGGTGCCGATCCGCCCCGCGTCGGTGTATCGCGCGAAATCTTCCGGGGGCATGCCGACGTAGCAGTCGCCCATGCCCAGCGGCAGCAGCAACCGCTCGCGCAGCAGTTCGGGCAGGTATTCGCCCGTCACGCGCTGGATGACTTCGCCGAGGATGAACCAACTGGTCATCGCGTGATACCCCGCCGTCTTGCCTGGTCGCCAGCCTTCCTCCAGTGGCGTTGCGCAGATCGCGTCGATGATCGTCTGCCACGGGTCGTCGGGGAAGCGGAACGCGGCCGAGCGGAAACCGGCGGTGTGTGTGAGCAGGTGTCGGAGGGTGATCGCGTCTTTGCCCCCAGCCGCGAACGCCGGCAGGTGTTTAACCACCGGATCATCCAACCCGACCTCGCCACGCTCCACGCACTGCATGACGGCCGCCGCGACGATCGGCTTGGTCGCGGACTTCCAGACCATCAATGTGTCCGGCGTCATCGCCACGCCGGGCGCGGATTCGCCGATCGTCAGGTCGATCACGGTTTCACCCCGCAGCGACGCGACGAGCTGAGCCCCGAGGTGGTGGCCGGCGGCGATGCCTTGCTCAATCAAGTCGCCGGGCGACTTAAACATCTTCACCCAACTTGCGGATATCGAGAAGATCTTCGGGACGGCCGGCGGCGCGTTTGGACTTGACCAATTCCTCTCGCCCGATCACCGGAACAGGCACGCCATCAAAATCGCCAACAATCTTCCCCGCATCAGCCTCATCCCATTCAACCCCGTCGATAGACGTGATCAAATCGACACGGACGGGCTCATAGCCCAACTGTATGAAATTGCCAACCTTGATGAAGTCTTCCTCTTTAAGACCGATCCCCCCGAATCCGAATGCCTCAAGTGCGGCAAGGATACGAGCGGCGTTGCGCGGCGTGCGCTCAACAAGCAGATCAAGGTCTTTGGTGTACCGGGGGAAGCCGTGCTGTGAAACCGCCAACCCGCCGACCATCATATAGTTGACCTCATGCTCGTTGAACAACGCGAGCAGTTCTTTCCAGTCTTGGTAGAACTCGGTGCTCAAATCGACGTATCTCCTCGACCTCGGCAAAGCACTCTCGCGACGTCCGAGACCGCCAGTATTCCAACCGCTCCCGCTCCGGCGTGGGATCGCCAAGCTTGAAGATGCGGGCCACCTTTTCCATGCTCGCCATTATATCGACCGCCTCACGCGGCACTTCACGGGGCGCGGGGCGATGTGGGGCGCGTCAGCCCACCACCGCCAGGCTCACGCCGGTCGGTTTGCTGACCACGGCCTCGAACTCGGAAATGAACTTGTTGACGATGGTGCGCACCGCCCAGTTGGCACCGTCCGACAGGCCGCAGATGTTGTTGCCGGGCATCGAGCCCATGCTGCTGCTTAGTTCCAGGAGCATGTCGAGGTCGCGGGTGGTGCCGTCGCCGGCCTCGATGCGGGAGAGCATCTTGTAGAGCCAGTTGGTGCCCTCACGGCAGTGGGTGCATTGGCCGCAGCTTTCGTGGCTGAAGAACCGCGCCACGTTGCGCGCAGCCTTAACCATCGAGAAGCTCTCGGGGATCACCGTGATGCACGCGGTGCCCAGGCCGAGGTTGTTCCACTTCTTGCCGATGTCGAAGTCCAGCGTTGCGCCGGCCTGGGCCTCTTCCTGGGTGATCACGCCCATGCTGATCCCGCCGTGGAAGTAGGCCTTGATCGCCACGCCGTCGCGCGGTCCCCGGCCGAGGCGGTCGATGACTTCGGTCACCGTGATGCCGAGGTTTTCTTCATACACGCCCGGTCGTTTGACCGGGCCGGAGATGCCCATGAGTTTGGTGCCGAACGACGCGGGCACCTGCGGCGGCGCGCCTTCCGGTCGGCCCTTGCCCAAACTCTTGAACCAGTCGGCACCCTGCTCCATGATGGGGCCGACATAGGCGAGCGTCTCGACGTTGTTGATGATGGTGGGGCGGCCGAACGCGCCCGCGACGGCGGGGAACGGCGGCTTGATGCGGGGCCAGCCGCGCTTGCCCTCGAGCGATTCAAGCAGCCCCGTCTCCTCCCCGCAGATGTACGCCCCCGCGCCGCGGTGGATGAACAGATCGGGCCAGCGGCCGTTGATCTGCCCGAGCTTGCTGCCCTCGCCGAAGACTTTGTGGGTGTAGGCCTCGTCGATCGCTTTCTGGAACGCCTCGCGGTGGTGGTGATATTCGCCACGGATGTAGAAGTACGCGGTGTCCAGCCGACAGGCGTGCATGCAGATCGCGATGCCTTCGATGACCGCGTGCGGGTCGAAGGTAATCAGGACCTGGTCCTTGAACGTCGCGGGCTCGGATTCGTCGGCATTGATCGCCAGGTATCGCCGTTGCCCGTCTTCCGGCGGGAGGAACGACCACTTCATCCCGGCGGGGAACCCCGCGCCGCCCCGGCCGCGCAGCTCGGCGGCTTTGACCTGCTCGACGACGTCTTTGGGGTCCATCGCCAGCGACTTGTCGAGCGCCACGTAGCCGCCGGTCTTGATGAATTCGTCGTAGCCGACGTAGTGGCGGTCGGAGAAGTCGCCCCACGGCGGGGTGGGGATGCGCTTGAAGAGGATGGGGTTTTCGAGGGGCATGGACATACCTGTTGTTCGAGCGGCGGGCAAGGCCCGCCCGCTAAACCTGTTGATCGTCTTGGCTCTGCTTGATCTCGATCTCTTCGATCGTGGTGCGCCTTAGCGTGACCTTGTCGTTGACCTGCTTCTGTTCGGTCTTGCGGCTGATCTCGCGTTTCTCGTGGTCCGGGTGCAGGATGTTGTGGATCATCAGCCCGGAGTCGCGGCAGAATTTCTGGAACCAGGCCATGGCCGATTAGTCCAGTTCGTCGATGATCTTGCCGACGTTCTCGGGGGTGAGGTTTTCGACCAGCTTGTGGTTGACCAGCCCGCAGGGCGCGCCGCCGCAGGCCCCGATGCACTCGACGTGCATCAGGGTGAATTTGCCGTCCTCGGTCGTCTCGCCCGCGCCGATGCCCAGCTTGTCTTCCACCGCTTCCATGATCGCGTCGGCGTTCATGATCTCGCAGGAGATGGACTGGCAGACCCAGACCGTGTACTTGCCGCGCGGCTGGAGGAAGTATTCCTCGTAGAACGTCGCGGTGTCCATGACCTCAGCGGGCGAGGTCTCGACCAGCTCGGCGATCTCCTCGATCGCCTGATAGGGGATCCAGCCGTGCTTATCCTGCACCGCGTGCAGCGCCGGCATCGTCGCGGCGCGCTTGGTGGGGTAGCGATCCAGGGCCGCTTTGATTTCCGCAGCGACCTGTTCATCGACCCAAGGCGTGTCGCGACGGTCGATCGTCATGCTGCCGGAGTTTTTGGTGATCCAAGCCATCGTGTGCTCCGATTTTCAATGTCTGATTTTCGACTTTCGATGCGGCGTGGTGACCAATCGAAAATCACCAATCGAAAATCAAAAAAATTATCGATCCAACTCCGCTGCAATAATGTTCAGGCTGCCGATGACGGCCACGGTATCGGCCAGGGTGTGGCCTTCGAGCATCTTGGGCAGGCAACTGAAGTGGATGTAGCTGGGCGGGCGGTGGCGGACGCGCCAAGGGACCGGGCCGCCGTCGGCGACGATGTAGAACCCGTGCTCACCGTTGCCCGATTCGGTCGCGGCATAGACCTCGTTGACCGGGGCTTCCCACTTGCGGTTGGTCATCACCAGCTCGAAGTGCTGGATCAGCCCCTCGATCGAGCCATAGACCTGCGCCTTGCTGGGCTTGACCATCTTGCCATCGTCGAACGTGTTCATCGGCCCGCCGGGGATGTTGTCGATGAGCTGCTCGATGATGTGGACCGACTGTTTCATCTCTTCGAGGCGGACCAGGAAGCGGGCGAACACATCGCCGCCGTGCGCGATCGGCACTTTGAAATCGACCGGCTCGGCGCCCTGGCCGTCCCAGTTGCCGGCATAGCAGAGGTAAGGCTCGTCCTTGCGCAGGTCGCGCTTGACGCCCGAGGCCCGCGCGATCGGGCCGGTCAGCGACCAGGCGATCGCCTCGTCGTGCGACACCGTGCCGATGCCCTCGGTCCGCTCGCGGAAGATGCGGTTCTTGTTGAGCAGGCCCTCGATGTCGGCGATGGCGGGGGGCAACTGCTCGCGGATGAACCGCTTGATCATGTTTTTGAAGACTTCTTCATCTGGCAGGTCCATCATGGCCCCGCCGACGCGGGTGTAGTCCGGGTGGAACCGCTGCCCGGAGATGTAGTCCATGATGTCGTAGATCCGCTCGCGCTCGTTGAACCCGTAGAGGAAGCCGGTGAAGGCCCCGAGGTCCAGCGCCGCGGCCC
>CAZTLX010000015.1:12464-32405 GCA_964614575.1 uncultured Phycisphaeraceae bacterium | reverse complement strand
CGCCGATCAACACCTACATCAACGCGCGGATGTCCGGCATCGCGGGCCAGCACGCCGGCATCCCCATGCTCGCCGAGGCCGCGATCTTCACCTCCGGCTACAAGCGCGTCGATATCTGGTTCGCCCCGCTGCCCTTGCAAAACTACGGCAACATGGCCGACCGCCTGCGCGAGACCCAGCTCACCCGCACCAAGTTCACCTCGCTGATCAAGGCGGAGCTGCTGATCTTCCCGCTGCTGGCGGTCGCGTCGCTGATCTTCTGGAGCTACATCACCAGCCTCGGGCCGATCCCCTCGGACAGTTACCCGTACGTGCAGAAGTTCTGGCCGCAGTTCGCGGTGCTCAAGGCGGTGTGGGCCTCGGGCCTGGCCGAGGGCGACTCGGTGCTGCTGCAGGCGCTCAAGCCCGAGGTGATCGCCGGGGCGACGGTCGGCACGGTGCTGCTCTTTAGCCTCTTTAGCTGGGTGGGCATCTCCACGCAGTACATCTACGGCGGGCTGGGCGCGATGAACGGCTACCCGCACATGGCGATCCCGCTGTTCATCGGCGCGGTGCTCGGCCGTTACGTCTTCGCCCGCAAGTTCGGCAAGGAGCAGTGGGTGAACTACGCGCCGATCCTCGCGGCCGGGTTCGGCGCGGGGATGGGGCTCTGCGGCATGTTCGCCATCGCGGTCAACTTCCTCTACCTCAGCGTGAAGGGGGCGATGTGATGAGCCAGCGGCAATGGGAGATCAAACGCCTGGAGCTGAAGCCGGATGTCGTCTGGTCGCTGGCGATCTCCTCGCTGAAGGTGCGCAAGGGCGGCGCGTTGCTCACCGCGCTCACCGTCGCCACGGCCGCGGCGTTCCTGATGTTCCTGCTGACCACGCCCCGCGGCCAGAGCCACGCCGACCTGCAGAGCTGGTGGCTCATGCTGAGCCTGTCGCTGCTGGTCGCGGCGGTCGGCGTGCTCAACGCGATGCTCATGGCCGTCACCCAGCGTTACCGCGAGATCGGCACGATCAAGTGCCTCGGCGGGCTGGATCGGCTGATCCTGCTCAGCGTGCTCACCGAGGCGATGCTGGTCGGGGTGGTCGGCGCGGTCGGCGGCGCGGTGGTGGGCCTGATCGCCGGCCTCGCGGTCAACGCCGCGGGCAGCGCGACCGGCGACGCGGTGGTCGGGCTACCCTTACGGGTGCTGCTGGTCCTGGGCATCGCGCTGGCGCTGACGGGCCTCGGCGCCGCGCTGCCCGCGTTCCTCGCCTCCAAGATGCCGCCGATTGAAGCGATGCGGGGGGAGAAGTAATGTTGATTTTCGATTTTCGATTTTTGATTCTCGATTCCCCGGCGGGGAGGGCTGCGCGATGACTATGTTCAACCCCCAATCGAAAATCGAAGATCGAAAATCGAAAATCCCATTGGATTGGCTGGCCAATGTTGAGGAAGCCGTCGATGTCACCGTCATGGCGCAGGACGTGACCAAGCTGTATCACGCGGGCAAGGAGAACGAGGTCCGCGCGCTGGGCGGCGTATCATTAGAGGTGTACACCGGCGAGTACATCGCGATCGTCGGGCCGTCGGGCTCGGGCAAATCGACGCTTTTCAACTGTATCGGCGGGCTCACGCGGCCGACCGAAGGCAGCGTGTTCATCGACGAGATCGACATCGCCCAGCTCGACGCGAATGAGCTGGCCTGGCTGCGCTGCCGGAAGATCGGCTACATCTTCCAGAGCTACAACATCGTCAAGGTGATGACCGCGCTGGAGAACGTGACCCTGCCGATGCTCTTCGCCGGCGTCCCGGCCGACGAGGCGCAGGACCGCGGCGTGGAGATCCTCAAGCGAGTCGGCCTCGGCGACCGCATCCTGCACACGCCCAAGGAGTTGTCCGGCGGGCAGCAGCAGCGCGTCGCCATCGCCCGCGCGTTTGCCAACCAGCCCGCCATCATCCTCGCCGACGAACCCACCGCCAACCTCGACCTGCACACCGGCGCGGAGATCATCGACCTGATGAAGGCGATGAACCAGGAGCAGGGCGTCACCGTCATCTGCGCCACGCACGACTACAAGATGCTCGACGTCACCGACCGCATCGTCTGGATGGAAGACGGGCTGGTCCGCAAGATCGCCAACCGCGGTGAGATCGACATCAAGATCGATCAGATCAGCGAGGGTTAGGCGAAGCCGTTTCGCGTTTCAGGTCTGAACCCCGGAGTTTTATCATGGTCTTGCACAAACGATTCATCACCGCCATGACCACCACGTTTGCCATCCTCGGGACGACCCACGCCGCGCCCCCACCCACGGTGGAGGTGGAGCAGGACGATGAGGCCGCGTACCAGCGTCGCGCCGACTTCTACATCCGCGCCACCTCGGAGGTTGACCTGGACGCCATGCACGCGCGTTTCGAGCGCAGCGACTACTTCAGGGGTGCCGGGGGCGACCGCCACAAGTACGCGATGGGTCCGGTGATCGCCCGGCTGTATCGCGACCCGGCCGACGAGCAGGCGCTGCGGATGTACCGCCACCTCATGGCGGTGGACAAGCTCAAGGACGACCGGGGCATCTACCACTTCTCGTCGTTCCAGAAGACGCGGATGTACTTCCTGTTGGCCGACAAGCTGCCGGAGGACATCCGCGCGGCTCACGAATACGACGTGCGCCACTTCTACAAGGTCATGACCGGCGGCGGCACCGAAAACCATTACATGATGAACCGCACGTCGGGTTACGTCTGGGCCGACCGGCTCGACGGCGAGTTCCCCGGCGCGCAAGACGGCCGCGAGGCGGCGCTGGCCTGGCAGCGGGCGTGGCTGATCGATCAGGTCCGCCGCAACTACAGCGTCGGCAACGGCGAGTACGACAGCTCGACCTACCTGGGCTTTAGCGCCGCGAGCTGGGCCAACATCTACGACTTTGCGCAGGACCCGGCGATGCGCGACTGGGCCCGCGCCATGCTCGACTGGTACGCCGTGGCCATGGCCCGCAAGTACTACTTCGGCCTGTCGCTGGGGCCCGAGAGCCGCGGGTTCGCGAAACAGGCGGTCGGCAGCAAGCCCGATGGACGCGGCGGGTACAACTCGGTCGGCACGTACAGCGACTGGCTGGGCTGGCTGTGGTGGGAAGCGTCCGACGCCGGGCCTTACCTCGACCGCCCGCAGGTCAAAGCCAACCCGTTCCCCGCGCTGAACCTCGCGCTGTCCGGCTACCGCCCGCACCGCGTGATCCGCAACATCGCGCAGAAGCAGGTCCCGCTGCCCTACGAGGCGCGCGGCGCCAAGGCGCGCTACCAGATGGATGCGACCGACGGCACCTGGGCCGATCACCACAACCACGCCCACGAGTACCTCTATATCAATAGCGCCTTCGCGATGGGCACGCTCTACACCCCGGACGACGGCATCAGGACCACCGGCACCATCCTGCCGCAGACCACCATGTTCAAGCTCGCGGCCCGCGCGGGCCGCGCGGTTCACGCGTTCGGCATCAGCAACAGCTACCACCGCCACTTCGCGCTAGAGGGGCGGACCCCTTACGATCAATACCACCAGTCGCGCGGCGCCGCGATCAACATCTGCTACGTCGACGCCGAGGACGACTCGGATCTCGGGGGCGACCACGAGGGGATCGGCAAGGGCCGCACCGCCCACCGCTCGGTGTTCGGCTATCCCGCCGCGGCCGGCCGACCGACGGTGCGCGAGGGCTGGTACTTCTGGGAAGTGGGGGATGCGTTCATCGCAACGCGCCCGCTCGGTGCCGCGCCGATCGACACCGACGACCTCAAAGCCCACACCGACCGGAGCGAGCAGGACTATCGCTTCCTCGTGAGCCCGGGCCGGCTCGGGGGCTGGGTGGTGCAGGCGGCGCAGCGGCCGCAATACCCGACGCTCGACGCCTTCGCCGACGCGGTGATCGCCACCTGCACGCCTCGGCTCGACGCGTTCGACCCGCAGCAACGCACCGTGTCGTTCACCTCCCTCGAAGGGCAGGAGCTGAAGATGCAGCACACGGGCGGACCCGGCGGTCGGCCACGCGCGTGGATCGATCAGCAGGAGCTGAAGTTTGAGAACTGGCCGGTCTATGAATCCCCGTACGTGCGGCAGGCGGTTCACGGCGGGGCGCTTGAATTAAGTGACGGCCAAGAGACGTTGACCATTAAGATCGAAGGCGACGCCATCACGTGGACCGAAGGTGTGGCCCCGGAAGCATTAACCGAAACGAAAGGTGATTGATGAATTACTACAAACGATTGATCGTGTGTGTGTTGGCATCAGGTCTGGCGGGGGCTGCGTTTGCGCAGGATGTCGCGTGGGACGTGCCCGACCCCGCCACGGCCGAGCACCCCGGCGCGGAAGCCGCGCCCGCGTCGAGCCCGACGACGTATCCCGATGCCGCGGGCTTTGAGGAACGCGCGCAGCTCGTGCTCAAGGGCGTGGCGGATGGCGGGCTGGATAAATGGCGTCGCGGCTACTTCACCGGGGGCGACCCGGGCAAGTACCTGCCCGGCCACGCGATGGCCAAGCTGCTGACCGGCGTCGATCGCGACGAGGTGGTCAAGTACAGGAACGACGACCGCTCCTACAAGGAGCACTACCACTTCGCCGCGGTCAACTGGGCGCGGTTCTACCCGATCTTCGGCGAGACGATCCTCACCGATGAAACGAAGCAGAAGCTCGCCGACGCCAGCGCCAGGTACGGCGCCTACCTCAACCACTCCGGCACCGAAAACCACAAGACCATGTGGTGGACCAGCGCCGCGGTCATCCCGCAGTTCACGGGCAAAGGCCTGTCGCACAACAGCAAGGAGGCCACGCTCGCCAAGGCCAAGGAAACCCTGCACAGCTACGTCAAGTCGCTGCTGCATCACGGCGCGGGCGAGTGGGACTCGTCCACCTACCTCATGTTCACCGCCAACGGGTTGATGAACATCTACGATTTTTCGGACGACCCCGAGATGCGTTTGCTGGCCAAGGCCGGGCTCGACTGCATGCTCACCTCCTACGCGCTTAAGTACACCGACGGCGTGTTCAGCGCGCCCAATCAGCGCGGCCACGCCACGCAGCCGTACCGCACCATCGCCGATCAGACCGGCTATGTGTGGTGGGGCGGGAACCGCACGCTGACCGCCGACAACACCCGTGACTTCCGCTATACGCTGCACCCGATCACCTCGTCGTATCGGCCCAACGCGGTGATGACGAATATCGCGCGCAAGCAACTGCCCGAGCTGCCCGCCGAGTTCCGCAACACCCGCGCCAACTACTGGCACGGCCAATCCATCCCCGCCAAACCCGCGACGAATGAGTCGCTTTACCTCGACGAGCACTTCACCATGGGCACGCTCTGGGACGGGCACAGCTCGCAACTATCGCGATTTCAGATCGTGGTCCCCACCGAAGCCGGGGGCGTGACGCTGACCGCGGGGCACCCGCGCAAGTCCGACCACACCGGCAAGAAGACCGGCCTCGGATACGCCGACGGCATCAGCCGCTACGCGCAGTTCGCGCAGGTCGGCTCGACCACGATCATCCTGGCCAAGCTCCCGGCCGACGAGGAGTCGGAGCATGTGTTCCTCACGCTCCCCGAGGCGGCCATGGTCTGGGCCCGTGATCAATCGATCGGCGTCAACGTCACCGACAAGGTGTGGATCAAGGTCACCCGGCTCGGGCACGCCGTCCACGAACACCCCGCCGAGGGTGAAGGCAAGGCGGCCATCCCACGCACGCTGCGCTCGCAGACGCGGGAGCTGCCCAGCGGCGAGCGTGTCGGCGGGCTGGTGATCGAAGTGATCTCCGACGCGGGTCGTGAGGAGGTGGCCGACCACGTGGAGTCGGACCTCGAAGCGGACAAGCCCACGGTCACCTACACCGACCGCACCGGGCGCAAGATCGCCATGACCTTCAACCCGGACCCCGACGGCGACCGCCATGGCGACCGGTTGGCGGCGGTGTCGGTGGATGGCGAGCCGATCGACACCGCCGCGTGGAGCCGGTCCGCCATCCGCGGCCGCTACGTCGAGCAGTCCGGCGGTGTGATGTCGGTCAACGACGGCCGCGAAGGATTCATCATCGACTTCACCGGCGACCTGCCGGTGTACAAACCCTGGAGCAAATGATGAGAGGAACATTCCGGGCCGGATGCATGGCGTATTGTCTGGCGATCGCGGCCTGCGCCGCGCCGATCGCGGAGCGTGAGGAGCCCGTCGCGCCCACGGCGGCGGCGGTGGACCCCGCCACGCTGCCGCCGATCTCCGCGGCCGCGCTGCCCGACCCGTGGACGGCCGCGCACCCCGGCGCAGCCGACGCGCCCGCCTCGTCACCCACGACCTACCCCGATGAGGCCGGCTTCCGCGAACGCGCCGCCGCGGCGCTCGACGGCCTGCTCACGCAGGACCCCGACAGCTTCCGCCGCGGCTACTGGGCCCGCGGCGGCGGGGCGCACCTGCTCAACCACTACCTCATCGCCCGCCTGATCGTTGACCCCGCCGACCCCGCGCCCGCGCGTTACGTCAACGAGGAACGCTCGCTCAGTGAGCACTGGTCCGAAGCGGCGGTGAGCTGGTCGCGGCTGCTGGGCTTGTTCCCCTCGGCCATGACCGACGCGTCGTATGCGACGTTCAATGAGAAAGGCTTCCATCAGCCGCAGTACACCAAGCCGCGCGGCCCGGAGAAGTACCACGTCACCGCGTGGAGCAGCGCGATCGTCCTGCCGCCGATCATCCCCGGCGACCGCGGGCTGGGGCAGGTCGGCACCGAGGCGGCGACCGTCGCCGTCGGCAAGGAGCACCTGCGCCTGTACGTCAAGCGTTTGTTTGTCGGCGGCCAGGGCGCGTGGGACGCCAGCCCGTGGCAGGCGCTGCACTTCTACGCCATGCTCAACCTCTACGACTTCGCCGACGACCCCGAGGTGCGCCTGCTCGCCAAGGCCGCGCTCGACTGGTACGCCACCGCTTACGCGCTTAAGTACACCGACGGGGTGTACGGCGGGCCGGAGCAGGAGGGCTTTGCCGACGGCCCGCACACCTCGGCCACCGATCAGATCGGCTACGTGTGGTTCGGCTCCAGCATCGCGCCGCGCCTCACCGCCGAGCAGTTGCGCCACTTCCGGCCGGCGGTCGCGCCGATCAGCTCGTCGTATCGGCCCAGCGCGGTGATCTGCAATCTCGCGCACAAGCGCCTGCCCGGCTTGCCCGCCGAGTTCCGCAACACCAAGCCCGACTACTGGGCCGGGTTCACCCGCGACCCGAAGCTGCATCAGAACTTCGAGTCGTTTTATGTTGCGCAAGGCTTTACGATGGGCAGCGTGTGGAAGGGCCTGGGCGGGAAGCTCACGCGGTTCAAGCTGGTCTGTGCCTCGCCGCAGGGCGGGCTGGTGTTCACCGCCGGGCACCCGCGGCTGTCGGATTTTGACGGGAACAAGCAGGGCGTCGGCTTCGGCGCGTCGCGCGGGCGTTACACCCAATCGGCCCAGGCCGGGCCGATCTTCGTCTGCTACGCCCGCCTGCCGGACGATGAGGAGCTGGACTATCTGTTCGTGACGATCCCCGAAGGCGCGGCCGGGCCCGAGAAGCTGGGCGACTGGTACGTCGCCGAGGCGGGCGACACGCTGGTCGCGATCCGGCCGCTGGGCGGCGAGGCGATGATCGAGTCCGATGCCCTCACGCCGAAGCAACGCCAGGAGAATCAGCGACGCGCCGCCGAGGGCAAGCCGCGCAAGCACCCGCCGCAGGTGCAGGTGCGTGTGCATGGCCGCGCGCTGGGGCTGGTGATCCACGCGCTGGACGCGACGCGGTTCGACGATGTCGATCAGATGCTCGCCTATCTCGACCGCGGCAAGGTGGCCGGCCTCGACGAGGGCGACGAGGTCGTGCATTACACCACGCCGGAGGGCAACCGCCTGTCGGTGCGCTTCGCACCCCCGGATCAGCGCAAGCCCGGCAACCGCCAGGCGACCGCGTCCTACGATGAACAGCCGATCGACTTCGCCACATGGACGAAGGTGTACGACGGTCCGTTCGTCACGCAGGCCGATGGCGTGCTGAGCGTGAACGATGGCCGGGAGGGATTTGTCATTGATTTCACCGGCGAGATGCCGGTTTACCGCGATTGGAACCCCTGATGCGAATGATGCTGCCGATGCTCTTGCTGACGATAACCCCGCTGGGCTGCGCGGCCGCGCCGCCGACCGACCCGGCCGAGGCCACGCAACTGCTGACCGATTTTTCCGACGACCTCGCGGCGGACGACGCCCACGCGACGGTGTCGCTGCGGCTGTTCGACATCCGCCCGATGCCTTCCGGCGGGGCGGGCGATGTGGTCGTGCAACTGCAGAGGCGCGCGGGGCAATGGGTCGCCGAGGGCAGCCGGGCCGCGGCCGACTACAACCAGCGCAGCAACAACACGGTGGCGTGGGACCAGCTCACGCTCGCCGACGGCAGGCTGCGCGGTTCGCTGACGGTGACCATCACCCCCGACAAACCGCGGCCCGGCGGCCCGGCTTACCTGGGCCCGCAGCCCTTCCCGCCGAACGATCGGGCGGATGTGTACCAGATCACCCTCGACGCCAAGCTCCGCAACGAGGCCACGCCCTTTATCGCCGACACGCAGAAGCAGCAGCCGCCTTGGCGCAAGGACGTGCCGGGCTTCGGCGGGCAACACATCACCGGCAACTACACCGCGACGCGTGACGGCAAAAACATCAAGGGCAAGCTCACCGGCGCGATCAGCCCCGCCGGGCAGCGCGACGTGTTCACGACCGACGGCAACCTCTATTTGGAACCGGCCAAGCGCGGCGGCGTGGCGGTGCTCGCCCGCCTCTCGCCGGTGCGCGTCGCGGATCAGTACAGCGCCACCGCCATGAAGACCTTCGCCCAGCCGCAGGACTGGTCGGCCTACAACGCGCTGCGCGTGACGGTCGATGCGAAGAAGCGACGCGATGACGCGGCCGTCGCATTGCTGGTCAAACAGGATAAGTGGGTGACGCGGCGTGTCACCGCAGCGGCACTGCTGCTCGGCGGCGAACACACCTTTATCGTGCCGTTCGACGATATGAACCTCGGCAACCGCAGGGCGATCGAGGGCGTTGGCTTCGGCGTGGTCAACCCGCACGGCGTCGGGGATGTTGAATACACGCTGCGCCGGATCGAGCTCGTGTCGCTGCCCGAACTGGCCCCGCCGCCGCGGCCGCAGATGGTCGCCCTCACGATCGATCCACACGCCGCCCGCGTCCACAACGGCGTGACGGACGTGCCCAAGGGGCTCTTCGGCCACCACGAGGTCAACCAGGGCAAAGCCACCGACGACAAGGCGATCGACTACCTGCGCACGATCAACCCCGGCTACCTGCGGCCGCTGGATCACACCGGCTTCGGCTTCAAGGCGTGGACGCAGCAGCAGATCAACGAGCGCGCGCTGCAACTCGAACGCGCCAGCGAGCCGGAGGACGGGTTCTACCTCCGCGCCAAGGCGGCCGACGCGATCGACAACATCGTCTGGTGCCACACGCAGGACCTGTTCGCGCGCCCGGCGTGGATGGATGAGGGCGTCGAGAAGTGGGAGAACCAGTTGCGCGGCTTCTACCGCGAGCAGGCCGCCAACGCCTGGCGGCCGGGCCAGCCTTATAACGTGCTGCGCCGGTTCGAGGTCTGGAACGAGCCGTTCTTCTGGAGCCGACACACCAACGAAGGCCACATGGCCCCGCCGGGCAAAAAAGCATGGACCGACCCGACGCAGCACGGCTACATCCCCGGCGAACTCGGTGCAGCGGTCTATGCCCGCATGTTCAAGGCCGCGGCCGAAGGCGCCGCATCCGCCAACGAGCACGCGCTGCTCGGCGGGCCCAGCGCGCCCGCGTTTAATGCCGACGACTACGGCAACTTCACCAACTACGTCGCCCGCTTTATCGATGCCGTGCCCCAAGACATCGACTTCCTCACCGAGCACCACTACGGCGGCAACCCCGAAAGCTTCGCCGCGTCGTATGAAGTGGCGACGGCATACGCCGACATCACCCACGGCCGACGCCTGCCCGTCTATAACACCGAGGCCAACAACCTCGGCGCTTCGGACGCCGGCAAGGCGGCGTACAACCTCGAAGACATCCTCCACGGCATCCTGGTGAACCCCGACATCTACGTCGGCCGGGCGCTGCACGCGCTGTGGTCCGGCTACCTGCGCGACGAGGGCGAGCTGCACGTGTACCGCTTCCTCGCGCCGCTGCGCGGCACGATGCTGCCCGCGGCGTCGGACGATGAAGACGTGCTGCTGGTCGCGTCGATGCCCCGGCCGGGGCGCGTGATCTTGCTCGCCTATAACCGCGGCTGGAGCGAGCGACAAGTCGCCTTGCGGGGCATGGACGGTTTTAGCGCGGAAGGCGTGACGATGCTGTTGGCCGATGCGCCGCGGGGCGAGCAGGCGCTGCGCGACCCCGAGGGCCAGCCCATCCCCGCGCCGCCGCAGGGCAAGACCTCGCTGGTGAAGCTCGATCCGCAAGCGATTGATGGGTTGACGATCCCGCCGCGCTCGGCGGTGCGCATCACCTACGCGAAGCCGGGGCATCGGCCGGCGCAACGCCGCGTGACCGAGCAGGCGTTTGTGGACGTGGTGCTGCAACAGGTGCAGCCCAACGCGCCGAGCAGCGGCCGGATCGTGTGGCGCGGCGAGCTTCGGCCGAAGGATGCGGAGCAGGCCGTGCTGCGCATCATCACCGCGGATGTACATCGTGGCGAGGCGGAAGTTGTGATCGGCGAGCAGGTGATCCCGCTGCGTTTCACCGATCAACTGGCCGGCGACGCCGTGGCGCAGACCTACCCCCTTAACCTTGAGGCGTTTGACGCCAATACCCCCGTGACGTTCCGCGTGACCGACCCGAGCCGGTTCAACGGCTTCCGCGTGTTGGCCGCGTCCGTCCTTTTGACCCGCACCGAACCCAACCCGGAGTAAATGATGAAAACGCTCGCCTGCCCGATCCTGATGCTCACGCTGCTGGCGATCCCCGCCGCCGCGCAAGACACCCCCGACCTGCCCCAGGCCCCGATCGACGCCAAGTGGGTCAACCCCTGGCCCGACGCGTGGGAGCGGGGCTTCCGCGAGCGGGCCGGTCTGGCGATCGAGCACAACCTCAAGGGCGGCCCCAAAGGGCCGAACACCTACTTCGAGAACGAGAAGGGCAGCTACCCGCCGCTGATGTTCCACGTGCTGTTCGGTGATCGGGCCGGCGGGGTCAAAGGCCTGCAGACCGAGGACAACCAGGCCGGCTCGTGGAACAGCCAGACCGAGGGCATCGACTACTTCGCATCGTTCACGATCAAGCACCAGATGCGCAAGTATTTCCTGCTCGGCGAATATCTGGATGACGATTATCTGGCGCGCATGAAACGCGGCGCGGCCAAGTGGACCGAGCAGGACCCGATGCGGCGGCCGAACAAGTACTTCAAGGGCGGCGGCGAGGGCTGGACCCCCGAGACCAAGAACTCCTGGGTTGATGTGCGTAACACCGACAACCTCCGCGCGATGCGCGAGACCAGCGTCTACCTCATGGCCGAGGAAACGGGCAACGAGGAACTGCGGCTGGCGTACAAGCGCGCGATCCAGCGGTACACCTGGGCGCTGTGGCACATCGGCATGGGCGAGTGGGACAGCGAGAACTACCACTTCCACACCATCGCGCCCTACATCAACCTCTACGACTTCGCCAAGGACCCGGAGGTGAAAGCCACCGCCAAGGCGGCGCTGGACATGCTCTTCACGATGGCGGCGGTGAAGTATGTCCAGGGCGGCTGGGCCGGGCCGATCAAGCGCGACTACAACAAGCCCTACGTCTTCGGTGGCGCGGCCGGCGAGGCGTGGCTCTACTTCAACGACACACCCGTGGCGAACCCGCACCCGCACGGCGACATGATCCACATGATCAGCAGCGCCTACCGCCCGCCCGCGGCGGTGTACGCGCTGGCGCAGAAGGGCGACGAACTGGCCGGCACCGAGTTGTTCGCCGCCAAGCCCGAGTACGAGACGTGGAAGGCGGAGGGTGGTGGCAGCGCCGGGGCGAAGGATTACCCCGCGCCGAATTACCAGCAGGCCGATCACAAGCCTTGGGTCATCGAGACCACCTACATCGGCCGGACGTTCCAGCTCGGCACGCTGCCGCAGGGTTCGTTTGGCGATGTCAACGGCTTCAAGCTGCTGATGCGGGACGACGAACACGGCGCTCAGTTCTTCACCGGCGCGAGCGTTGATAACCCGTCCAAGGTCAACCGCGGCTCGGGCAACGACAAGATCGCGCACTACCGCCACGCCATGATCAGCCTCACCGGCAAAGGCGATGCGCCGTGGGCGTTCATCCTCCCCGCCGGGGCGCAGGTCGAGGATGCCGACGGCGTCCGCTTCATCCGCCAGCACGAGACGTGGCTGGCGCTGCGGCCGATCAACCTCAAACTCGATGCGGCCGACGGCAAGGCGGTGAAGAATTGGCGCCACACCCAGGGCATGACCGGCAAGGGGACCGGCGGCGAGGTCTCGGGCTTCGTGCTGGAGATCGGCGAGCCGCGCACCCATGACAGCTACGACAAGTTCAAACAGGCGGTGCAGAACAAGGCAAAGCTGGAGGTCAGCGGCAAGCGGGCGAGCTACACGGCGACCGATGGCAAAACAGTCGGCCTGGAATTGGACGGCGGCTGGGTGCCCAGCATCACCCGCGATGGTCAAGCCTTCGACCCGATGGCCAAGGAGAACTGGGGGCTCTACCGCCCGGCCGACGGCGGCGACGCGCCGATATCCCTGGGCTGGAAGACGGGCAAGCTCCACATCGAGGCCGGCGGCCACACCTTCGACGCCACCTACCCCGACGACCACGCCTACACCTGGGAGCACGGCAAGAAGTGAACCTCAGCGCGGTTCACCCTCCACGGTGATCGTGCTCGCCTCGTCAAGGTTGAGTTTCGCGGCGTCAGGCGAGCTCGCATCCGCCAGCGGCAGGCGCGCGTAGCCGCCGCTCAACCCGCGGCCCCACAGCGCGTGCATCGGAGGCAGGATGTCGCCGGGGCAGAAGGCATCGCGCTCGAAGAATTCGAGCACGCCGTTGGCGTTCTTGATCGCGAAGCGCCAGTCGTCGGGCACGCTCATCACGCCGTCGCCGTCGGTGCGCGGCCATTCGATGCTCAGGTTCTCGATCACCAGCCGATCGACGTTCTCCGCGACGACCGCGGCCCGCGCCGCGCGGGCATCGGGGTTTGCGTTGGAGAACTGGCCGCCGCCGAGCGTGCGCCCGTGGATCGCCGGGTCATCGACCGTCGGGTACACGAGCTGGATATCGCGCAGCGTGATGTTCCGCAGGGGCGACTCGGGCTGGCCCGTGAGCAGCACCCGGCCGTCGGTCCGGCAGACGACGTTGCTGATCGTGATGTTTCGGATCACGCCGAGCTTCGACTCCGGCCGCTTGCGCCGGCAGTCGATATGAATCGCCCGATTCATCATCGTCGGCAGCTTCGTGTCGCAGACGATGTTGGTGATCGTCACATCCTCGACGGTCGCGCCCTCGAGGGAATAGATGCCGATCGCGCGGTTGGATTCGTACACGACGAGGTTGCTGATCGTCACCTGGCGGAAGTCGTGGAAGGTCTCGGCGCAGCCGAACTTCACCGCGACGCAGTGCGTGCGGATGATGCAGTTGGTGATGGTGACGCGTTCGCAGGGCCAGGAGTCGGGCGTGGTCTTGAGGCAGATCGCGTCGTCGCAGCATGACAGATAACAATCGCTGACCAGCACATCGCGGCAGCCGGTGATGTCGAAGCCGTCGTTATTTGGCCCGTGCATGTTCGAGGTGAGCTTGACACCGTGGAGGTGGACGTGCCGGCAGTTGTGCAGGTGCAGGTTCCACCCGGCGGAGTTGGTGATATGGATGCCGGTGACGCGCACGTTGGTGCAGCCGCTGATCTCGATCATCGGCGAGGGCCGGCGTTCCTTTTGGGCGATGATGACCGACAGCGGCGCTTTGGCGGGGTCGGTGATGCGCAGCGGCGTCGCGGTGATGGGGTCGAGCTGATCGAGCGGGGTGGGTTCGGTCGCGCCGGGGGTGTGGGTCATCGGCTCCCAGAACGCGGGGCCGTTGCCGTCGATCGTCCCGCCGCCGGTGAGGGTGATGTCGCGGCAGCCGTGCGCGCCGATGAGGTGCCAGGGGGTGCGGTCGATGTGCTGGCCCCAGGCGTGCTCGGTGTAGTCGTCGAGATCGGGCGAGCCGAGGATGGTCGCGGCCGGGTGCAGGTCGAGGGTGATGCCGTCGCGCAGGGCGATCGTGCCGGTGAGGTAGGTGCCGGCCGGGAAGAAGACGGTCCCGCCGCGTGCCGCGCCGGCCGCGTCGATCGCCCGCTGGATCGCCTCGGTGCAGAGGGTTTTGCCATCACCCACGGCCCCGAAGCGGGTGACTTCAAACGAAGAACCGGGCGAAGCGCTGGAGTCGATCATCTCGACATTTTACTTATTTGACCGCACCGCGAGGTTATCCAGCACCATCTCGGCGCAGGCCCGCCAGCTCTTGGTGCGGGCGAAGGCGACGCAGTCGTCGCGATTGAGCGTCCGAGCTTTTTCGCACGCCGCGGCCAGGTCCTCATCGACGTAACCGGTCGTGCCCTGCTGAACCACATCGATCGGCCCGGTGACCGGGAACGCCGCGACCGGCAGGCCGCACGCGTTGGCCTCGAGCATCACCACGCCGAACGTGTCGGTGAGCGAAGGAAACACGAACACATCCGCGCCCGCGTAGTACGCCGCGAGCTCCGCGCCGAAGCGGTAGCCGGCGAAGTGGACATCGGGGTATTTTTTCGTCAGCGTCGCGCGGGCCGGCCCGTCGCCGATGATCACCTTGCTGCCCGGCAGGTCGAGCTTGAGGAACGCTTCGAGGTTCTTCTCCACCGCGACGCGTCCGGCGTAGACATGCACCGGCGCTTCGAGCCCCTCGGCCGCGTAATCGTGCCGGGGCTGCGGCTTGAACATCTGGGTGTCCACGCCGCGCGTCCACACCACGATGTTGTCGAACCCGCGTTCTTCCAGCTCGCGGCCGATCGTCGGCGTGGGCACCAGCGTCGCCTGCGCCGGGCCGTGGAACCAGCGCAGGAACTTGTACGACACGCCCTTGGGGATGCCGAAGTAGTGCTTGAGGTAGTGGGGGAACTGGGTGTGGTAGCTGGTGGTGTAGGCGATGCCGCGCTTGCGGCAGTACTTGCGTCCGGCCTGGCCGAGCGGGCCTTCGGTGGCGATGTGGATCGCGTCGGGTTTGAGTTCATCGAGGATGCGGCGCACTTTTGGTTTGGCAAACAGCGCGAGGCGGATCTCGTCGTAGCGTGGCGCGGCGATGGTCTTGAACATCGGCTTCGCGCCGTCGTGTGGCGGGGCGTCCTTGCCGTTGCGCTGGTTCATCCCGGCATACTCGCGCGGATACTCCGGGTGCAGCACGGTGAAGCTGTGGCCCAGCGCCCGGCACTCGCCGCGGACCTGGTCCCACGTGCGCACCACGCCGTTGACCTGCGGGTACCACGCATCGGTGATGAGGCAGATGTGCAGGGGGCGGGGGGGAGAGTCGTGGTCAGGCATGGGGGGAGTGTATGCGATTCAATGGGTTCGACTCCCCTGCCATGAGGCAGGGGCTGGGGGCGGGTGCGGGGGCATGCGGTGAACCGTGGTCTTTCCTTCCGCTGGCGGCGTGACACCCTCCCCTAACCCTCCCCCAAGGCGGGGGGATCAAGGCCATCCGGGTCACCGCATCACCAGCCGCTGATCGATCGGCCCGTCGCTCAGCGCCGCCGCGGCCAGTGTGCCGAAGGACAGCGCCGCATCCTCCGGCTCGGGCAGCACGTCCTCCTCCAGGCCCTCGTGCTCGAACCACGCGTTCCACGCCAGCCCATCGACGATCTGCAGCGTGCCGTCGGCGTGCTCGACCAGCGCGGTGCAGCTCTCGACCCAGTCGCCGCAGTTGAAATACTCGATGATCTTCCCGTCCACCTTCTGCTCGCGCAGCTCGGCTTTGTGGATGTGCCCGCAGACCACGCCCTGCATGCCGCGCCGCTTCGCCTCGCGGATCAGAAACTCCTCAAACCGGCTGATGAACGTACACGCCCGCTTGACCTTGCCCTTCACCGCCTGGCTCATCGACCAGTACGGCTTGCCCAGTTTCAGCCGCACCATGTTGTAGTAGCGGTTCACGGTGATCAGCAGTTCATAGCCCAGCGCCCCGAGCTTCGAGAGCCAGCGCTGGTGCTGCACCACCAGGTCGAACTGATCGCCGTGGGTCACCAGCAGCTTTCGGCCGTCAAGGGTGATGTGGACGGCGTAGGGCAGCAGCTTCACCCCGCCGAACTCCTGGTGGTGGAACTGCCGGGCCGCGTCGTCGTGGTTGCCGGGGATGAAGATGACTTCGGTGCCATGCTTGACGTGGTTGAGGATGCGGCGGAGCACATCGTTGTGGGCCTCGGGCCAGTACCACCGGCTCTTGAGGCGCCACATGTCGATGATGTCGCCGACCAGGTACAGCCGGTCGCAACGGATGTGCTTGAGGAAATGCGACAGTTCCTCGGCCCGACAGCCTCGGGCGCCTAAGTGCAGGTCGCTGATAAAGACGGTTCGGTATCTTTGTTGCACGGCCGCGCTCCGGGCAGACCGCCGCATCCCGGCGGGGCCCGTTCCCGACCGCTTCCGTTCGGCCGATCCAACGGGCGGGCAGTCTACCGGTTAGATCGACCGCCCTCGTTACCGGCCGATGAGCGCAAGGTCAGAATGGTGTGAGGTCCCGGTTGTCGTGTCCGTTCCCGTGCCGTGTTACGGGGCCACGGAGAGGGGAATGTGAATCCCCGCCGATGACATCGGCGGCTTTATGGGGGCACTCACCGCGCCGCGGCCTGGGCGCTGGCGGGGCTCTGCGGGTTGCCCACCAGGTCGGCGTTGGTCGGGAAGCGGTCCATCGCCTTGAGCAGTTGCTCCATCTGCACCTCGGGCGGCATCTGCAGCAGACGACGCCGCAGGGCGTTGATGGTCGTGACCTCCGCGCTGCTCATGAGCTTCTCTTCCTTGCGCGTGCCGGACGCGGCGAGGTCGATCGCGGGGAAGATGCGCTTCTCGGCGATCTTCCGATTCAGGATCAGCTCCATGTTGCCGGTGCCCTTGAACTCTTCAAAGATCACCTCGTCACCGCGCGAGCCGGTCTCGATGAGGGCGGTGGCGATGATGGTCAGCGACCCGCCGTCCTCGAACTTGCGTGCCCCGCCGAAGAGCTGCTTGGGGATGGCCAGCGCCCCGGCGTCGAGGCCGCCGGAGAGCGTGCGGCCGGTGTTGACCATGCCGGGCGCGACGTTGAACGCCCGGCCCAGACGGGTGAGCGAGTCGAGCACGACGACGACGTCCTTGCCCTGCTCGGCCCAGCGCTTGCAGCGTTCGAGCGCGGCGACGGCGAGGCCGACATGCTTCTCGGGGCTGTGGTCGTTGGACGAGGCCCAGACGGTGCAGGGGACGTTGCGGCGGAAGTCGGTGACTTCTTCGGGCCGTTCGTCGACCAGCAGGGCGATGGTGATGACCTCGGGGTGGTTTTTCTCGATGGCGAAGGCGATGTTCTGGAGCAGGGTGGTCTTGCCGGCCTTGGGCGGGCTGACGATCATGCCGCGCTGCCCGTAGCCGATGGGGCAGAACAGGTCGATCAACCGGCAGGCGGGCGGGCAGCCGGGGTATTCGAGGGTCAGCCGGGGCTGGGGGTCGATGGGGGTGTGTTCGTCGTAGGGTCTGAGGTTGGCCCAGGCCTCGGGGTCCATGCCCTCGACGGCGACGATGTCCTTGGCGCGGCGGGCGGCGGGGTCGATGGCGTTCCACTTGACCTTGCGTTCCTGGCCGAGGCGGGCACCACGGCGTCGGCCGTTGTGCTGGGGTTGTTTGGCGGCATTGGCCCCGCCGACGGGCTTGCCCAGGGTGACCTCGAGCTGGCACCCGGCGCGGAGGTGGTAGCGGTCGATGAGCTGGCCGGGGATGACGGGGTCGGCGGGGTCGGAGTTGTAGGTGTGGTCGTCGAGCTGGCGGAGCCTGCCGTCGGACTTCTTGCCGTACTCGAGGATGCCGGTGGCGGTGGTTTGATCCATGGCGGGCAGAGCGTTCCTGGCGCGGAGCGGGTATGGCCTTAGCGGAGGGGCATTGGCCGGGGGTGAATCGCCAATGAAGGCGAGCGGCGTGACGCAGATAGCAGCGTCATGAAGCGATTACAGATCCAGCACGGGCGCGGCCGGGTCGGTCGGGCTCGGCGATAGGGGTGAACGGGTCAAACAGCCGGGAAACCGGCCTGAATCAACCCTCCGAGGAACTTCCGGCTCATGTCCGGGAACCATCCTGGGCACTTACCGGGGTGCTTCCGGGAATCTTCCGGGAAACGTCCGGGAAACTTCCGGGGTGCTTCCGGGGTGCTTCCGGGGGGGCCGGGGGTCGGGCGGGCTTCTTTCTCGCAAGTCCCCTTCGGCGAAAGAGCCATTGTTTTACCCCGAGACGCCCTCGGGTTCAACCTTTATAGCCCGGAAATCTTATATTGAGAATAGCCTATCAATTTTGGTAGTATACGCCATAGACGGGCGTTATCCGCCCGGCGGTCACACTCGGAGCCGTCACCTCATGACTCTGCTGTTCTGGATTTACTGTCTGCTGATCGTGCTGGTGTCGATGGCCGGGGGCGCGGTGCCGATGCTGGTGCGGCTCACCCATCGACGGCTGCAACTGGCGACCAGCCTGATCGCCGGGTTCCTTCTGGGCGTCGCGCTGTTGACGCTGCTGCCCCACGCGCTGATGGCCGTGCCGGTCACGACCGCGATGGGCTGGGTCGTGGTCGGGCTGATGGTGATGTTTTTCCTCGAACGCTTTTTCGCCTATCACCACCACCTCGCGCCGGGCGAGGAAGGCCTGCCCCCCGTCACCGCCGACCCCCAGCCGCTCGCCGAGGCCGCATGCGATGTAGAGCCCGGCGACCCGCTCGACCATCACCACGGCCACCCCGTCCCGGCTCATCCGCATGCCGCGCCACCTTCCGCGCGTGAAGCCTCGGATCACGCCCCCGGCCACGCGCATCACCCACACGATCACGCCCACGCGAACCCCGCGGAGCTGTCCTGGCTGGGCATCACGCTGGGGCTGGTGATCCACTCGCTGATCGGCGGGATCGCGCTGGGCGCGGCGGTGTCGGCCGAAGACTTGGTGCATACCCACGGCGTGGCCGGCTGGGTGCTGCCGGGTATAGCCGTCTTTCTGGGCATCTTTTTGCACAAGCCGTTCGACGCGATGACGCTGCTGACGCTGCTGCGGACCACCGGCTGGTCGAAGCCGACGCAGCACCTGATCAACTTCGCCTTCGCGCTGTGTACGCCCATCGGCGGCGTGCTGTTCTTCTGGGGCATGGCGGGCGTCGATCTGGCCCACAGCGTGGTGGTGGGTTGTGCGCTGGCGTTCGCGGCGGGCGTGTTTTTGTGCGTGTCGCTGGCGGATTTGCTGCCGGAGTTGCACTTCCACCGCCACGACCGCGGGGCGCTGAGCATCGCGGTGCTCGCCGGGCTGGGCCTGGCGTGGGGCATCGCCATCATGGAAGCCCAGACCCACGCGCACGATCATGGCGAGCATGACCACGGCCACGGGCCGACGCCCGCGGTGGTGGACGATGCCCACGATCACGCCGACCATGACCATGACCACCACCACCATGACCACGACCATGCCGGCCACGATCACGCGCATTGACCCAAGCCGCGGCTGAGCCCGCGAAGCCCCGGACCATCTGGCCACGCTACAATGGTCCGCTTATGCCCACCCCCGGAACCCAAGCCGAATCTGTCGCGGCAAGCGACATCCAGACCGTCGCCTTCGTCAGCCTCGGCTGCCCGAAGAACCTTGTCGACAGCGAGAAAATGCTCGGGCTGCTGGCCGAGGACGGGCTGCTGCCGGTGCCCTCCGACGAAGAGGCG
>CAZTLX010000015.1:0-12454 GCA_964614575.1 uncultured Phycisphaeraceae bacterium | reverse complement strand
GGACGTGCTGGTGCCGGTCAGCGATCAGGCGGAGGCCGACGCGATCGTGATCAACACCTGCGGCTTCCTCGAAGCATCGAAGGAAGAATCGCTCGGTGAGATCCGCGACGCGATCGCCCGCAAGCAGCGCGGCGAGACCAAACGCGTCGTTGTCGCCGGGTGCCTGGTGCAACGCCACCGCGCCAAGCTGCTGGAGTGGGCCCCGCAGATCGATGCGCTGATCGGCGTGTTCGACCGCGACAAGATCACCGAAGCCGTCCGCCCCCGGAAAGTGGGCTCAGGCATTTCCGTGCCCGTTTCCAAGACCCGTGAGGCCTCACTCGAGTTGCCCGTCTTCTCCTCCATCGCCACCAACGCGACGCTCGCCAAGACCGCCCGCGGCATCAACGACGAACAGCACCTGGGCTATTTCGAGGATGACAGCGCCCGCCTGCGCCTCACACCCCGACACTACACCTACCTGCGCATGAGCGAGGGCTGCAATCAGAACTGCGCCTTCTGCACCATCCCCTCCATCCGCGGCAAGATGCGCTCCAAACCCGTTGAACGCATCGCCGAGGAGATGCGCGAACTGATGGCCGATGGCGCGTTCGAGATCAACCTCATCGGGCAGGACACCACGAGCTACGGCAACGACATCGGCTACACGCAGGCTGCCGGGGGCGGCCTCGTCGGGCTGCTCGAAACGCTCAACAAGATCGCCGCGGCAAACGGCGGCGCGTGGGTCCGGCTGATGTACGCCTACCCGTCCTGTTTCACCGACCCGATGATCGACGCGATCGCCCGCTTGCCGCATATCGTCAAATACATCGACATGCCGCTGCAGCACATCAACGACACCGTGCTGAACCACATGCGCCGCAAGACGTCACGCAAGCTGATCGAAACGCTGCTGAACAAGCTGCGCGACCGCGTCCCGGGCATCGCCATCCGCACGACGTTCATCAGCGGTTTCCCCGGCGAAACCGACGCGCAACACGAAGAACTGGTCGAATTCATCCGGGACTTCGGCTTCGATAACCTCGGCGTGTTC
The DNA here is from genome assembly GCA_964614575.1 of uncultured Phycisphaeraceae bacterium. Taxonomy (GTDB): domain Bacteria; phylum Planctomycetota; class Phycisphaerae; order Phycisphaerales; family Phycisphaeraceae; genus JBGTLW01. The sequence goes on along the minus strand of CAZTLX010000015.1, from coordinate 11,421 downwards.
CCCTACTCCCCCGAGCCCGGCACGCCCGCCGGCACCCTGCACGCCGACCCGAAGCTCGCGGTCCCCGAAGACGTGATCGAGCAGCGCATCGACGACATCATGACCGCTCAGCAGCAAGTCGTCTTCGCCCGCAACGAGGCGCTGGCCGAGCGCAGCGCCACGTTTGATGCGTTGATCGACGCCCCGCTCGAAACAACGCCCGCGTCTGAGGAGCGCAGCGACGAAGGCCGGGATCAAACGTCCGAGACCTACCACTTCGCCGCACGCACCTACGCCCAGGCCCCCGACATCGACGCGCTCACGCTGGTCACCTCGCGCACCCGCTTCGCGCACGGCGAACTGGTCCCCGTCACCATAACCGGCTCCGAAGGCTACGACCTGCACGCCCGGCCCACCGCCGACCTGCACCGCCAGACATCGTTAACCGTGCTGAAATAGATCAACTTGCCTGATTTTGCTGCACGCAGGGTTTGGATCAAACAATAGCCGGCGAGCTGTCGCAGGGGTGGAGACCATTTGCGCAATTTTCTCCAGGAAGACGCTGGATCGAGAGTAACGCAGGCATCATTGAAAACGCGGGAAGCGCAGAAATCAGTATTTTCTGCGCTGCCCGCGTTTTCATTGCTCCCGGCGTTTTATTCCTTCATCCCCACCCAAGGCGTGACGCGGTAGCGCTCGGCCGGGATTTCCTGGCGATCGATGCCCGGCCCCTGCCAGCGGAGGGTGAATTCCATGCCGCCGCCGCCCTGCATCCACTGCGCTTCGAACTCGTGCAAGCCTTCGGCGAGTTTGATCTTGCCGCTTCTCTCTTCGGGGCCGTGCATATTCCAGTCGTCCACGATCATCTGGCCGTTGACGATCACGCGTTGGCCGTCGTCGGAGGTGGGCAGGAAGGTGTATTCCCCCGGTTGATCGATGCGGATCAGTCCGGTCCAGCGGGCAGACATGTCATTGCTGCGTTTGACCGGCAGCTCGTCCGAACCGACCTGCGGGCGATCGACCAGCGTGTCGGCGATGAGCTTGTCGTGGTTGATGCCTTCGTAAAACCGCGCCCGCAGCCCCGGCGTGGCCAGCGCCAGGGCGTCGGCCGCCTGCAGCACCAAGTCGTGGTTCGCGTCCTCATTGAGCCGTTGCTCCGCGTAGCGGCGCAGCGTCGGGTACGCCTGTTCGTCCCCGGCCATCGTGTTGAACTTGGCCTCTTCACGGCCCGCCTGCACGGTGTACATGGTGACCAGCGCGGACGCGAGCGCATCGGTGGGCGTCTGGACGAAGGCTTCGTAGATCGTGGCCACCGCCGCGGGTGGCGCGGCCGCCGCGAAACGCCGCAACGCCTCGGCCGACTCTTCCCCCGCCCCGTCGCCGGCACGCCCCAGGAGCATCGGCAGGGCGGCGGGGTCACCCAGATCGGCCAGCAGCAACCGCGCTTCTTTCGCGCCGGCGGCACCCTCCTGATGCGCGAGCTTGCGCAGCAGCGGCTGCGCCGGCTCACCCGCCCGCCGCAGCATCTGACGCGCCACCCGCACGGTGGCCGGGTCGTTCGAGCCGAGGTTCCGCAGCGGCACCGCCAACTCGGCCTCCAGGTCACGCTGCTCGTTGAGCCGACGCTCGAGCTGGATCAACTGGTTGAGCTTCGGGTGGCTCGCGAATTGTTGCTGCATCAGCCGCGCCAGGATCAGTGCCGAACGCGTTTCGCCCGATTCCTGCAGGCGAACCACCTCGGCCAGCTTCTCGTCAAAGTCCGCGGGTTGACCCGCCGCCGGCGTGCTGGCTTGCTTGGGCTCGGCGACGACGGGTTGGGGTGTGGGATCGGGCGGCGCAACAGACTCGTTGGCCCGCGGGGCGGGCTGCGTCGGCGCGGCCGGGGCATCAACCGGCGCTTCATCGCAACCCGACCACACCACCATCAACATCACCACCCATAGCATTCGTCGCAAATATCGCATCATCACATCCTATCCGACACATTCAATAACAACCGTATTTCCAACGAACCGCGACGCCGTCGCGTTCGCCAGGTCAATCATGCCTCATCCTACCGCTTCGGGGTGGTTGGTTCGCGTTGGTTTCGTCCAGCACCTCCTCAAACCGATCCCGCAAGGCCTCAGGACAAGGCGTGGTCGCGAAGATCGTCAGCTTCATGTTCGCTTCCCGACAGAGGTAGACCAGCGCTTCGATCGTCGCCCCGTCAGGCGGCTGCGGCAGGTTCCAGACCACGTGCGCGGTACGCCGGACGCGGGCCCGCGGGATGTGGCGATTCTTGAGCTGCGCCAGCAACGCGTCGCGCAGGGTAGCGGCGTCCGACTCGCCCCGCACGACAAACGATCCGCGGCCGAACCACAGCGTCTCCAGCACCCACGCCGGCTCGCGCTCGTCGGCCGTGCGATGCACCGGCATCGAGGCCGCCCCCCACCCGAACGCCTGCAGCCTCGGCAACCGCTCGGTGCGATCCGCGAAAGGCTCGCCCGCGCTGAAGACTAAAAACGCCTCGCCCCGCCGCACCACGCGGCGCAGGTAAGCCTCGGCCTCGTCGCTCCGCCCGGTCTGCCACCACACGCTGCGCGATTTGGGCGAGAGCGCATCGAGCGCAACCCCCGCGACCGGCAGCGGCGGCAAGGCGTCACGCGTGCGGTTGAGACGGCGGACGTAATCCAGCGTGATCAGCCCCACCGCCAGCAGAAAACCGAAGCGCGCGATAAAGCGGTTCATGCGGTCGTAACGCTGCGCGCGATTCACCACATCTTCGGGCAACGCGCGCGAGGCTTTGGTGATATCGCGATCCGCTGCGGCCGAGGTCAGCGCTTGTGTCGCCGCGTCGGTGCGCTGTTTGCCTGCATCCCGCTCGACCTTGCCGCCTTGTCGGTAGAGCGGCGGTTCATCGCCGCCCGCCGCGGCGGCTTCGTAGATGCTCTGGGTGCGCTCGGCCGAGACGCCGGCCAAATCCAGCCGGTCCGCCTCGCTGTCTTCCGCGAACCGCATGGCGGTGGCGTGGGTGGTCAGCGCGCCCAGCCGCGCTTGGCGCGCGCGCTCGGCCGCGGCCAGCGCCGCCGGCGAGGGCAGCGCCTCGATCGAACTGACCCGCAGCGAATTCCACCCGGCCCCACCCAGCACCACGATCGCCACCGCCAGTACCACCAAAGCATCCCACCGCCGCGCGACAACGTACGTCACCCCCAGCACCACCAGCAGCACCCACGCCCCCGCGAACACCCAAGCGCCGATCCCCGCCGCGGCCGCGAGCGCGTAGCCGATCAACACCGCGAGCGCGACGACCCCGCCGACCCCCATCAGCCGGTGGCGCCAGAGGAACCACCCCGCCAGCGCGCCCAGCGCGACCCACGCCGCGATCGACGCGAGGCCGAGGATCCCAAAACTTTGCCAGAGGTCGTTGATCATCACTTGCGGTACTTGCGGGTGTCTTCGAGGTAGTGGGTGAAGGCGTAGTAGATGATGTTCACGCCCATGTGGACCGCGCCTTGCGCGGTATCGCGGTCGAGGCCCGAGTGGCCGGTCTTCCAGGCGTCGTTGATGTCGCCGGGGTGGTAGAACACGACCCAGCGGTCGCGGCCGTTGACCTTGGCTTTGACGCCCATCGCCTTGCGCCCGCCGTGGTGCCACAGGGGCGGGGCGCCGTTGGGGAACTGATAAGGCATCTGGAAGATCGGGTCGTCATCCGCGATGGCGATCAGGCGGTTGTCGGGGAACAGCTCGCGTGTGACGTAGTTGGTGAACGCGGAATGGAAGCTGGGGTGGCCGGCGTCGGCGAAGAGCATCCCGCCGTCGAGCAGGTATTCGCGCAGGCGCTGGGTGTCGTCGCGGCTGATGCGGACCTGGCCCTCGCCGGTCATATAGACAAACGGCGGGGCGAAGCCTTGATCGAAGTTGCTCAGTTGCCGGATCGTCTTGGCTTCGGAGGCCTCGGCCACCTGGAAGCCGGTGATCTGATGGAACTGTTCGAGGAAGTTCATGTCGGCGCGGGTGCCGGCATCCATGCCGTCGTCCCACCCCGGGCCATGGTCCTTGAGGCGGATGAAGCGCACGGGTTTGCGGCCCATGCCATCGGGCCACCCGCCGCGCTTCCCGCCGCCGGCCCCCATCGCGCCCGCCATCGCCATCGTCGCCTCGTATTCCATCTCCGTCGCTTCATCGACTTGCTTCTCGATCTGCGAGTCTTCGAGCTTGGGCACGTAGAACGAGATCGCCGAGCGCGGGTTGACGATAAAGATTTCTTTTTCGATTTTCTTAGGCTTGACGACCTTCACCAGCGCGACGACCGGGTCGCCGCTGCCCTCGGGCACGTAGTAGCGATCCGAGCAGCCCAGCCAGGTGAGCAGCCAGGGGATGAGGATGATGATGATGGCGTGCGTGGCGGTGGACGACAGCCAGCTCTTGCGGTAGACGGGGTCGCGGCCGTGGGTCCGGGCGTCTTCGATGATGTCATCGCCGACCGCGGGCGTTTGCGTCTGCCCGGTGTAGAGGTGGATGGCGGCGGCGCGGTACGACGCGAGGTGGAACAGGCCGAGCACGGGCATCGCCAGCAGCAGGGGCCAGGCCAGGTCGTACCACCACCAGAATCGGGGCAGGTAGGTGCCGCGTTCGCCGAAGAGCCCGAGGGTGGCGACGTAGTCGGGCGGGGTTTCGAGGAAGGCGGAGAGCCGCCACAGCGCGACCACGGCGATGAAGCTCGTCGCATAGCCCAGGCCGTAGCCGAGGCGGACCAGCCACAGGCCGATCGGTTGACGGACAAACGCGCCGACGAACGCGAACGCCGCCAGCGCCGCGACGATCAGCAGCGCGAGGCTGTAGGCGTGGAAGGTGCCGGGGTACCCGCCGGGGATGATGAGGTCGAGCACCGCCGGGTCGCGCAGCGCGCCGAAGTACGCATCGAAGAGCGCGGCGACCCGCGTGGTCGCGCGGGCGTCGTCGCGCTGCGGGTGCCATGCCCAGCCGATCGTCAGCCCCGCGTAGAGCGCCGCCGTCGCCAAGACCGCGAGCGGCAGCGCCAGGGCGAGGGTCACCCGGCGGAAGCCGGTGCGGGAGCCGAGTTTGATCGGGACGAGCAGCAGGATGGATTCCGAATGAGGAAGTATGAATAACGACTGACGGATGACGAACCCCGCAGCCGCGGGTCAGGGGTTATCGGTGAGCAACGCGTCGAGGGAGGGCAGCTCGTCGGGCGCGGCGGTTTCCTCGACGCGTTGTTCGACGCGCGATCTGGTCGCGGGTTCTTCGGGCGTTGCGTTTTCGTCGGGCGTCTGTGAGCCGGTGGCGGAAGCCGCTTTGAGCTTGGCATCCTGCTCGGCCTTCCGCTCGGCTTCGACCTGCGCCTGGCGTGCGGCCGCGGCCTCGGGGTTGATCCACGTGTCGTAGATGAACGGCAGCGATGTGCCGAAGATCACCACCACGTGCAGCAGCACGGCGATGAGTGTGAAGCGGCCCACCGGCGTCTGCGTGAAGCCGGCGACCAGTTTCTCCGGCGCCAGCCGCGACAGCTCCGCCTCGTCGATCAAAGGTTGAGTTTTGCTTGCGTTGTCGGTCATGGTTTTGTCTTTCGTCGTGTCGTTACTCTTGGCGGGCTTCGCCCTCCTCGCCGACCGCGGCGAGCATGCCGCCCGCTTTCGCGATCGCCGCGATCACCGGCTCGTACACGCTCTTGGGCGCACGCCGATCCACCTTCAGATGCACGATCCGCTGCTCCGGCTCTTCGCGGCCTTCGAGCAACGCCAAAACTTCCCACTCGATCTGCTCGGCCGAGTCGCGCGGCTCGCCGTTGACCCAAAGCCCCTGCTCCTCGTCGATCACCACCAGCACCCGCGCCGCTTGCAGCGTGTCCACCTGCATCGACCGCGCCAGCTCCATCTCCACCGGCGGGTCCTTCGTGAAGTTCGACGCGATGATGAAGAAGATGATCAGCAAAAACGCGATATCGCCCATGCTCGCCAGCGGCACGATCACCCCCAGCCGGCGTTGACGACGACGCAGCCTTCCGCGGCTCATGACCCACCCCCACGCCCCGCATCCTCGCGCTGCACGATCGTGAGCTGGCCGCCCGCCTTGCTGATCGCGAGCATGGCCTGGAAGTAGTCCTGATACGCGACATTCTCTTTGGCTTCGAGCTGGACGATACGCTCTTCCTCGCGCGTGCGGTTGGGCAGGTCGAGGGCGTTGAGTTTTTCGGTCAGCTCGTCGAAGTTGGCGAGCGGTTTATCGTTGAAGAGGATGCCGCGGCCGTCGAGCTGGACGGTGGGCATCTCCTGGTCGGAGGTCTCGCCCTCCTGTGCCGCGGGGATCTGCGTGATCAGGCCCTCGGGCTTGGTGAGGTTGGCGGTGACGATGAAGAAGATGATCAACAGGAACGCGATATCGCTGAACGCCGCGAGCGCCGATTCGGGCGCGGGTCGTCGCTTGCGTCGGGATGGTCTAAGGCGGCGGGGCATGGTGCGTTTAATTCATCTGTTTAGCGGGTGGCACGAAGTGCCACGTTTCAAAATGACGCATGATGAAATCAGAATGACGAATCAAGCGGTTTTATTCTTTTCGTCATACGGGCTTCGTCATGGGTCATTCCGCAAGGATGGGGCACTTCGTGCCATCCGCTAAACGGCAGGGTCACTTGCCTCCCTCGACCTCGGTGGCGACGAAGTCGAGCAGCTCGGCGCGGGCCTCTTCGATGGCCAGCTCGACGGCGTCGGCCTGCGTGGTGAAGTAGCTGTAGGGGACCACGGCCATGACGGCGATGATCAGGCCCGCGGCGGTGGTGATCAGCGCCTCCTTGATGCCGCCGGCGACCGCTTCGTTGGACACGCCGCCGGCCATCATGCCGTCGAACGCGACGATCATGCCCAGCACCGTGCCGGTCATCCCCAGCAGCGGCGCGATGTTGCCGACGGTCGCGAGCACCGGCAATCGCTTCTCCACCGCGGACAGCGCGTGCAGGGCGTAGTCATCCATCGATTTCTCCATCACCGCGGTGACCGACTCGGGGCGGTTGTTGAGCGGGCGGTGCTTGGCGTAGGACTGCAAGCCGGCCAGCAGCACCGCGGACACCGGGCCGGGCGTCGCGGCGCACAGCCTTGCGGCGTCGGTGACCTTGTGCTCACGAAGCAGCTCAAGAACCTGCGCCCGCAGCGAGCGGTGGTCGATCTGCGCGTGACGGCGGAAGGCGTAGAAGCGGTCGAAGATGACCGCGATCGCGACGATGCTGCACACCAGCAGCGGCAGCATCATCCACTTGCCGAGGAGGATGTATTCAAGCATGGGCGGGTTCTCGGGGGAGACTTTGGAGGAAGACGCGGCCGCGGGCCGGGTCGAGTCGGAGGGTGTGTCGGGGTTTGGCGTCGCCCCCGGCGAGCACGACGTCGGCGGTGAGGTGGTTGTAGAACGAACGGGCGACCTCGGCCGGCGGGAGCGTCCGTTGGTAAGGCACCTTCCCGGGTGCGTAGAGATGCACCGCCTCCTCGGTGACCGCGGCCCAGAGGCGCGGGCGATAACCCCAGTAGCCGGTGTCCACGCGCGTGCCGGTGCGGGTCACGAAGCGTGGCGTCGCGCCGCCGAGGCGCTCGGCGAGGGCGGGGGGGAGGTTTGGCGTTGGGTCGTGCATCGTTGTGTTTAACTTCCGTCCCTTGAGGGAGGGGCGGGGGCAGGGTGCTCGGCCCCCGGAAGACTTGTCAAGTTGCAGCAGGTCTTACGTGCCCTCACCCTCCCCGAACCCCTCCGTCAAGGGAGGGGGATCAGGCAGGCATCATCCCCCGCTGGCGTCGATCCTGTCGAATGCTTCTTCGGTCAGTCGGCCGCGGGCGAACTTGGCCCACTTGCTCTCGGGGAAGTCCCAGGTGAGGTTTTTGAACATGCGGTAAGCCTTGACCATCGCGTCGCGGTCGGCGCCGGGGGTGCCGGACATGCGGCTGTAGGCGTCGCCGGCCCAGTACATCGCCTCGGCCCGCAGGTCGTTCTCGGCCGCGCTGTTGTCGATCACCTTCTGGAAGCTGCCGACCGCATCGCCGTAGCGCTCGGCCTGCATGTAGCACTGAGCCGAGAGCACCGTGGTCTTGTCCGCGAGGCCGTGGTTCGGGAAACGCACCGCCAACCGGCCGAAGACTTCGGCGGCGGTCTTGAACATATCCAGACCCTGCAGGCGCAGCTTCTCGGCCTCGACACGGTCGCCGCTTTCGAGCAACGCATCGGCCTGGGCCTTGAGGTCTTTGCCCTTGGTCAGGAAGTACTGGCCCAGCCGCGCAATGGTTTCCGCGACCAGCTCGTGATCGGGGTAGCGATACGAGAGCTTGACGTACTCCTCGCACGCCCGGTCGATCTCGCCGAGCTTTTCGTAAGCCTGCGCCTTCTTGTACTGGGCCTTGGGGGCGTAGGGCGAGTCGGGGTGGCTGGCGACGATGTCGGCGAAGCGGTTGATCGCTTCGAGGTAGTGCTGCCGTTCGAGGTCGGGGTTCTTCGTGTCCTTGGCGAATTCGAGCGAGAGATTCGCCAGCAGGTAGTCGGCCTGAGCGCGGGCGGCGGTGTCGGGGTGGTCGCGCACCGCCTCTTCGAGCAGCTTCTTCCCCTGGCCGATGCTGCGGCGGGCTTCGGACTCCTGCCCCAGATCGCGGTAGCGCTTCGCCAGCTCGAAGTGAGATTCGGCGATGGTGAACTGGGTCTGCACCGCCATATCCGGGTCGTCGAAGCGCTTGGTGAAGGCCATCACCTCGCCGTCCGAGCCCTTGAAGATGTCGAACTGGTGCTCGAGCTTCGCGTCGGGCGCATCCAGCGGGGCGTAGGCGAGGCTCACCGTGTCGCCGTAGGTCACCGGCAGCGCGGCGGAGTCGGTCGTGGTGTTCGACTCCTCGGCATAGACCAGATTGAGCAGGCCCTTGAACACGCCGGAGTGCGAGTAGGTCTCGGTCAGCTCGATCGCTTTGTGCTGTCCCGAGGCGGTAGTCACGTTGACCGTGAGCGTGTCCTTGTCATCGCTGGTGTTGCGTGAGGGATGGATCACCCGCAGGTACCCGCTTTGCCCGACGTAAAGCCCGGCGACCGCCTCCTGATACTTGCGATCCATCACGTCGAAGAAATAATCAGACGTCAATGCCGCGGCGGCGTTGAGCCACCGCTCGTTGCCCTGCGCATCGGTGAATTTGAATGCCACGTGAACCGTGTCGTCGCCCTTGACAAACAACGGCTCGCGCTCACCCGCCGCGGCGCTGGCCATGCCCTCCGGCAGCGGCAGCGCGAATGACTCACGCGGCGTCGGCCCCATCTCCACCGGCACGTTGACCGTGAAGCGGCCGTCCTCCAAAGGCTCGACCGCGAACGGGTCACCCACCACCAGCAGGTCGCGATAGCCCGCGGGCAGATTGCCCGGCTTGCCCGCGCTGCTGGGGCGCGTCGTCAGCCGGATCGTGCCGGGAACGTTGATGTCAAACGGCGCATCGCCCGCGACGCCCGCCGCGCCCCGCGCGGATTGCGCCTGCGCGTACACCTCGATGCTCGACTCCGGCGACTGCGCGACGAAGGGGAACAGCACCTCCACCAGCAGCGGCCCACCGATGACGGCCGTCGCCGGCTCGCCCGCGGGGTTGGGCAAATCGGGCCGCACCGCCGTGAGCGTCCGTCGCACCGGCACCGTTTCCGCGGCGAGCCCGGCCTCGGCGTCCGCGGCCTCGGCGTCGAGCTGCGCGGCCAACTCCTGCTCGTCCAGCGGCCGCGAGGTCAACCCGTAAACCCGCAACTGCGGCGGGGTGTACCACGCCTGCTCCACCCGCGCGGTCCGCGGCCAGGACACGCCGGGGTTCGTGTTCTCCGCATCGATATATTCCAGCACCACCTCCGCGTTGCCACCGACCATCAGCTCGCCCGGCCGCTGCGGCGCTGATTCCACCGGGAACACCTTGCCCACAAACACCCCCGAGTGCGCGTCGGTCTCCAACGCCTGCAACGTGATCGGCTCGCCGTCGTACAAGCGGGCGGTAAAGGCCACGGTGTCCGGCTCGGCGGTGGTGTCGAGGTCGGGGTCGTTGATGATCACGTGGATCACGTCGCCGGCCTTGAAGCGCCGCATCGGCACGTAGCGCTCGGCGCGGGTGCCGTCGCTCTGCAGGTCGTAGCGGACGAACGCCGCGCTGATCGAGCCGTTGGCATACGTCGCGGTCAGCGTCGCCTCGTGACGGTCCTTGCCCGCGGTGTTCACCACCGGGTCGAGGTAGGTCACGGTGATCTGATCGCCGGGGGTGATCTCCAGCGTCTGGTTGCGGCGCAGCTCGAGGAAGTCCTGCTTCGTCGGCAGCACCGCCTCGCCGGCGCGGTCGCTCAGCGTCACCTTGCTGATCGCCGGGGCCCCGCCCTCGAAGTCGCGCAGCACCAGCCGGACCACGCGGGCCCGCGCGTCCTCGGCAAACGCGATGTCGAACACGCCGCCGTTGTCATTCGCGCTGACCGCGGCCGGCGGCGTGTAGATCGTCTCACGGATCTGGGGGTGCCTCTCCGCGGAAAACACCTCCGCCGGGACCGTGTCGAGGTACGGCGGCTCGGGGATGTCCCATTGCAGCTCAAGGTCGGGGGCCGCGCCTTTCTTCATCGCGACATAGACATCCACGCGATGCATGCCGCGGTCGACCGACGCTTTGAAGGAAGTCGCATCGACCTCGCCCTTGACCTCCTTGCCCTGGTCGACCGCCAGCAGCAGCACGGCATTGGAGCCGGGGTTGCGATCGATGAGTTTGAGTGTGCGGACCTGTCGGCGTTCCTGAAAGAACGCGCCGCGGAAGTGGGCGATGACCAACCCATTGTCCCCGGCCTTGAGGTCCTTGAGCGCATCACCGCCGAGCTTGCCGGTGATGTCGTTCACGGCGGTGGAGGTGACCGGCGCATCGTCGGCGAGCCGTCCGCGGCCGAGGTAATCGCGCAGCGTCTGCGGCGAGAGCGCCTCGGGGGAGAGCGAGGGCGCGGCAAACACATCGCGGGTCAGCGTGCCGTCCCACGGCTCGAAGGTTTCGGGGAAGCGTCCGACGGTGATAAAGTCCTCGCCGTTGAACGAGGTCTGCACGTCGAAGGCCTTGATCTTCTGCCCCGGTACATCGGCGCGGAGGTTCATCTTGCCCAGCGCGACGTTGTCGTTGAGGTCGATGGTGAAGGTCTTGGGCTTAGTGCCGTCGGCCAGGCCGGACCACGCGGGGTAGTCACCGGCGGCGTTGCTTCCGGGGGCGGGGGCGATGGCGTAGTTGGGTTCCGAACCGTCGGCCGAGTCGGAGGCGTAGGCGGTGGGTTGGCCGGCGGTGGTGGGGACCGAGCCTTCAAAGATGCCGGTGTGCGGGCCGGTTTCCTTGAGCACGAACGCGCCGATCACGTCCCCCGACCGCGCGCTGATGCGCACCGGCAGTTCATCGACGCCCGGCGTGCGCGAGCGGTCCGGATCGACCACCCGCACCCGCACCG
>CAZTLX010000014.1:0-33071 GCA_964614575.1 uncultured Phycisphaeraceae bacterium | reverse complement strand
CCACGGCCCGCGCGTTGCTGAGGACTTACGACGCGGAGCACGGCGGGTTCGGCGGCCGGCCCGGTCAAGGCCCGAAGTTCCCCCAGCCCAGCAACCTCGCGTTCCTGCTCGCGGTGCTGGAGAACAACCGTGCGCCCGACATCGCCGACGCCCTCGCGCATACGCTCGACCGCATGGCCCGCGGCGGGATGTACGACCAGGTCGGCGGCGGGTTCCACCGCTACTCGGTCGATGAGCAATGGCTTGTCCCGCACTTCGAGAAGATGCTCTACGACAACGGCCAACTGCTCAGTGTCTATGCCCGGGCGCTGCGGATCGAACGCGAGGCGGACGTGCCGGACCCGCATCGCGTGGCGTTGTACCAACGTGTCCTGCGCGAGACCGCCGACTACCTGCTGCGGGAAATGCGCGATCGCACCGGGGCGTTCCACAGCGCGCAGGACGCCGAGGTTCACGCCCGCGAGGGGCTCAATTACCTTTGGACCGAAGCGCAGGTCCGCGACGCGATCGATGACCCGGACCTGGCTTCGTTCGCGGTCATGCTCTACAGCCTGGACCAAGGCCCGAACTTCCGCGACCCGCACACCCCCAGCGCCCCGCCCGCGAGCGTGCTGTACCTGCCCCGCCCCCTGCATGACGCGGCCGAGCAAGCCGGGGTCACGCTCGAAGCGATCGACCAACGCCGCAGCGAGATCAACGCCACGCTCTACCGCGTGCGGCAGCAGCGCGATCAACCGGCGACCGACGACAAGGTGCTGGTGGCGTGGAACGGCCTGGCGATCAAAGGGCTGGCGGAGGCGGGCGCGGTGCTCGGTGAGCCGCGCTACCTCGAAGCCGCGGGCCGCGCCGCCGACGCGATCCTCCGGCACATGAACGACCCCGCGTCCGAGGGCGGGCTGCTGCGTTCGATGCGGGCCGGGCAGGCGCGGGTCCCGGCGTTCCTCGAAGACTACGCGCACTTCATCGCGGGACTCCTCGCGCTGCAGCGCGCAAAGCCGGACGGGCCGCGCTGGCTGGACCTGGCGCGGTGCTACCTCGAATCGGTCGTCCGGTGTTTCGCGACCGGGCACGGCGGGTACTACGACACGCTCGCCGATCAGGCCGATCTGTTCCTCCGCGTGCGTTCGACTTATGACGGGGCGGTGCCGACCGGCAACGCCGTGATGCTCCACAACTTCGTCGATTACTATGAACTGACCGGCGACCCGCTCATGCTCGACCGCGCGGTGCGCGACCTGCGCAGCTTCGCCCAGCCGCTGAGCCAACGCGGCAGCGCGATGGTCCACCTGCAGCACGCGCTGTTACGCGCCCTGCAACACGCCCCCGAGGCGCTACGTTCCCCAACCGATGCCCGCCCCGCCGCGACCGATCGTCACGCCGAACCGGTCGCCATCCGCGCCCGCTGGATCGATGCGCAGACGCTGCGGCTGGACCTGGAGGTCCAGCCGGGCCTGCACCTTAATGCGCCCGACGCCGCCCCGCCGCTCGTCGGCTTCGCGGTGGAATTGATCGGTCCCGGCACGATCGAAGCGCACTACCCGCCCGGCGAAGAGAAGACCTACCCCTTCGCCGACGAACCGCTGCGGGTGTATCGGGGCAACACGCGGATCGATCTGTCGCTGAGCGATTTGGAGGCCGGGTCCCGTCTGCGCGTGCGTTTTCAGGCCTGCCGCGACGACGCCTGCTTGACGCCCCGCGCTTTGGCCGTCACGATCCCGCCACGATGATCGACACCCACTGCCATCTCACGTACGACGGCCTGCACGAGCGGGTCGATCGGGTCATAGCCGACGCCCGGGCCGCAGGCGTGGATCGCTTCATCAGCGTCGGCACCACGCCGGCGGACGTCGAACGCGCGCTGGCGCTGACCGACCGCTACGACAACGTGTTCGTCACCGCTGGCATCCACCCGCACTACGCGATGACTTGCCCCGAAGCCGACGCGCTGCGCGGCCTGCTGGCGCACCCGCGCATCGTCGCGCTCGGCGAGATGGGGCTGGACTACCACTACCCCGACCCGGCCCCGGCAGTTCAGCACGCGTTGTTCGGCCAACAACTTCGCCTCATGCACGACTACCCCCACCTCCCGGGCGTCATCCACAACCGCGAGGCGACCGCGGACACGCTCGCGATGATCCGTGCCGCCGGCGTGGCGGGTGAGCGGTTCGTCTTCCACTGCTTCACCGGCGAGATCGAAGAGGTGGACGCCATCCTGAATATCGGCGCGATGGTCAGTTTCACCGGTATCGTGACGTTTGGCAGCGCCCGCAACGTCGCCGAGGCGTCGGACCGTGTCCCGCTGGATCGGCTGATGATCGAGACCGATTCCCCCTACCTCACCCCCGAACCGCACCGCAAGGTACGGCCCAACGAGCCGAAGTACGTCCCCCACGTCGCCGCGTTTCTCGCCGCGCGCCGCGGGCTGTCGGTCGAGGCGTTTGTCGAACAGGCGGACGCCAACGCCGAGCGTTTTTTCCGGCTCGGGCAGCCGCGATGATCCGCTGCCATCAGGAACGCAACCAAAACGTGCCCCCCGGACACACGACGCCGTCCCCGCCGCACCTTCTCCTCTCCACAACCTTCGCGGTTGAGTTTTGAGCTACTTACGCGGCGTCGGCGAGGCGCAGATGCGGTCGAGCATCGGCAAGATCGACTCGCCACAGACCTGGTCCCAGCCCATCTTCTTCACCAGCGCCTGGCCGGACTTGATCCGTTGCGCGCGGGCCTTGTCGTCGAATGGCAGTCGCTGCATGAGTTCATCGGCGACGCGGGCGCACTCGGCTTCCTCGATGCGGTCGCGGTGGTCGGTGTGCATGGCCTTGAGCTGGTCGGTGCTCATCGCGTAGGGCAGGCGGGTGAAGTCGGCGGTCAGGACGTTGGGCGTGGGCTTGCCCTGGGAAACGTGGCGGACGAAGTTCTCGCAGCCGCAGACGTTGGAGATCACGCAGATCGCCCCCGCGCCCAAAGGCTCGAGCGGGCTGATGCCGAACGGCTCGTAGCACGCCGTACCGATCTCCACGTCCGCCGCGCGGCGCAGGTCGGCGATGTCCATCTTCGCGGGCAACCGCTTGCCGATGCGCGACCGCTCCCAGCCGAACTGATTGACCAGCACAACCTGCGTGTTTTGATGCTCGGCGTTGAACGGCTCGATCATCGCGTGGATATCGACCTCGGGGCCGACCAGGTCGGGGTAGCCGTGGCGGTGGTGCCGGGGCCAGCCGTATTCCGCTTCCATCGCCAGCACATCCTGCGGGCGGCGAGTGCCCCCGCCGCTGGTGAGGATGAAGAGGGCGGCGGTCTTGCCGCGTGCGGCGAGGCGCTGGTCCAGCTCGTGGCACAGCTTCATGTCGCGCCACAGGGCCTTGGAGATCACGGGGCGCGTGACGTGGGTGAGCAGCACATCCGGGCGATAGCCGAGCAACCGCTCCGCATAGTCAAGCAGCATGTCGCGGCTGCGCTTCTTCGCGGCGGCGGTGACCTTCATCGCCGGCAAGCCGTTGTAGGCGGTGTCGATGGTCTTGCGGCTGAACTTGGCGTTAAGGAAGCGCAGCTCGTCGGCGGTGTGGTCACCCACCGCGATCACCGCGTCGCAGAGGTGCGCGCGGCTGACCAGCGCGTGGCGAAGGTGATGATCGACCCCCGGGAACTCGTCTTCGACAAACTTGCCCGCCTTGCGCGCCTGTTCGAGCACGTTGTAGAACATCGTGTCGTGGCCGGGGTGGTGTTCGACGATGTGGCGGGCGGTGGAGCACTCGTGGGCGTGGAAGACGGTGCGGAAGCTGTCGCCGCCGTCGAGGATGGCGGCGAGGGCGGCGGGCATGCCCATGAACTCGTGCGCGAAGAGCACGCAGGGCAGGTCTTCTTCGGTCAGCAGGGCCCGCAGCGCGTGGAACGCGGGCTCGGCGAGGCGGACGTATTCCTCGTAGTCCCACGCGTGCTCGTAGCGCGCCGAGTCGAGGCCGAACATCTCCCACAGCCGCAGCTTGAACACGCCGAGGCGATCGACGTTGGGGCGGAACACATCAATCAGCAGCACCTCGGCCTCGCCGCGGCGGTTTTCGCCGGGGCGGTCGTAGGTGCGGGTGCCATAGACGATCGCGACGTTAAACGCCCACTCGACGAGCTGGAACTTGTCCTTGAGGCCGAGCTTGTCGATGCCATCGACGGAGGAGTAGAGCACGGTGCCGTGCTCGCCGAGGCGGGTCTTGGGGTCCACGGCCATGCCGGTCGAGGTCGGGCCGATGAGGATGGAGCGGCCGACGCGCTGCTGATAGACCGGCGACATCATCAGCCCTTCGAGCACCGCGCCGATCCCGCCGAGCTGCTCGACGGCCTCATGGGTGACGTGGGCGAGGGTGAGCTTGCCCGCCTTGCCGCGCGGCCGGGCGGGGGCTTTTTTTGACGCGGGCTTTTTCTTCGCGGTTTTTTTTACCGCAGCGCGACGCCCCGCTGAAGCGGGGCTGACTTTACCGGCAGTTTTTTTTGCGGACTTATTTGTTTTTTTCTTTTTCGCCACGGGCGGTTTGCTTTCATTGGGTTTAAGCGCCGACCGACTGCTCGACGCGGGCGTTGACGTGTTCGACCGCGTTCTGGAAGAAGCGCAGGCCGGCGGGGGTGTGGGTCAGCCAGTCACCGCCCTGTCGGGTCCAGCAGGGGTGATGGGTCGGGTCGGTGAAGCGCTCGGGGTGGGGCATCAGGCCGAGCACGACGCCGGAGGGGTCGCAGATGCCCGCGATGCCGCGTTCCGAGCCGTTGGGGTTCTCATCATCGGCGTAGCGCAGCGCGACCTGCCCGTTCGCCTCCAGCGCATCCAAAACATCCGGGGGCGCGTAGAAACGGCCTTCGCCGTGCGCGATGGGCAGCTCGAACGCGTCGAGCCCCTTGGTCCAGAGGCACACCGATTCGGCGACCGCCCGCTGGCCGACCCAGCGGTCGATGAACCGGCCGCCGGTGTTGTCGGCCAGGGTCGCGGTCTGCTTCGCCTGCAACGGGTCGGGCAGCAGGCCGAGCTTGACCAGCACCTGGAACCCGTTGCAGATGCCGATCATCGGCACGCCACGCGATACGGCGGCGCGCAGCGGTTCGAGCAGGCGGTGCCGCAGGCGGTTGGCGAGGATGCGGCCGGCGGCGATGTCGTCGCCGTAGCTGAACCCGCCGGGGAAGCCGATCAAGTCGAATCGCTCGATCAGCGTCGGCTCGTCGATCAGCCGGTGCAGGTGGATGGTTTCGGTCGTCGCGCCGGCGAGCGTAAACGCGTGGGCCAGCTCGCGGTCGCAGTTGGTCCCGGCGGTGCGGAGGATGAGCGTCGTCGGTTGCGGCATGGGGACATCATACCCCACCGCCGCACGGTCGCTCGTTACCGCTGATGACGTTTAGCGGGCGGCACGAAGTGCCCCTGTCCTCCTGCGAGGCGCGTGTCGACGCATCGGTCGTGCGAAGCCGCGCGCGGCGGGCGCTACACCCCGCGCACGCCGAACACGGCGACGGTACACCACGCGTTGCCGATGCGGTCGTTGACCGGCACGCCGCGCACCGCCGGCGGGCCGACGGGGAAGCCCTTCTTCAGGCACCGCTCGTGCCAGATCGCCAGGTCGTGCTCGGCCGTCTCCTGACTCGCGGTAAACAGCACGATCAGCAGCCCGCCGTGACGGATCACCCCGTCGGACCAGATCTTCTTCACGTCGTTGGCGACCGGTTGCAGCAGCTCGGCCGAGTAGCGCTTGAACGGCCCGCCGGTCTCGAACTGGGCGACGGTCTTGATCTCCAGCCAGTACGCCGCCTCGGCATCGACCGCGGGCGCGGCATCAAACAGCGTGTCGCGCACCTCCGGGTCACGCAGCGGCAAGCCATCGGGCGTGAGCACCAGGTCGCAACGCAGGCCGTGCGATTTCTTCGCCTTGTGCCAGTGACCGGGGTAGCGCTGCTCGCGCCACACGCCGTAGCCCGCGTCGCTCAGCGATTGCGTGATGATCGGGTGCAGGCGCAGCTCGTCGAGCACGTCGATGCCGTAAACCTCGTGGGCCGCGTCGTCCTCGGCCAAGCGCCTGGTCAGACCGGCCACGACAGCCTCGGCAAGATCAGCGGTGTGCCAGTAGATGCGCATCACGGAAGCATAAACAAACAACCCAGATTCCCCGCCATAACCGGGCCGCTACGCGGCACCGGGGTCGCGTAGCGACCCGGCTACCCCTGACAGGTTCGCCTCCATCGCTACCCCGGCAACGGGCCGGTGATCGGTTCGAGCAGGTCCTGCGATGTCACCACGCCGATCGGTTGCCCGGCCCGGTTGACCACCACCGCGATCTCCACCCCGTCGCGGGCCAGCTCGGTCAAGGCGCTGCGCAGCGGCAGGTCGCCCCGGATGAGCTTGGCGGGGCGCATCAGCGCGTCGATATCCGCGACGGTTTTCGGATCGGCCCGCAGTGCGTCGAGCACCCGCACCACGCCGGCGACTTTACCCTTGGCATCGACGACCGGCAGCGCCGGCTGCGTGCCGATACGCGAACGCTCGATCACCGCCGCCATCCCCTCGCCCGGCCGCACCCGCGCCACCTTGCGCCAGGGGGTCATCTGTGACGCGGCGTCCAGCGTCGCCGCGCCCAGTACGCGCTCGACCATCTCCGATTGCCGATCCGTCAGCAGCCCCGTGCCCACGCCTTCTTTCACCAGATCGCCGACGCGCCGGCGCGGGTGGAAGGTCGCGCTGCCGCCCTTCTGCCCCAGCGCCCGCATCACCCCGGCCGAAAAAACCGCGACGATCGGCACCAGCCCCGTCACGGTGTACAGCCGGCGGCTGCCGGTGAGCAGCGGCTGCAGGCGGTACATCAGCCCGTCGGCGTGGGCGCTGAACAGGTCCTTGGGCAGCGTCTCGCCGAACACAAAAAGGATCGGCGTGACCAGCGCGACGTTGATGATGATCTGCTCGGTCTCGCTGAGGCCCGAGGCGCTGAGGATGATCGCCAGCGAGGCGGTGCCCGTGTAGTTGGCGATGTTATTGCCGATCAGCAGCGTGCTCAGCAGCGTGGTCGGGTTGCCGATGGCCTGTTCGAGGCGTACGGCGGCGCGTTCCTTTCGCGTTGCGCGCACATGCAGGCGCACGCGGTTAAGACAGTAGCAGCCGGTTTCCAGCCCGGAGTACAACGCCGAGCCCATAAACCCCAGCAGCATCAGCCCGACCCACATCAACAGTTGGGAACTGGTCATGCCGGCCCCCCTTCTTCGGGGTGGTCGGCCAACTCGATGACGATCCGGCGGATGCGCCGCCCGTCCATCGCCTCCACGGTCAGCCGCACGTTGCTGGCAATAATCGTGTCGCCCGTGTGCGGGACGCGGCCGAGGTGCGCCATCACCAGACCGCCCAGCGTGCTGACCGACACGTGCTCGGCCGAGCCGGGCAACTCGCGGCCCTTGCCGAACCAGTCGGGCCACTCGTGGATCGACAGGTCCGCATCCGCCCGCCAACGCCCGCCGCCCAGCGGCACGACCTCCGGCTCGTGCTCGGTGTGGCTGGTGGCCAGCCCCCCCGCCATATGCGCGTTGATGTCCTGCGTCGTGATGACCCCCGCCGTCCCCCCGTACTCATCGACCACCACCGCGATCGAGGCGTTGAGCTTGCGCAGCGCATCGAGCAACTGATCGGCCCGCTGCTGCATCGGTACAAACACGATCGGCCGGATCAACGCCGCGAGCTCCAGCACCGAGCCCGGGGGGTTGAGCAGCACCTGCCGGCAATGCACCACGCCCTCGATCGCATCAAGGCTCTGGCGATACACCGGCAGCCGCTGGCGACGCGAGGTGCGCGCGGCTTCGACCAACGCCGCCGGGCCCTCGTCCAGGTCAAACGCCTCCATATCGACGCGCGGCGTCATCAGGTCCGGCACCTTGATCTGGCTCAGCTCCAGCACCTGCTGCAAGAGCCGCTCCTCATCCGCGTCGATCACGCCGTGGTGCTGCGAGAGGTCCATCAACGATTCGAGTTCCTCGGCGGACAACTCCGGCGGGCGCGTCCGCGGCGCGATCAGCCGGGCCAACGGCGTGACCACCAGCACCGACGCCGCCAGCCGCACCGGCGCGATCAGCCGATGCACGAGAAACAGCGGCACGGCACAGAACCGCGCCCACCGGGCCGTCAAACGCGCCGCCACCAGCTTCGGCAACACCTCGCCGAGCAGGATGATCGCCAGCAGCGGCGCAAGCGACAACGCGGTCAGGATCGTCGCCTGCGTCGCGCTGGGCTGCGGCCAGCGCTGGCCCAGCCGGATCAACAGCACCGAGCTGAGCACGAAGAACAGCACGTTGATCGTCATGTTCCCCAGCAGCAGCGTGATCAGCAGCGAGCGGGTCTCGTGCAGCAACGCCAGCAGCGCCGCCGCCACCGGCCCCCCGGCCCGGCCGATCTGCACACGGTCGTGGTTCGACAGCGAAAACAGCGCCGTCTCCGACCCGGAGAAAAACCCGCTGCCGATCACCAGCAACGGCAGCACCAACAACATGATGAACTCGGCGGTGGTCACGGCAAGAGGATAAGGCAAACACGGGGCGATGCGCAAGACTGCCGGTGGGGCCACCGCGCCGGGGGGGGATCCGATCTTCGAATCACGAAGGATATATGGGCGGCCTCAGTGTTCTGGTGGTAATCCAGAAGCCCCTCGCTCACGGCTCACCGCTCACTGCTCACTGCCCGCTGCGCTTGACGAACAGCGGGTCTTCCAACCCCTCCCACTGGTGGGCGTTGATCTTTTCGATGATGCGTTCGGCGGCGGCGATGGCTTCGTAGCCGTCGCGGGCGGTGACCTTCGGGGCCTCGCCGGAGTGGGCGGCGTCGAGGAAGCTGGTGAGCTGGGCGGTGAGCGGGTCGTCCTGGCCGTCGGGCAGGTCCATGCTCAAATCATCGAGGTGGATCAGCTCCTGGTAGTCGGTGTCGGAGAGGTCGGTGCCCGCGGCGATCTGCTTGCGCACGCGTTCGAGCGCTTCGAGGTTGTCCGAGCGTTTGACGGCAATACCGCTGCGGTTGGCGTAGTTGAGGCTGACGTACGCCGACTCGGAGAAGAGCCGCATGGTGCGGGCGGTCTTGAGGGCGACGCGGGAGGCGGTGAGGGTCGCCACGCAGCCGGACTCGAAGACGATGCGGGCGTTGGCGATGTCCTCGTGCTCGCCGAGCACCGCGATGCCGGTGGCATCGACCGTTTTGATCGGGCTGCGGGCGAAGCTTAAGACGATGTCGAGGTCGTGGATCATCATGTCCATCACGACGCCGACATCCAGCGAGCGGAAGGTCATGGGGCTGACGCGATCGACCTCCATGAAGCGCGGGGTCAGGCCCATCTCGGCGACGGCACGCACCGCGGGGTTGAAGCGCTCGGTGTGCCCGACCTGCAGGACGGCGCCGTGCTGCTCGGCGAGGTCGGCGATCGCCTTCGCCTCGGAGACGCTGGCGGCCAGGGGCTTCTCGATCAGACACGCGATGCCGCGCTCGAGGAACGGGCGGGCGGCGTCGGCGTGGAACTTGGTGGGCACGGCGATAACCGCGGCATCGAGCGCCTCGCCGTGCGCCGCGAGCAACGCCTCGACCGTGTCGAAAGGCGCGCAGCCGTATTCGTCGGCCACGGTCGCGGCGCGTTCGGTCTGGCCATCGACCACGGCGAGGAGCTGAGCGTGGGCGATTTTGGCGGCGGTGCGGGCGTGGTGCCGACCCATCCGGCCGACGCCGACGACCGCGACGCGGCTGCGCGGGGAAGTCTCGGTCATCAGCGCATTCTAGCGGGTTTTGCGCCGCCGCTTGCGGCTTCGCGCTTGCCTCGCATCGCCGGTGACATGAAGGTTACGTGAAGCCGCAAGCGGCGGTTGCGGAGACCCACTGCGGCGAACGCCGATAGAATGGGTGGATGACCCACGCCGGAACCAACCCGCACCCCGACCCGCGCCACGCGCCGCGGCCGATCGCGCCGCGCCCGGTGATCGGGCTGACGATGGGCGACCCGGCGGGGATCGGCGCGGAGGTGATCGTCAAGGCACTGGCCGACGCGGAGGTGCGCAAGCTCGCGCGGTTTGTGATCTTCGGGCTCAACGAGCAGCTCGCGTATGCCGCGGACCTCGCGGAGATCGAGCCGTTCTGGTGGCGGGTGCAGCACGACGCCGAGCGGGTCGCGCACGACCTGATCCATGATGTGGTCGTGCTGGATTACGACGAGGTGTCGCTGCTCTCGGCCAGCCCGGCGAAGGCGACGCGGATCGGCGGGCAGGCGTCGCTGCGGTTTATCGATGACGCGATCCTCGCGACGCGGCGGCCGCAGGGCGAGGGGCGCATCGATGCGATCGTCACCGCGCCGATCTGCAAGGAATCCTGGTCGCTGGCCGGCTCGCGCTTCCCGGGCCACACCGAGATGCTCCAGCACCGCACCAAGGCCAAGCGGGCGGTGATGATGTTCGACGCGCCCGGCCTCCGTGTCGCGCTGGCGACCATCCACATCCCGCTGATGGACATCCGCAACCGGCTGACCATCGGCTGCGTGTTCGACCCGATCGACCTGGGCCACGACACGTGCGTCCGACTGGGCATCGCCAAGCCCCGCATCGCGGTCTGCGGCCTCAACCCGCACGCCTCGGAGAACGGGCTGTTCGGCGACGAAGAATCGCGCATCATCAGCCCCGCCATCGAGATGGCGCAGCGCCAGGGCATCAACGTCCAAGGCCCGTTCCCCGCCGACACCCTCTTTACCCCCGCCAACCTCAAACGCTACGACCTGATCGTCGCGATGTATCACGACCAGGGGCTGATCCCGGTGAAGATGCTCGCGTTCGACCAGGCGGTGAACACCACGCTGGGCCTGCCGCTGATCCGCACGAGCCCGGACCACGGCACGGCGTTCAACATCGCGGGCAAGAACCAGGCGGACGCGGGCTCGATGAAAGCCGCGATCCGCCTGGCCGTGACGTTGGCCCGCGGCGAAGCGGCGCAGGGCGCGCGGCGGGAGACGGCGTGATGGTCGCGTTATCCCGGTTATCCGAAGCGATGCTGCGTGTGTTGCATGAACGGAAGGGCCTGATGCTCGAACGCGGGATCGGTTACTGGATCACGGATGCGGACGAATTGTTGCCCGTCCCGCCGCGCGCGACGCATGCGGAACTTGCGCGACAGATCATCGACCCGGCGCAGCTCGACGACGAGCAGCGTGAGGCCTTCACGATCGATCCCAACGCCTTTGCGCTTTCGCAGGGCTGGAGCCGGGTACGCATCTATCCGGGACAGAAGACGGTTTACCTCGACCTCGGTGACGGCAAGCGCAGCGCGCACCGCCGCGCCACCGAGGCACTGCTCGATCAACTCGATCTGTCCGGGTTGACGATCAAGTACACGGATGAAGATGGGAACTACATCTCTTGAAAAACACCCACCCGCGGGAGCGGGTGGGCGTTCGGGGGGTGATGTTTGCCTCAGCTTAGGTCACTTGTTCATGAGGTAGTACACGTTCATGAAGTCGTGCGGGAGCTTGCGCTTCTCGATGGCGGTGAAGCCGGCCTCTTGCAGCATCTGCTCGGCCAGTTCCTCGCCCCACATCGTGCCCAGCCCCGCGCCGCCCTGGGCGAGTGAGACGGTCATGCAGTGCATGGTGGAGATGGTGTAGGTGAACGCGCCGACGGGGTGGCTCATGTTCTTCTCAAGATAGCTTGATCCGGCGATGTCCTGCATGAGGAACGTGCCGCCCGGCCGCAGGATGCGGTGGATCACGCTGAGCACCCCGGCGGGGTCTTTCTGATCATGCACGATGTCGAAGGCGGTGACCAGGTCGTATTGCTCGGCTTCGTCGAGCGTCATCAGGTCGCGAGCCGCGAAGCGGACGTTGGTCAGGCCGCGGGCCTCGGCGTGCTGACGCGCCATGGCGATGGCGTCTTCGCACAGGTCGTAGCCGACGAACCGGCTGCGGGGGTAGGCCTCGGCCATGGCGCAGACCGCTCGGCCGGCACCGCAGCCGACGTCGATCACGTCGATCCCACGGTCCAGATCATTGGCCAAACCATCGGCCAGCGGCAGGATGTGATCGTGCAACGCGGCGACGACGGTCTGGCTCGATTCCTCGGCCATGGTCTCGTGGAAGCGGTGGAAGCAGCCGTAATGCACGCCCCCGCCGGTCTTGAACTTCTCGACCACCTGCGACTCCACGCCGCCGAGCACGCTGATGAACTGCGCGGTGACGGCGAGGTTCTCCGGCGAGACGCGCCGCGTGAGCCAGCGGGCGTGCTCGGCGGGCAGGCGGTAGGTCTGGTCCGCGGGGCGGTAGTCGATCACGCGGCCGGTCACCATCGCGCCCAGCCATTCGCGGACGTAGCGCTCGTTGAGGCCGGCGGCCTCGGCGATCTGCGGGCTGGTGGCCCAGCTCATGCCGTCCATCGTGTCGAAGAGCCCGGTGCGGTGGCCGACGGAAATCATCAGCATCAGCCCGGCCTCATTGAGTCCGGCGAGGAAGCGGTCGGCAAAGCCCGCGGCTTTGGCTTCGTTGAACGTCGGGGTCGAGGTCATCATGGTCATGGCAGGTCCTTTCCAAAGGGGGGTGGGTGGTGATCCGCAATCGTTTAGGGCAACTGGCTGGCACCGGCTGCGGCTGCCTGCTTTACGCGGGTCAGCTCAACAGCGACAATACCACCCATCAGCCGTCCCTCCGCTTGACCGAAGGTCAAGTTCGGGTTGACTTGCGGTCAACCTCCGCCCTTTTCCACCGATTCTCACGAGCCACCCATGCCACAGGTCGAGCCCCAACTGAGCACCGGCACCACCGCCCGTGAGATCTTCGGCTTCGGCCCGTTTGGCGAGAACACCCGCGAGAAGCTGATCGATGTGGCGATGGATTTGTTCTACGCCCACGGCATCCACGCGGTGGGCCTCGACCAGGTCCTCACCCGTGTCGGTGTCACGAAGACGACCTTCTACAACCATTTCGAATCCAAAGATCAACTGGTGCTGGAAGTGATGCGGCAGCGCTCGGCGTGGGAGCAGCAGGCGTTTGAGCGCGAGGTGCGCAAGCTCGCCGGCGACGACCCCCGGAAGATGTTGCTCGGGTTATTCGACGTGATCGACAAGTGGTTCAACAACCCGATCTTCCGCGGCTGCCAGTTCATCAACGCGGCGCACGAGTTCCCCTCGCCCCACGACCCGGTGCATCAGGCGGCCAAGGCGCACGGCGAAGCGGTCGGGGCGTGGATGATGCAACTCGCCGAGCAAGCCGGGGCCGACGACCCGCAGGCCGTCGCCGAGCAACTGGGGATTCTGATCGACGGCGCGTACACGATGCGGCTGGTGATGCGCAACGACGACGCCGCGGCGATCGCGCGCGACACGGCGGAACTGGTGTTGGATAAGCACATTCCGCGCGGCTAGTGCCTTCGCAACAAGACATCGCTTCCGGTTTATTCATCGCCGAGGCACACGCCCAGTTGTCGCGCCTCCTGGACCCAAGGGTGATCGGAGGGGACGAGCTTGAGCTTGCCGGCGACGTCTTCGAGGGGGACGGGTTCGGCGGCTTGGCCGCGGGCGGCGACCATGACGCCGAAGTGCCGCTCGTGGATGAGCTGCGCGGCCCTGGCACCGAGGGTGGAGGCGAGCACGCGATCGGCGGCCGAGGGCGTGCCGCCGCGCTGCAGGTGCCCGAGGATGGTGAGGCGTGATTCGAGCCCGGTGAGCGTTTCGAGTTGCTCGGTGAGGCGCAGCGTGTTGCCCTCGTGCGCCGCGTCGAGTTCGACGAGTTTCTCCCGGGCCTTGGCGCGGTCCTTTTTGTTCTCGGCCTTGGCCTTCTGCTTCTTCGCCTTGTCGAACGCGGCGGCCTGATCCTTGGAGAGCGCGCCCTCGGCCACGGCGATGATCGAGAAGTGCTTGCCCTGCCGCGTGCGGGCCTTGATCGCGTCGGCGATGACCTGCGGGTCGTAGGGGACCTCGGGGATGAGGATCGCATCCGCCCCGCCGGCGATGCCCGCGCCCAGCGCCAGCCAGCCGGCGCGGTGGCCCATGATCTCCACGACGATGATGCGGTTGTGGCTGGTCGCGGTGGAGTGGAGTTTGTCGATCGCGTCGGTGGCGATGCCCAGCGCGGTGTCGAAGCCGAAGGTCACGTCGGTGAGCGCGACATCGTTGTCGATGGTCTTGGGCAGGGTGATGATGTTGAGGCCCTTGTCCATCAGGCGTTTGGCGTTTTTCTGCGTGCCGCCGCCGCCGAGGCACACCAGGCAGTCGAGGTGGTGCTTGTGATAGACCTCGACCATGGCGTCGGTCATGTCGAGGACTTCATGGCCGACGGGCATCTTGTGGGGCTTGTCTCGGGAGGTGCCGAGGATGGTGCCGCCGAGGGTGAGGATGTTGGATAGGCGTTCGCGGTCGAGGAGGAGGGTGCGGTCCTGCATGAGTCCGCGGAACCCGTCGCGGAAGCCGATGAGCCGGAAGCCATAGGTTTCGATGCCGGCCTTGCCGACGCCGCGGATGGCGGCGTTGAGTCCGGGGCAGTCGCCGCCGGAGGTGAGGATGCCGATGGCCTGGGTCATGGGGTGGCCGGGGGTCAGGGATCAAGGATCAGGTGAGCATGATAACGGTGATGCATGGTGAAAGGCGATGGGCTCGATCAGCACGCGCTCATGCCCAATCGCCGGGACGCGACGTCTCCCCGGTCGCCAGAGGCGCGCAGCGTCCCGGCTATCCCTGATATGCTTTTGGCATGACCGTGATGCTGGCGATGGGATTCACCGAACTGATGAGTAAGGGCGGCTACGTGATGTGGCCGCTGCTGTTGCTCAGCGTGATCGCGCTGGGGCTGACCCTCGAACGGGCGTGGTTCTTCGCGAAGACGAACAACAACATCACCCTGCGGACCGTTGCCCGGCTGACCACGCTGCTGCGTGAGGGCAAACGCGATGAGGCCCGCACGCTCGCGCAGTCCGACGGCACCGTCTATAGCCAGGTCGCCCGAGACCTGCTGGGCACCGGCAAGCCCGCGAGCGAAGCCTTGGCGGTCGATGCCATCGAAGCCCAGCGCCGCCGGCTCGAACGCTTCATGCCCACGCTCTCGACCATCATCACCGCCGCGCCGATGCTCGGCATCCTCGGCACGGTGCTGGGCATCATCGTCAGCTTCGAGGCGATCTCGGCCCAGACCGGCCTGCCCGGTGGGTCGGCCGCGGCCGCAACCGACCCGCGGGCCGTGGGCTCGGGCATCGCCGAGGCCTTGATCACCACCGCCGCGGGGCTGATCATCGCGGTGGCGACGTTGTTTCCGTACAACGCCTTGCGCTCGCAGGTGGACCGGACGCTGAGCCGGCTCGAATCGCTGGCGGCGGCGGCGGTCGAAGGCGGGCGGGCGGACCGCGGACCGTCCGATTCGGTCTGAACCATCTGCTCACACTTGGCTTGTCTCCACGCCGCGGGTATAAACCTTGCGCCCGCGGGCGGCGGTCCTGCTTACGCCGTCTGCTTTTCTTGGACAACGATCAGGGAAGATCAAATGCTCTCTTCCGATTTCGCGCGGATCCGTTCCATCGAAGTGGTCCCCAGCCTGCCCGAAGCGCTGACGCCGCTGATGGACATCGCCCACAACCTTTGGTGGAGCTGGCACCCCGAAGCCGTCCAGCTTTTCATGCGGCTGGACCGCAAGGCCTGGAACGACAGCTACCACAACCCCGTCAAGATGTTGGGCCTGCTCCCGCAGGACACCCTCGAGCGTGCCGCCCACGACGAGGGTTTCCTCACCTCGCTCAAACGCGTGCAGGAGAACCTCGACCGCCACATGCAGCGTCAGCCCTGGCTCGAAACCCTCGGCCACGACGTCGGCGAAGCCACCATCGCCTACTTCTGCGCCGAGTTCGGCCTCACCGAGTGCCTGCCCATCTATTCCGGCGGCCTCGGCTGCCTCGCCGGCGATCACCTCAAGTCCGCCTCCGAGCTGGGCCTGCCCTTCATCGCCGTCGGACTGCTCTACCGCAACGGCTACTTCCAGCAACGCCTCGGCGCCGACGGCTGGCAGCAGGAATCCGCCCCCGAGCTCGACTTCGCCAACCTCCCCGTCAAGCCCATCCGCGGCGACGACGGCGAACAAGTCAAAGTTCAGGTCCGCCTCCCCGGCCGGGACGTCACCGTCGGCCTCTGGCGCGTCACCGTCGGACGCATCCCCCTCTACCTCCTCGATACCAACCTCCCCGAAAACGAACCCGACGACCGCTGGATCACCGGCCAGCTCTACGGCGGCGACATGGAGACCCGCATCAAGCAGGAAGTCGTGCTGGGCATCGGCGGCGTCCGCGCTCTCAAAGCCATCGGCATCACCCCCGACGTCTGCCATATGAACGAGGGCCACTCCGCCTTCCTCGCCCTCGAACGCATCCGCAACATCATCGCCGAGCACAACCTCGCCTTCGACGAGGCCCGCGAGCAGGCCGCCGCGTCCCACGTCTTCACCACCCACACCCCCGTCCCCGCCGGCATCGACCGCTTCCCGCCCGAACTCGTCGAACGCTACCTCAAGGACTACCACGAAGGCCTTCGCCTCGACATGGAAGGCACCCTCGCCCTCGGCCGTGACGACGTGACCAACAAGCACGAGCCGTTCTCCATGGCCACCCTCGCGCTGCGCACCTCCGGCGGGGTCAACGGCGTCGCCGCGCTGCACGGCGTCGTCTCCCGCGGCATGTGGCGAAACATCTGGCCCGGCATCCCCGAAGAAGAAGTGCCCATCGGCCACGTCACCAACGGCTGCCACGCCCGCTCCTGGTTGTCGGCCGACCTGATCAACCTCCTCGACCGCTACCTCGGCGCACGCTGGCAGAACAACCCCGTCGATCAATCCGTCTGGACCGCCATCAACGAGGTCCCCGATGAGGAACTCTGGCGCCTCCACGAGTCCCGCCGACAGCACCTGATCGTCTGGGCCCGCAAGCACCTCAAGCAGCAGATGGAGCACCGCGGCGTCAGCGCCGCCGCCACCCGCATGGCCTGCGATGCGCTGTCCGACCGCGCGCTGACCGTCGGCTTCGCGCGGCGCTTCGCCACCTACAAGCGCGGCAACCTCATCCTCCGCGACACGCCACGCTTCCTCAAGATGCTCGAGAACACCGACCGGCCGATCCAGTTCCTCATCGCCGGCAAGTCCCACCCCGCCGACGGCGGCGGCAAGGACCTGATCCGCCAGATCGTCCGCTTCGCCGAGGAACACCCCGCCGGACGCAAGGTCGTCTTCCTCGAAAACTACGACATCCACATGGCCCGCTACCTCGTCCAGGGATGCGATGTCTGGCTCAACAACCCCCGCCGACCCATGGAAGCCTCCGGCACCTCCGGCATGAAGGCCGCCCTCAACGGCTGCCTCAACTGCTCGGTCCTCGACGGCTGGTGGGATGAGGCCTATGAAGACGGCCTGGGCTGGGCCATCGGCCGCGGCGAACAATACGACAACTACGACCTGGCCGACGACATCGAGTCCCGCGCCCTCTACGACCTGCTCGAGCACCAGATCCTGCCCATGTTTTACGACCGTGACGACCAGGGTGTCCCGCGGATGTGGGTCCACTGGATGAAAAAGTGCATCTCCACCCTCGCCCCGCGGTTCAACACCAATCGCATGGTGCAGGAATACGCCGAGCACTACTACCTCCCCGCCCTCCACCGCGCCCGCGCGCTGTCCGCCGACACCCTCCAGCCCGCCAAGGACCTGGCCCATCAGAAGCTGCGCCTCCGCCGCCACTGGGGCAGCCTCGCGGTGCAGGAGGTCCGCCTCGACGCCGCCTCACCCCTGCAGGTCCGCCAGCCGGCCAACCTCGAGGTCGAGGCCATGCTCGGTGAGCTGCGACCCGACGAGTTGCACGTGCAGGCCTACCTCGGCCGACTCGACAGCAGCGGCCACCTGGTCGGCGGCTGGGCCAAAGAACTGGACCACGCCGAAGACCTCGGCGGCGGCCGGCACCGCTACACCGGCCAGCTCAGCGCCGGCAACTCCGGCACCCACGGCTTCGCCATCCGCATCCTCCCCGGCGGCGGCTGGATGGAAGGCATCACCGAACCCGGCCTCGTCTACTGGGAACCCGCCCGCGCCCCGGCGGTCGATAAGAAAAAAAGCCCGAAGAAGAAGGCGGAAGCGGCGACGCACTGAAGGCGAAGCGGTGAGCGACTTGTAGTGAGCGACCTGTAGTGAGCGGATAGCGCATCTCGACGCCATCTGGGGCGGGCACCGCTGAAAAGCGGAGCCTGCGGAGCATGTCCGTGGCACCTGCGACGCTTGGGGCGACAACGCTTGAGCCGTGAATTTGTGGAAGTCGTACCTCGCCGTTGCGCAGCCCCTGGCGAGGGTAGTACTGATTTCTTTCGAAATCAGTGTCTTACGGAGCCCTTCCGTGGACGGCTTGCAACTCAGCGCACGCCCGCCAGGGTCAGTCGGCGGATCGTCCAGCCGCGCCAGTCGGCGAGGTGGTGGTCCAACTGCGTTTGCGCGTGGTGGATCGCATGACGGGCGATGCGGCGGGTCGTGGGGTGGTTGGCATCGTCGGTTTGGGCCAGGTAGTGCCGCAACGCCGGCAGCGCATCGGGGCCGAGCCGTTGGAGGTACGCGATGTCGAGCGGGGCGTTGAGCAGGTCGGCGGGCGCGTCGGGTTGTTGGGCGACGATCTCGCGGCAGTGGCGGACGTTGTAGTCGGCGATCCACCGGTCGAAGCCGACGAAGCAGCAGGCGTAGAGCACGGCCGCGGCCATGAGCGTGTTGGCCTGCACCAGCCAGCGGTTGTCGCGCCGCGTCGCGATGCGCACCACCAGCAGCACCAGCGCCAGGGCGACCAGCGTCATCCACACCCCGGCCGCGACGCGCCATCGCGTCAGGGAATACACATCGACATACAGCGACAGCCGCCAGACCGACGAAACGACCAGCAGCACGTTCTGCGCGATCCACAGGAACACCAGCCGCCGCGCCCAGGCGCTGCGCTCGGCCGGCCCGCCGGGGCGGAAGGTGATCAGCACGAACAGGCCGGCCAGCAGCGCGGTGGCGATCAGCGGGTACGCGCCGCGGTGGGCGTATTCGGCGTAGGTCATGCCCTCGGGCAGCGCGGCGCCGCCGTAGAGATAAAACAGGTCGAGCACCGTCTGCACGGCGAACACGGCGTTGAACAGCACGAGGCTGCGGGTGATCCACGTGCTGCCGGTGTCGCGTTCGAGCCTGCGGAAGTGATCATGCGTGCCCGTCGGCCTTGCCGTGCGCTTCGGGGTGCGGCCAAGCCGCGTGCGCAGCAACGCCCAGGCGCAGAGCCCGACGATCAGCCATAGCCCGATGCGCCGCGGGGCGAACAGTTCGGGCAGGTCGGCGGTCCAGTCGGCGATGATGGGGTTGGCCAGCGTGAAGAGGCCGACGAAGGTCAGGCTCAGGAGGACGGGGATGATCCAGCGGACGGTGGTGATGAGCAAGGGGTGGCGGATGCCGCGGGCGCGTTGGCGGCGTTGGCCGAGGCGGGCGTCGCGGAAGGGCTGCGCGATGCCGCGGATGAGGAAGCGTGCCCAGCCGCTCAGCCACAGCGCGGCCGCGGCGGACAGGCCGTTGCGGTCGAGGATGGCGAGGCTGATGAGCGCAAGCAGGCCGAGGATGATCGGCAGCGGCCCCGGTTCGATCGCCAGCGCGACCAGCAGCCCGCCGCACGCCGCGGCCAACCCGCGACCCAGCCACGTCCGCAGCGCCCGCCCGTCGCGCAGCATCACCGCGGCGATCAGCGCCGAGCCAAACAGCGCGGTGTTCCAGCCGAGCGGGTGGCCGTAGAACAGGAAATCGGCCAGCGCGACGAGCCCGAAGGTGATCGCCAGACCAAACGACGCCCGCCGCCTCAGTGAGATGCCCGTGACGCTCATGCCCACCCTTTCGCGAAAGTGTTATCCGATGTGAACCCGTGGTTGTGCTACGCTCCTAAATCACCAACGGTTCACCGGACGCGCCCATGCCCCACGACACGACAAGCCCGCCCCGGCAACCCACGCGTCGATCGGCGTGGCTGGCGCTCTTGCTGCTGACCCCGGTCCCTTCGATCGGCGTGCTGGTCGCGCTGCTCGCGCCGCGAGGGGAGGACGGGCAGGCGGTGTGGTGGGCGCAGGGGGTGTGGGCGGCGAGCAAGGGGTGGATCCTCCTGCTGCCGGTGCTCTGGCACGTGCTGATCGATCGGCAAAAGCCCCGGCTCCCGCGGCCGCGCTGGGCGGGGATGCCCGCGGCGCTGATCAGCGGCGTGCTGATCTTCGCGATCATCGCCGTGGGCTATTACACGGTCGGCCGATCGTGGTTCGACCCCGACCTCGTCGCCGGGCGCATCAGTGAGGCGGGGCTCAACAAGCTCTGGCTCTACCTGCTGATGGCGCTGTACTGGTGTACGATCAACTCGCTGCTGGAGGAGTACGTCTGGCGGTGGTTCGTCTTCACGCGCTGCGAGGCGCTGATGCCGCGCTACCCGGCGGTGGTCGCGGCGGGGCTGCTGTTCACCGTGCATCACGCGATCGCGATGAGCCTGTTCTTCGGCGATTGGCGCGTGGTGGTGCTCGCGTCGCTGGGGGTTTTCATCGGCGGGGCGACGTGGTCGTGGATTTATCTGCGCTGGCGGAATATCTACGCGGCGTATGTGAGCCACGTGTTTGCGGATGTGATCATCTTCTGGATCGGGTATGAGATTGTGTTCGGGTGAGGGGGGTGGTGGTGCGCGGAGAACTCCCGCCCTTCGCTGCCGCTCGGGGACGGGCGTTAGTCGGTGTGGAGCTTTACTGCTGGTCTTTTAGATGCGCTGGAAGAGGAAGGCGGTGGTGCGTTTGGCGCCGATGCAGCCGATGACGTGGTCGTGCTCGTCGAGGACGGGCAGGCGTCGGAACCCGCCGGTGGCCATGAGGTTGATCGCCTTGGCGGGGGCATCGAGGGCGCGGACGTAGGCCGGCTCGGGCGTCATCACCTCGTGCAGCGGGCGGTCTTTCACTTCGTCGTACCGCTCGGCCACCTGTTCGAGCACGTCGCGCTCGGAGATCACGCCGAGCAGTTTCTCGCCTTCCATCACCAGCAGCGTGAAGGTGCTGTTGCCGGCCATGCGTTTGACGGCGGTCTCGATCGTATCGTTCGGGCTGATCGCGGAGAACGGCGCGATGTCGAGCATCTCGCCAATGCGACCCTCGCACAACGCCTCTTCAAGGTTGTCGGCATACACCGGCGGGTCGTAATTACTCAGCGGGTCTTCGAACGCCTGCGGGTCCGGCTTGATCACGCTATCGGGGTAGTCATCGGGGATCTGCATGGTTTACGCCCCTTCCCGTTCGTCCATGTGCAACTTCGCTTCGAGGCCCTGCACCTTCACCACACGGGGGAAGTGCTCGACCACCCACTCGATCACGCCACGGAACCCGGCGAGGCTGTGGACCTTGCCGTGCTCATCGACCACGCAGATGAAGCGGATGCCCGAGTTCTGCATCGCTTTCACGACGCTGGCGACCGGGTCGTCCAGACGCACGGTGAGTTGTGAGGCGTCGATCATGTGGTCGTCGATCGGCTGATCGAGCCGCTTGGGGTCGGCGGCGATCGCGCGGACCAGCAGCCGCTCGGTGAACAAACCCAGCGGCTTGTGGTCGGGGTCGACGACGATGGCCGCGCCGATGCCGCGCTTTTTCATCTCCGCCACGGCCAGCCGCACCGGCGTGCCGGGCTTGACGGTCAACGCCCGCCGCAGCGGCATCTCCGAGACCGTTTCCTGGTTCAGAGCCTGATGAAGTCCCATGCGCGTGTCCCACTTCAAAGATGACCGGCGGTGTTTGAAGGGCCGGTACGCAGTGCTGCGTTCGACATGGCGCTTCACTTTCCCGCCCGTCGATCCGTGCAGTTTAGTTGAAGCTCGCTCGCGCCGCTAGCGGCCCGCCAGCCGCTGCCGCACGAGATTCGCCCGCTCGACCCGCCGATCCGCCTGATCCAGCGTCTGGCGGCTCAGCTTCTGGAGGTGGGCCGGCTGCACCAGCAAAAACAGCTCGTTGATCGTGCGGATATCGATCGTGTCCAGCCGGCCGAGGTTCACGCCCATGCGCACGTGCGAGAGCAGGGCCAGCGTCTCCTCGGTGCTGAGCACCCGGGCGTGGGTGAGGATGGCCCAGGCACGCCAGAGCTTGTCATCAAGCAGGGCCGGGCGCTGCTTGACCAGCGCCTGCCGCGCCTGCTGCTCGTAGGCGATGATCTGCGGCACGACCGAGGTCTCGAAGTCGGCCAGCACCTCCTGCTCGGAGCGGCCGATGGTGGTCTGGTTCGAGACCTGAAACAGGTCGCCCAGCGCCTCGGACCCCTCGCCGAAGAGCCCGCGCACGGCCAGGTGCATGTCGCGTGCGGCCCGCTTGACCTTCTCGATCTCGCCAGTGAGCTTGAGCGCCGGAAGGTGCAGCATGACGCTGACCCGGATGCCGGTGCCCACGTTCGTCGGGCACGCGGTGAGGTAGCCGAAGCGGCGCGAGAACGCGTAGTCGAGCTTCTCTTCGAGGATGTCGTCGATGCGGTCGATCTGGTCGTAGGCCTCGGCCAACTGCATGCCCGAGCGCAGCACCTGGATCCGCAGGTGGTCTTCCTCGTTGATCATGATCGCGAACGTCTCGTCCATCCCGATCGCCACCGCCCGCGGCACGTCCTCGGCCTCGGCGTGGTGCTTGGAGATCAGGTGACGCTCGACCAGCAGGTGCCGATCCAGCTCCGGGCTCTCCTGCAGATCGACCCAGAGGATGTTGTCGGCCAGGCGCTTGGTACAGATCTGCTGGCGGCAGGACTCGACGACATCGAACCGCTGCCGCCGATTGGACTGGCCCACGAACGGGAACCCCGCGAGGTTGCGCGCCAGGCGGATGCGGCTGGAGATGACGATCTCGCTGTGCGGCCCGGCACCGCGGAGCCATTCGCCGGCATGGTCGGTGATCTGGGTCAGTTTCATCCGACGCTCTCCTCCATCCGGCGGATATCGTCGCGCAGGCGCGCGGCCAGCTCGTAATCCTCCACCTCCACCGCCTGATCGAGGCGCTTGCGCATCCGCATGAGCTGCACCTGTCGGGCCTCGCCCGCGCCGGCGCGGCGGGGCACCTTGCCGACGTGGTGCGTCGCGCCCTCGTGGGCCCGCTCCAGCAACGGCCCGAGCGGGCCCTCGAACGCCTTGTAACAATCCGGGCACCCCAGCAGGCTGCTGTCGCGGAACTGCTGGAAAGTCAGCCCGCACTCGGGGCATTCGAGCCCCGCCGACTTGCCCGAGCCGCCCCCCCCGACCGCCCCGCCGTGCATCTTCACGAAGTTGGTCAAAAGCTCTCCGATCGGCGCGTGGACGGCCTTGATCGCGAGTCCTTCCTCCGCGGCGTGAGCGTCACAGAGGTGCTTCTCGATCTTCTTGCCCTTGATGATCTCCACCGAGTGGTGGGTCGCGGGGCGGTCGCACTTATCACACTTGCGTTTCACGAGCCATCCTTGAGGGCGGAGTTACATCCTTGACGCCGAGGCGAGGTGGTTGCCTGATTCTAGATCGCCGCGGGGTCCGGTTCAACGGGCGGGCGGATCAGGCCCGTGCTTTCAGGGGTTTTGCGGGCGGGGCGGGGAGCGAAAGGGTGAAGCTCGAAATCCGAAATCTCGAAATCCGAAAGAATGAGGAAACCTCCATGAAACCCGGGTATCCCGCCGAAGCTCCGCTGCGCTGCGCATCAGCGGGCTTGGGGCGAATGAGATATCCATAGGTGGTCCGGCTCAATTTTGATGTCTCGATTCTTTCGGATTTCGGATTTCGAGCTTCGAATTTCAGGTCCCCCCTTACTCCGCTTCCTCGGGGTCCTGGGGCAGCAGGCGGGTGAAGACCGCGCGGTCGGCCGCGGCCCGGTCCAGGGTTGCCCGGTGCTGTTCCATGATCAGTTCGACGAACTGCGTCGGGGTCAGACCGCGCTGCTCGAGCAATTCGATGAACTGGGTTTCACTGACGCCCTCGCCGAACGCATCGGGCGGCATCGCGAGCAGGCGGAACTTCGGGCGGCGCTCCGGGCCGTAGGCCTCCTTGCCGACCACCGCGATCTGCAGCCCCTTCTCGTCGGGCCCCAACCAGCGCTGGCCGCGCATCGTCCCGGCGGTATGGAATCCTTTGAGGCGCACGGTGGCGCGCCGGAAATCACGCTCATCCTGCCGATCGGCCAGCGCCTCACGCTGCTCGTACATCGCGTCGATCACCTCGCGGGTGTTGTCCGCATCCTTCGCGCGGCGTTCGTCGGCCCGGCGGGCCTCATCCATCGCTCGCTCGTCGATCAGCCAGATATCTTCCACGATCATCTCGTCGGGGCCCAGCACCTCAACCACCTCCGCCGAATGGATGTAGCCATACTGCCCCACCTCCAGCGCCGGCAGCATCATCGCCAGCGCCTCGGCTTCTGCCTGGGGTGGCTGGATGATCCGCGTATGCACCATCGAACCCGAGCCGTACATGCTCTCCTTCACCCGCCGGGTCAGCTCCGCGCGGGCGGCGGACACGGTCTTTGCCGTGCTGCTGGGATACCGCCGGTCGTACATCGGCAGGACAAAATATCCCCCCGCGTTATCGGCCAGCACGGCGCGGGCGAATCGGCCGTGGTTCCGCCGCCAGTTGTCGTAGGTGGCGGGGTCCATGCCGTAGCGCTCCTCGGCCGGCACCGGCAGCGCGACCATCAACCACACCATCCACCACCCGCACCCCTTGGCGAAAGTTCTCATGCGCCCTCCCGTTCGCTTTGCCCCACGGTCAGCACCGTGTTGCCCGATCCGCTGCGGAAGCCTTCCATATCCAGAGCAACGTAGCTAAAGCCCGCCTCTTTCATCGCGGCGACAACACCCTCGCGCACGCCCGGCTCCATCAAGCGCGGGACCTGATCCAACGGCACCTCCAGCCGCGCGACCTGCTCGTGGTGCCGCACGCGGAAGCCCCGGAAGCCTAAACGGTGCAGCGCATCTTCCGCCTGCTCGACCTGCGCGAGGCGGGCCGGCGTCACCGCCGTGCCGTAGGGGATGCGGCTGGCCAGGCACGCGGCGGCGGGCTTCTCCGCGTTGGGCAGGCCCAACTGCTGCGCGATCGCCCGCACCTCGGCCTTGCCCAGGCCGGCCTCGACCAGCGGGCTGATGACCTGCGCTTCGTCGGCGGCGACCAGCCCCGGGCGGTGATCGCCCAGGTCGTCGGTGTTGGTGCCGTTGGCGATAAACGCGATACCGCGCTGCGTGGCCACCGGGCCCAGCGTCTGGTAAAGATGGCTCTTGCAGAAGTAGCAGCGGTCGGCGGCGTTGGCTTGATAAGACGGGTCGGCGATCTCGCGTGGGGCGACGACGATCAGGTCAAGGTCGAGCCGCTCGGCCAGACGCATGGCCTCGGCCAGCTCGCGGCGGGGCAGCGAGGGTGAATCGCCGATCGCCGCGGGGGCGTGGGCCTTGCCCAGCGCCCGCCGGGCCGCGGCGGCGACGACGGTCGAATCGACCCCGCCGGAAAACGCGGTCATCACCGTCCCGCGCGGACGGATCACCTCGACCAGTGCCTGCAGCTTGTCCGTGATTGGCGTGTGCATCTAGCGTGATTCTAACCGTCCGGCCCAGCGGCAACCGCCATCCCAAGCTCGCGTTGCCTTATCATGGCCTAAACCCCTCACTTTCGCATGAGACCCACGATGCCCCGCACCCCCTGCCTGATGATCGCCCTGACGGCCTTGCTCCTGCCCGCCTGCGACCGCGTCGAGCCGACCGGCGTGGCCGCCGACGCACAAGCCAAGGACGGCACCGGCAGCGTCATCTTTATTCACCCCGATGGCTCGGGTGTCGCGATGTGGACCGCGACCCGCGCCCTCTATGTCGGCCCCGATGCCGACCTGCACTGGGACACCCTCCCTTACACCTCGGTGTATCGAGGCCACCTCTCCAACCAGCTCAGCGCCACCTCCAATGCCGGCGGCACGATCCACGCCTACGGCGTGAAGGTCACACACGATTCCTACGGCACGGACGGCGGCAAACCGCTGATCGATGAAAACGGTCAGTCCCGCTCGGTCATGCGGCAGGCGATCGCCCGCGGTATCCCCTGCGGCGTGGTGAACTCCGGGGTCAACACCGAACCCGGGACCGGGTGCATGCTCGCCTCGGTCCCCAGCCGCAGCATGCATGATGACATCGCCGACCAGTTGATCAAGTCAGGCGCGGCGGTGATCCTCGGCGGGGGCGAGCGCTACTTCCTGCCGAAAGGCGCGGACGGCCGTCACGGGCCGGGCCTCCGCGAAGACGGCCGCGATCTGGTCGCCGAGGCGCGTCGGCTTGGATTCACGGTGGTCTTCGATCGTGCCGAGCTGGAACAACTGCCCGACGACACCGAGAAGGTGCTGGGCCTGTTTGCGTCGGGCAGCACGTTCAACGACCAGACCGAAGAGGAGCTGCGCGAGCAGGGCCTGCCGATCTTCGCGCCCCAGGCCCCGACGCTGGCGGAGATGACCGACGCGGCGATCAAGGTGCTGGGCAAAGACGGTCGGCAGTTCTTTCTGATGGTCGAGGAAGAGGGCACCGACAACCTGGCCAACAAAAACAACGCGGCCGGCACCCTGCTCGCCTGCAAACGCGCCGATGACGCGATCGGTGTCGCGCTGGCGCACCTCGAAACCCACCCCGACACGCTCGTGCTGCTCGCCGCCGACTCCGATGCCGGCGGCATGCACGCCATCGGCCTGCGAAGCCCACCGCCGACCTTACCCGCGACCGATCGCAACGGCGCCCCGGTCGATGGGGTGGACGGCACCGAGACCGCGCCGTTCCTGTCCAAGCCGGACCGCGCCGGGAACGTGCTGGCCTTCGCGGTGGTCTGGGCCACAAGCGCCGACGTCGCCGGCGGGGTCGTCGCCCGCGCCGCGGGCCTCAACGCCGATCTGCTGGGCCCCTCCTTCGATAACACCGACGCCGCCCCCCTCATCCGCCGCACGCTCTTCGGCACGGCGGATGAATAGCCGCGTCAGGCCGCTCGATTCGACCCGCCGTCAAGCCGGCAGGGGCGACCCCATCCCGGCGCGATCGGCTTAGAACAGGTTGTCGATCACCTTCTGCTCGAGGTCGGTCCACCGGCGGACGTGCACGAAGACCTTGGTCATCTCATCTTCATCCAGGTGCTCGACCCCCTCAGGCGTGATGCGGCAGACATCGAACACGCCGCCCACGCTCGGCGACGTTCGGCTCAGGGCATCTATCACCCGCACCGCCGCCACCACGCCGTACTTCAGCGCCCGCTCGGTCATCCGGAAGTGGGCGAGCAGCGTGCCCGCCTGGTGCGCCAGCGGGGCGCCGCTGCCGATGGCGTGAAAGCCGATGCCTTCATAATGGCTGACCATGGCATGGGGGTTCACCTCGACGATCCACGGCTCATCGCCGCTGTACCCCGCCGCCAACACGTACGCCGCCGGCCCCCCGCCGTTCTGCTCGCCGGGCACCTGCTCGATGTAGTGATCGTAGTGGTACTTGAGGACCGGCTGCACGTGCTGTTGAAGGGCCCGGCCGACATCGTCCGCCGCATGGATCAAGTCGGCAGACTCCGCAAACCGTTTCTCCACGTCCAGCAGCACCGAGCGGGCACCGCTGCCGCCCCAGGCGCCGTAGCTGCCCAGCGGATGGAGCTTGCGGCCCGGGTAGCTCATGCCCCGCGCTCTGTCGGTGATCTGGCTGTCCGCCGCCATCACCATCCCATCATCGCACCGGATACAAAGCACAACGGTCATCAGCAACACTCCTGTCTTTCACTCGGCGTAGCCGCCTGCCTCAACCCCCGCCGCACGGTTCGTGGCCATACCGGCAATACTAGCCCACGAGCCAGTCGGTCATGCCTTGCCCGGTGCAGGTCGGTGGGTCTGGCTGAATGTCAGTGGTTGGGAATCTCGCCCGCCTGTCGGCCGAATGCCGATTCCCGACGCCCGAACCTCAACCCTCCCCGCATCGCCCGGTATGATCGTGGCAGGAGCTTTACCATGCTGATCCGATCGCCGAATGATGTGAAGCCGCAGGAGATGACGATGCCCGGGGCTCAGGGCGTGAAGATGCGGCTGATGGTCGGGCGCGACGACGGCGCGCCGCACTTCGCGATGCGGCTCTTCGAGGTCGCGCCCGGCGGGCACACGCCCAAGCATGCCCACAACTACGAGCACGAGGTCCTCATCATGCAGGGCAGCGCGAACCTCGCCTGCGGGCCTGAGGGCGCGCAGACCCGCCACGCCTCGGCGGGTGATGTCGTCTTCGTCCCCGCCAACGAAACCCACCAGTTCGTCAACACCGGACCCGGCACCCTCAAGTTCATGTGCCTGGTCCCGGTGACGTTCGACTGCGGCAACGGCACCTGCCAACCCACCCCCGGAAGTTAAACCCCACACCCGGAAGTTAAACCCACCCCCGGAAGATAAACCCGTCCCCGGAAGTTAAACCCCACACCCGGAAGTTAGACCCCGCCCCCGGAAAATAAACCCACCCCCGGAAGTTAAACGCTGGCCCCCGAAGGTAAATCCCCCCGGAGGCGACCTGCCACGGGAATAAGCCCCAGGGCCACCCGCACAAGCCGAGCCCTGCGGAGCCAGCGACAAGGGGCTGGATCGGCGGGAGGGGCTAAAAAAAGTTTCGACCCCGCCGCGCCAAACCGCCGATTCCATTGACACCCCTAAGGCCTTGGGGTATCGTGACATAGGTATCATTTCCCTTTATTTCACAGGGACACTTCACATGGCGGAAACTTCGACCAAGCGTGCGCCCTTCTTCGCGACCGCGATGGGATTGGTAGTTGGGTCGCTGCTCCTGTTCTTCCTGTCGATCGCGTTGGCCGCGGCCGCGAACGCCGGGTTGGCGCAGACCGACTTCGAGGGTGTGCCCGAGCAGAATCAGGTGCTGGTCACGTACGCCGCGTATCTGGCGTCCGTGCTCACCGCGCTCTTCGGACTCGTGTTGATGATCGTCGGCTCGGTCCGCTGGGCGATGTACGGCCGGCGCTCGGTCGGCGTGCCCGAGGGCAGCGACGTCGAGACCGAGCTGCTCGAATCGATCAACGCCCGCATCCTCCTCTCCGACACCGCCAAGCGAATCGCCTACCGCGAGGAAGACATCGATCTGCTCAAGCGGACGATCAAGGCGGACGTCGAGAAGCACGAGTACGACGCCGCCCTGGCGCTGGTGCGCGAACTCGGCGAGACCTACGGCCAGATCAAGGAGGCCGAGGCGTTCCGCGAGAAGATCCTCAGCATCCGCCGCAGCGAGATGGACGCCCGCGTCACCGAATCGCTGGCCCGGCTCAAAGAGATCGTCGCCAGGCAGGACTTCGAAACCGCCACCCTCGAAGCCCAGAAGATCGCCCGCCTCTACCCCGAGTCACCCATCGCCCGCGAAGCGATCAACCGCGTCGAGCAGGCCCGCGAGGCGTACAAGCACGATCTGGAGCGGCAGTTCCTCCAGGCCTCCGAACACGGCGACGTGGACCGCGCCATGGAGCTGCTCAAGGTGATGGACAAGTACCTCACCGAGCAGGAGGCCGAGCCGCTGCGCGAGACGGCCCGCGGCGTCATCGGCAAGGCGCGCGACAACCTCGGCGTGCAGTTCAAGCTCGCGGTCCACGACAAGGAATGGGTCGCGGCGGTGAACGTGGGCGAGCAGATCATCCGCGACTTCCCCAACTCGAAGATGGCCGACGAAGTGCGCACCATGCTCGACCTGCTGCGCCAGCGCGCCGCCGGCCA
This sequence comes from uncultured Phycisphaeraceae bacterium, assembly GCA_964614575.1. Taxonomy (GTDB): domain Bacteria; phylum Planctomycetota; class Phycisphaerae; order Phycisphaerales; family Phycisphaeraceae; genus JBGTLW01. The sequence continues at coordinate 3,355 of CAZTLX010000014.1, read as the reverse complement.
ACAAGCCGCCGCCGCTCGCTGACCCCCCCTCCACCCGCTCCCCTACCCCAAGCCCGCTGATGCGCAGCGCAGCGAAGCTTCGGCGGGATTCTCTCCCCCCTCACCACTTCCTCCCTCGGCTACCATACCCCCATGACCGCCCTCTGGCAGGCGAAGATGGAGGCCAACCGTGCCGCGGCCGAGCCGCTCGCCGTGCGCATGCGCCCCCGCAGCCTCGACGAGTTCGCCGGCCAGCAGCACTTCCTCGGCCCAGGCAAGCTGCTTCGCCGCATGCTCGAAGCCGATCGCCTCACCTCCGTGCTCTTCTACGGCCCGCCCGGCACCGGCAAGACCACCCTCGCCGAGGTCATCGCCAAAACCACGCAGCGCCACTTCGAGCGCGGCAACGCCGCGGCCGTCGGCGTTAAAGACGTCCGCCATGTGCTCGACGCCGCCCGGCAACGCCTCGAACAGGACGGCCGACGCACCATCTTCTTCCTCGATGAGATCCACCGCTTCAACCGCGCCCAGCAGGACGTGCTGCTCGGCGACGTGGAGCGCGGCGTCATCACGCTCATCGGCGCGACCACCGAGAACCCCTACTTCGCCGTCAATAGCGCGCTGGTCAGCCGCTCACAGGTCTTCGCCTTCGAGCCGTTGACCGAGGACGACGTCAAGGGCGTGCTGCGGCGGGCGCTGGCGGATGACGAGCGCGGCTTCGGTGATCTGGAAATCACGATCGACGATGACGCGCTCGACCACTGGGCCACCGCGTGCGATGGCGATGCCCGCCGGGCGCTGACGGCGCTGGAGATCGCGGTCCTGAGCACCACGGGCGGCTCCGCGAAGCCGCACGCGGCGATCCATATTGATCTGGCCACCGCGCAGGACTCGATTCAGCAGAAGGCCGTGGTGTACGACGGCACGGGCGATGAGCACTACGACGCGATCAGCGCATTTATAAAGTCCATGCGCGGCAGCGACCCCGATGCCGCGGTCTATTGGCTGGCCAAGATGCTCGTCGCGGGCGAAGACCCGATGTTCATCGCCCGACGCATCGCCATCCTCGCCAGCGAAGACATCGGCAACGCCGACCCGCGGGCGATCACCGTCGCCGCGAGCTGCTACGAGATCGTCCACCGCATCGGCCTGCCCGAGTGCCAGCTCACCCTCGCCCAGGCCGCGATCTACATGGCCACCGCGCCCAAGTCCAACGCAACCACCCTCGCCATCGGCGCCGCGACCAAAGACGTGAAGGAAGGCCGCACCATCCCCGTGCCCAAGCACCTGCGCGACGGGCACTACGCCGGGGCCAAACAACTCGGCCATGCCGTGGGCTACGAGTACGCCCACAACAGCCCCACCGGATTCGTCGATCAGGACTACCTCGGCGTGGACAAAACCTACTACCACCCCACCGACCGCGGCCACGAACAACGCATCCGCCAGTTCCTCGCCTGGCTCGACGAGCAACGCACCCAACCCCGCCCTCAACCTTAAAGCCCCCCCAAGCCCGCCGATGCGAAGCCCGCTTCCGGGGGGCGAAGCTTCGGCGGGATCGAACTTGGCGTCCCCCACCCCACTCGCTATTTTTGCCCCCATGCCCAAACGACCCAACATCCTGCTCATCACCTCCGACCAGCAACACTTCGACACGCTCGGCTTCGCGAACCCGAAGATCAAAACGCCCCACCTCGACCGCCTCGCGCGCGAGGGCACCAACTTCACCCGTGCCTACACCAACAACCCCGTCTGCACCCCCACCCGCGGCACGCTCATCACCGGGCAATACGCCTCGCAGCACGGCGGGTGGACCATCGGCGTCAAGGTGCCCGAAGACAACACGTTCATCGGCGACCTGCTCCGCGAAGAGGGCTACGACACCTCGCTGGTCGGCAAGGCCCACTTCCAGCCCCTGGCCAACGGCCCGAAGACCGACAGCATCGAACGCCAGCCCCTCCTACGCGACCGCCAGTTCTGGAGAAACTTCCAGCAGACCCACTGCCCGTGGTACGGCTTCGAGCACGTCGAGACCTGCCGCAACCACACCGACGAATCACACGCCGGCGGGCACTACATGCTCTGGCTCGAAGAGCAGGGGCTCGCCGACTGGGAAAAATACTTCCAGAAGATCGACCCGCAGACCGGCCACGGCCTGGCCGGCACCGCCCGCAAGCACACGTGGGACCTGCCCGAGGAGCTGCACTACACCCCCTGGACCGCCGAGCGCACCATCGCCCAGATCGAGCGCGCCCAGCAGGACGACAAGCCCTTCTTCTGCTGGGCCAGCTTCCACGACCCGCACCCCAGCTACCTCGCGCCCGAGCCATGGGCCAGCATGTACGACCCCGCCGACATGCCCATCGGCCAGCTCGCCGAGGGCGAACTGGAAACAATGTGCCCGCTGCTCAAGGAAACGCAAAAGCCCCGCGGCGAAGCCGACTTCTCCGAATGGCGCGACGAGAACGGCCACGGCAACCACGGCTTCAACTCCCACATCCACAACCCCGACGACCTCCGCAAGGACATGGCCGTGTACTACGGCATGACCAGCTTCATGGACGCCCACATCGGCCGCATCCTCGACAAGCTCGACGAACTGGGCCTCGCCGAGGACACCCTCGTCGTCTTCACCACCGACCACGGCCACAACCTGGGCAACCACGGCCTGATCGCCAAGGCCTTCATGTACGAAGACAACGTCCGCCTGCCCTTCCTCGTCCGCTGGCCCGGCCACGTCCCCGCCGGCCACACCAGCGACGCCCTCCAAGGCCTGGTCGATCTGGTCCCCACCTTCCTCACCGCCGCGGGCACCCAAGTCCCCGGCGAGATGACCGGCGTCAACCAGCTCCCTGCGTGGTGCGGCGAGCAGGACCGCGTCCGCGACCACGTCCTCATCGAGCACCGCCACCAACCCACCAAACTCACCATCCGCAGCTACATCGACCAAAGCTACAAAATGAACCTCTACCGCGGCAAGGACTGGGGCGAGCTGTTCGACCTGCAGAAAGACCCCGGCGAGGTCCGCAACGTCTGGGACGACCCGGCCTATCAGGCCGTGAAGATGAAGCTGTACCACGCCTTCATGCAGGCGGAGATGAAGCGCGAACCCACCCGCATGCCCCGCGTCGCGGGGGCGTAGCATGTCAAGCGATATCCGAAGCTTCCAGACCTCCGCGACCGAACCAGGCGATCACGATCCGCTCCAACACCCTCCGTTCGGCTCCCGACCCCATATATCCATCCGCCAAGTGAATGATCACGATCCCCACGATATACGGTCAAATTGGATATTTGTCGCTGGTCGCCGATTGTATAAATATCTGGCAGATTCAATTCCGAAGCGCAACACCGGGTAAGCAAAAGTGAGGCATCA
>CAZTLX010000013.1:27037-34522 GCA_964614575.1 uncultured Phycisphaeraceae bacterium | reverse complement strand
CGACCGAGGTCCTCAACGCTTTACCCGGTGTTGCGCTTCGGAATTGAATCTGCCGCATGTTTCCATCAATTCGAAACCCGACCCCTTTTCTACGCCCGGGTTTTGAAGCATGGACCCTTGGGCGATTAGTCGAGACTGTCCCGCTTGCAGTATTTGTAGGTAGTGTCGGATGCTACGCAGTTGCAACGTGCGATTCACGTGGAAGATACAGATGGATCGCCGGAGCTTGCTTGACTGTTACTGCGATGCTGGCCGGTGCTTTGGTTTGGCTGCTATGGGGCAACTAGCTTAGCACCTGACCAGCAACCGCAGCCGTAGGTCCGGGCCTGCCCGGACAATGCGTTGCGGTTCACCCCCGGCGTCCGGGCAGGCCCGGACCTACGGACTGAATCTCATCAGGGAAACAACGGCGCGCCGCTCAGCCCCGTCGCTTCGTCTAACCCACACATCAGGTTCGCATTTTGAATCGCCTGACCAGCGGCGCCTTTGCCGAGGTTGTCTACCACACCCATCGCGATCACCAAATCCCTCGTCGGGTCGGCGGCGTAGCTGACGAACGCAAGGTTGCTCCCGCTCGCCCACTTCGTGTGCGGAGGCTTGTCGATCACACGCACGAATGCGCGGCTCTTGTAAAACGTCCGCGCCGCTTCCAAACACTGCTCCGTCGTCGGTCCGTGTCCACGATACGCGGCCCGGCAGTAAATCGTCGCCAGAATCCCGCGCGTCATCGGTATAAGGTGGGGCGTAAAGACCAGCCCCGTCGTCCGCGCCCCCGACATCACATCCAGCGTCAAAGATATCTCCGGCATGTGTACGTGTTTCAACAACCCGTATGGCGCGAGGTCTTCATTCACTTCGGCGTAGGAAAATTTCGAATCCCCACCCCCTCTGCCCGCACCACTGACACCGGTCTTGGCGTCGATGATGATGTGGTTCGGCTCGATCAACTTTGCCGCCACCAGCGGCGCGAGCGCCGTCAACGTCGCCGCGGGGTAGCAACCGGGGTTTGCGACGCGCGTCTGCCCGTTGATCTTGTCCGGCCACACGTCGGCCAGGCCGTACGTCCAACCGGGTTGGTAGCGGTGGTCTCCACCGATATCGACGATCTTCGTCCGTGCCGGTACCCGCGCCAGCGCCTCCTTCGATTCCCCAGTCGGCAGCGACACCAACAGCGCGTCCAGATCAGGCAGAGAAGCCGGGTCCCACTTCTGAATCACCAACTCCGCTAGCTTCGACGAAACCCCTGGAAAGCGCTCGACCAGCCTCGCCCCCGCGCTCGACTCACCAGCGACGTACACCAGCTCAAACACCGGGTGCGACGCCACCAGCCGCAACGCCTCACCCCCGCCATACCCCGACACACCGACAATGCCGACTCGAATGCTCATCCCCCTACTGTAAGAAAATCCCCCCGGCCCGTCACGCAGACAAACATTCGTAGGTCCGGTCCTGCCCGGACGGGTATGAAATTAAATCGTGCTAACGTGTCCGGGCTGCACGACCGCCGCGCCGACATTGTCGGCGGGCTAGGTTAGCGACGTGCGGAACTTGCCCGACTGGCTGAAGAGCTCGCGCGGGTTGTCGTAGGTGATTTGTTGGACGAGTGCCGCGGGGTGGCCGCGCGACAGCAGTTCTTGTCTGGCCTTGGGGACGGCCATCGGGTCGGAGATGCCCCAGTCGCCGGCGGAGTTGAGGCACAGGCGGGTCGGGCCGTGGGTCTCGATCATGTCCGCGGCTCGCTGGGGCGTACACTTTGTGTCCGGGTAGAGGGTCATGCCCGCCCAGTGGCCGGCGTCGAGGACCAGGCCGATGGTGTGCTCCTCGACGTGGTCGATCAGCACGCGGCCGGGGTCGATCGCGGGGTGGTTGTCCAGCGCATCGAGGATCAGCTTCGTCCCCTTGAGCTTGTCTTCGAGGTGGGGGGTGTGGACGAGGATGAGCTGCTTGTGCTCGGCGGCGAGGTTGATCTGCGCTTCGAGGATCGCCAGCTCGTTCTTGGAGTTTTTGTTGAGCCCGATCTCGCCGATGCCCAGGACGGTGGGGCGGGTGAGAAACTCGGGGATCAGCGCGATGACCTCGCGGGCGAAGCCGGGGTCCTCGGCTTCCTTGGGGTTGATGCACAGCCAGCAGTGGTGCGCGATGCCGAAGGCCGCGGCACGCTTGGGCTCGAACTCGGTGAGCTGGACGAAGTAGTCGTAGAACCCCTGGGCGCTGGAGCGGTCGAACCCCGCCCAGAAGGCCGGCTCACTGACCGCGACGCACCCGGCCTGCGCCATGCGGGCGTAGTCATCGGTCACGCGGCTGACCATGTGGATGTGCGGGTCGATGTAGGGCATCGGGGGTCAGGGATCAGGGGTCAGGGATCAGGGGTCAGGGATCAGGGGTCAGGGATCAGGGATCAGGGATCAGTAGGATCTTATGGGGTAGCCCGCCCGCAACGCGGGCGCGGGTTTGAAGGATCAAGATGACGCATACGCGCCGAGCGCGCCTTTGCTCGGTGCCTTATCGAGTGGTTCGGTCGTGGGGTCGGATAGCCGTTCGAGGATGCGTTTGGCGCGGTGGGGTTGGCCGTCGATCAGCAGGGCGATGGCGTCGCGCAGCGCGGCCTCGCGGAAGTCTCCCTCGGAAGTTGTTTCGCGATCCCCTGCCGACCGCTCAAGGCGGTCGAGGTAGGCGGCGAGGTCGAGCACCTTGGCGCGGTGTTCGAGGAAGTAGCGGTCGATGACCTGCGGGCGGGTGAGCGGGGAGGTGGGGGCGGGGTCAGGGGAGGTGGCGGACATGGGGGGCATTCTAAGAGCCGGGCGCGGCGGTGTCAGTCATCGGTTTTGGGGGTGTTTGGATGGTTTGTTGGAGATTCCGACAATCCCGCCAAAGCTTCGCTGCGCTGCGCATTAGCGGGCTTGGGGAGGTTGTTTGGATTACTTGGGGTCTTTTCGAGCGAGGCGATCGCTTGGCGCATGGTCGGGGTGTCGATGGTGTGGACATCGACGGGCCGGCCGGGGCCTTGCAGCAGCGTGATGGTCAGCTCGCCGCCGAGGTGTTCGCGGAACTCGTCGAGGCCGGCGAGCAGGGTGTCGGCGTCGCGCAGGGCGTCGTGGTGGAGTGTGAAGCCGAGCGCTTCGAGGCAGGCGAGGATGCGGTCGGCGGTGGGGCGGTCGAGGTGGCCGATGAGGTGGGAATAGATGACGTCGAGGGCGAGGCCGATCGCGACCGCTTCGCCGTGGCGCAGTTCGAAGCGTGTCATCGTTTCGAGTTTATGGGCGGCCCAGTGGCCGAAGTCGAGCGGCCGGGCGGCGTCGGTTTCAAACGGGTCGCCGCCTTGGGCGATGTGGTCGAGGTGCAACGCAGCGCAGCGCTGCCAGACGCGGTCGCCGACGGTCGCGTCGCGTGCGGCGAGTTGCGGCGCGTGGCGTTCGATATCGTCGAAAAACGCGGGGTCTTTGAGCAGCGCGACCTTGACGGCTTCGCTGAGGCCGGCGCGCCAGTCGCGGTCGGTGAGCGTGGTGAGGAAGTCGAGGTCGTTGACCACGGCCCAGGGCACGGCGAAGGTGCCGAGGAAGTTTTTCTTGACGAACATGTTGACGCCGTTCTTCACGCCGATGCCCGCGTCGTTCTGGGCGAGGGTGGTGGTGGGCAGGCGGAGGAGGCGGACGCCGCGGTGGGCGACGGCGGCGACGAACCCGGCCATGTCGAGCACGGCCCCGCCGCCGAGGGCGATCAGGAACGAGTGCCGGCAAAGCCCGACGCGATGCACATCGCCGAGCAGGCCTTCGAGGATGCCCAGGTCGTTTTTGGATTCTTCGCCGCCGGGCACGGCGCGGAAGCCGATGAGCCGGGGCAGGCGGTCGGCGTGGGCGGCGAAATAATCGGTGATGCGTGTTTCGAGGTCGGGCCAGGCGTCGAGCAGGCCGCGGTCGACGACGATCATCGCTTTGCGTGGCGTCTGGCCGGGCGTGTGCAGCAGGTCCGCGAGCAGGGGGTTTACGGGGTCGAAAGCGGCGCGCGTGAAGCGGACGCGGTGGGCGAACTGCAGCGCGATGTCGCGGTCGTGGGGCATGATTGACCTTGGGAGCATCATAGGTCGGTATTGACTTGCGGTGGGGCGGCGGTGCAGGGATTGCAGCACGGGATGGCGACAATCCGCCGCGTTGGTTGCGGCGGGTTAGGGCGTCGCGAGCGACGCGGCTAACTGTGAGGTTATTCGCGACCGCCGAGCTGGGTCTGGGTGAGTGTGCGGTACACGGCGCAGCGCTCGAGCAGCTCGTGGTGACTGCCCTGATCCACGATCCGGCCGTCGGCCATGACGACGATCAGGTCGGCGTCGATCACGGTGCTTAAGCGGTGGGCGATGATGAAGGTGGTGCGGCCTTGCGAGGCGGCCTTGATCGCGGCGTTGATCTTGGCTTCGGAGTCGGCGTCGATCTGGCTGGTCGCCTCGTCGAGGATGAGGATGGCGGGGTCGCGGAGGATCGCGCGGGCGATGCACAGGCGTTGCTTCTGCCCGCCGGAGAGCCCCTCGCCGCCTTCGGATAATTCCGTCTCGATACCTTGGGGCAGGTCGCGGATGAAGTCCCAGGCGTGCGCCGATTTCGCCGCGGCTTCGATCGCTTCGGGCGACGGCTTGCGCTGGCCGTAGGCGATGTTCTCGGCGATCGAGCCGTGGAACAGCACGGTGTCTTGGGTGACCACGGCGAGCTGTCGGCGGAGCGTGCGGAGGCTGACGGTGGCCAGGTCGGTGCCATCGATGAGGACGCGGCCGGCGGTGGGGGTGAGCAGTTGGGGGATCAGCGCCAGCAGGGTGCTTTTGCCCGAGCCGTTGGGCCCGACGACGGCGACGCGTTGACCGAAGGGCACCTTGAGCGTCACGCCGCCGAGCGCATCGCTTTCCGCGCGGGGGTAGCGGTAGCGCACGTCTTCGAAGCGCACCGACTCACGATGCCGGGGCAGGGCGGTGAGCGTCTGGCCGTGGCGGGCGTGGCGTTCGACGGGGTAGTGGAGGATCTCGCGGAGGCGCACCGCGCCGGCGCTGGCTTCCTGCAGGTCGTTGTTGAGGTTGGCCAGCGGCCGCAGCGCCGCGCCCGACGCGCCCAGCAGCAGCAGCACCTTGGCCATGTCGCGCGGGTCGGCGGCGTCGCTGCTGAAGGCGTAGTACGCGGCGACCAGCGCGACGCCCATCACCGCGGCGATCGTGATCGTCTCGATCACCGGCGAGCCCATCGCCCGCACCGTCCGCGCCCGCAGCTCCTGCGCGAGCACGCGGCGGTTGATCGCGGCGAAGCGGCGGCGTTCGCGGCCCTCGGCGTTGTGCGTCTTGACCACCCGCACGCCCCGCAGCGACTCGACCATCGCCTCGATCATCCCGCCGTAGGCCTGCATCGCGTACTTGGTCGCCCGCCGCAGCTTCCGCCCGAACTTGCCCACCAGCGCGAAGATGATCGGCAGCGCGATCAGGAACAGCAGCGTCAGCTTCCAGTCGTGAAAGAACGCGACCAGCAGCATGGTCAGCCCCAGCAGCACGTCGCGCACCGCCTTGCCCATCAGCGCGTTGAAGCCGCGGACCAGGTAGCCGGTGTCGCGCACCACGCGGGTCATGTTGTCGGCGGTGCCCATGTGCAGCACCAGCTCCAGCGGCGTGTGGATCAGCCGGGCAAACGCGAGCTGACGTATGCGGGCGACGGTGCGGATCGAGACGGTGATGATGCAGGTCTGCTGGGTGAAGCGGGCGACCGAGCCGATGAGCACGAGGACGAAGATCAGCCCGAGCACGACCGCGAAGCCCTCGAAGCGCCCCTCGGGCAGGCGCTGGGCCAGGTCGCTGCGGTCGCCGATCCAGTTGATGATCCGCGGGTCGGCCAGCTTATCGATGGCCAGCTCGCGGATGGTGCGGTCGCTGCCGAAGAGCTGATCGATGAGGAACATGAGCGAGGTGAACCCGCCGCCCGCGCACGCCGCATCGACTGCCGCGGCCAGGAAGCTGAGCCCGATCAGCGACCGATGCCGCAGCATCTGCCGCGTGAAATACCAGAAGTCCTTCATCCGGCCGACTCCACGGCGTCGGGCAGGTCCACGACGGTTTCGCCGGCGGGGGCCAGTTCGTTAAGCGTCTGCCAGAAGGTGGGGAAGGTCTTGTTGACGCAGGCGGGGTCGTTGATGGTGACGCCGGGCTGCGCGAGGCCGATGACGGCAAAGCTCATCGCCATGCGGTGGTCGTCGTAGGTTTCGATCAGCGCGGGCCGGGTCCTGCCGTCGGGCGGGGGGGTGATGTGGATGTCGTCGCCGTCGATGCGCACGGCCGCGCCGAGTTTGGTGAGTTCGGCTTGCATCGCCGCCATGCGGTCGGTTTCTTTGACGCGCCAGTTGCCGACATTGCGGATGACGGTGCTGCCTTGAGCGAGCACGGCCAGGGTGGCGACGGTCATCGCGGCGTCGGGCATGGCGTTGAAGTCGTGGTCGATCGCCCGCAGCGGCTTGCCGACCGGGGGCGAGCTGACGGTGGTGCTGTTGTGGTGGCGGGTCACGCTTGCCCCCATCTGTTCAAGCACACCGACGAAACCCGCGTCGCCCTGGAGTCCCCGCTCACCGAGGCAGGGGATCGTGCAACGCGAGCCGGGCATCACCGCGGCGGCGGCCAGCAGATAAGTCGCGTTGCTGGCGTCGGGTTCGACGGGATAGTCGGCGGCCTGATAGCGGCCGGGCTCGACGGTCAGTTTTGTCCAACCTGCATCGACTTGCGCAGCGATGCCGAAGGTCCCGAGCATGCCGATGGTCATCGCAACGTAGGCCTGGCTGGTGATGGGGCCCTCGAAGCGAATCGTGAGGCCTTGGCGCATCAGCGGCGCCGCCATTAGCAGGGCGGTGATGAACTGGCTGGAAAGGGTCGGCCGCATGGTGATCGCGCCGCCCCGCAGGCCGTGGGCGTTGATCCGCAGCGGCGGGTAGCTCTGCTTGCCCGGGTATTCGATCGAGGCACCTAGTTCACGCAGCGGATCGACCAGCTCGCCGATCGGTCGCTCGTGCATACGGGGAACGCCCGTGAGGGTGAACGTGCCGTGACCCAGCAGCAGCGCCGCGGCCAGCGGGCGGACGGCCGTGCCCGCGTTGCCCAGGAACAATTCGATCGGCTCGACGGCCTCGGGCAATGGCCCGCCGCAGCCGGTCACGGTCACCGTGGTGTTCGCCTCGTCGATGTCAAGCGTCACGCCGAGCTTCCGCAACGCCGCCATCATCACGCGCGTGTCATCGGCGAAGAGCACGTTGGTCAGCGTGCTCTGCCCCTCGGCCAGGGCGGCCAGCAGCAGGGCGCGGTTGGTCAGGCTCTTGGACCCGGGGATGCGCACGACCTTGTCGAAGGACTGCCGCAGCGGGTGGATCTCGAGTTGGGCCGGCAGGGCGGGGGGCATGGAGCCGGACATTGTAACCAATGCGACGCGCACGATCCGCCGTGGCGATTCATGGGCACTTAAGTGCCCACGCCGAGCTATTTGG
>CAZTLX010000013.1:18335-27027 GCA_964614575.1 uncultured Phycisphaeraceae bacterium | reverse complement strand
GACGAACAGGCGGTTGTCGCCCTCGAAATCGACCGGGATCGCCCCCTTGGGGTTGAACAGCACGCGGTCGTACTGCTCGATGGGGTAGTTCTCATCGCTCTCGACCTCGGCCGAGACGGTGACGATCCGCCCGGTGATGGTGGGGATCTCGATCTTGTCGGGCAGGTGGATGCCGGACTTGGTCTGCTTCTTGTCCTCGTCCTTGCGGATGAGCACACGCTTGCCGATCGGCTCAACGGTTTCGAGTACGGGGTTCTTGGAGTTGGTGGCGGAGTTGGTCATGAGTAAGCGATTCTAGGGTGATCGCGCGGGGGATGCTATCCGCGAGGTTGGTCATCTGACTTACCGCTTGCGGTAGGGCGGCTTGAGCCATTGGAGCATGGGGAAATGCTTGACGTTGAGCGTTGCGAGGTCGGCGTCCTGATCGAGCGCGGTTGCGGCGATGATCGCATCCGCCAGGCCGACGCCGTGCGCTGGGCCGAAATCTCGCTTGAGCAATCCGCCCTCGCGCGCTAGGTGAGCAGAGACCGGGATCACCCGGAAGACCGTGACCAGTTCGTCCAACACCGCACGTTCGCGGCCGTCCCGAACCCCCGCGTACAGTTCCGCGAGGCTGATGGATGACACCGCCATCTCGTCGGCATGGCGTTGGATGAACGCGATGGCTTTGGGATGACCGCGCAGGTAATCGATCAGCACGTCGGTATCGACCACGATCGCCCGGGCCATCTCACCCCCGATCCCACTGGCGGCGAAGGCCGTCGAAGTCGGGCAGGTCCGTGCGATCCTTCCAGAGCCCCGCGGCACGCGCCAGAATCTCGCCCCGCCGCTCCTGTGAGCAGCGCGCGATCAACTCGTCCACCGCCTCGCGGATCAGTTCGCTCTGCTTCTTGCCGGTCGCCTCGGCCAACGCGGCCAACTCATCACGCTCGTGCTCGGTCAGATAAATCTGTGTGCGGACCATGCCAATAGCTCCAAGGCTTCTCGCCGGCGGCCGGATATACATCGGCATTATACACCGCCCGATTGCGGTCTTGCCGCTTGCGGCTTCGCGACATCATCACGCCCGGGCGATCACCCCCACGGCCCCAACTCCCGGTAGCTGAGCTTGCAGCCGCCCGGTTTGCCGCCGTGTTCGGCGAAGATTGTCAGCTCGTTGGGTTCATCCGTGCTCAGCCATGGCTCGGGGAGGTAATAGTGTTTCTGCGGGCCGCGGGGTTTGCCCTTCTCATCGGTCATGACGAAGCGGCCGACGTTGTGGCCGTTGAGGTAGATCTGGCCCTTCGCGAGGCCCTTGGGTTCGAGGAACAGGGGCTGGTCGGTGCTGCTGACGTTGAAAGCCGCGCGGTACCACATCGGGCGGTTGGCCTTCTTGTCGGGCACCCCTGCCACAAACAAATCGTCCGCGGGCATGCTCCACTTCGCGAAGGCCCACTCGGCGCTTTGGGTGACGATGCCGGTGACCTGATACATCGTGACGTGTTTGAGCACATCGACCTTCTTGGGCAGCGGCGCGAGCAGGGCGAGTTCGATGGTGTTCTTGCCGCCGGTGAAGGGGCTGCCTTCCTCGGCCGGGTCTAGGATGAGGCGCTGGTAGTGCGCGTGCGGGCCGTCGAGGTAGAGTTCGACCGGCTCGCCGTTGACCTTGATGACCGCCTTGCAGGGCAGGTTCTGGATGTCGAGGATGACGGGCTTGCGCGACTCGGGCTTGATGGTCCAGGTGAGCGTGTGGGCCTGGGTCTGCTCGCCGAAGCGGCGGTGATACACGTAGTCCGACAGCTCGAACGGATCGGGCGAGGGGGCCTCGGCGATCTTGGGCTTGGGCAAGCGGAGGGTCTTGACCTGCATGAGGTGGTTGGGCAGTCCTTTGAGGTCGCGGCCGGTGTGTTGGCCGTAGTTGAAGCGCCCGAGGTTGTCGGCGAGCACCACCAGGTCGGTGTCGAACTTGAGGGTGGTCGGCTCGTCGTTGCCGGCGACGCCGAGCACATCGAGCAGCTTTCCGTCGGCGTACACGTGGAGGCGATCGCCGCCGCCGGGGAACAGGAGTCGGGCGTTGGCGTTGGGCTTGGCCTGGTGGGGGATGCGGAGGCGGTACCAGCCGTAGCCGTAGTCGCAGCCGAGCTGTTCGAGGGAGGCGGGGCCGTCGATCTTGCGGTAGTCGCCGGAGCTGCCATCCACGAGCGTTGCGCAGTTGGCGTGTTGCCAGCCGTTGAGCTTGGGGGCACGCGGGGCACGCGGGACGGGGGCCTTCTCGCTGCTGATCTCACCGCCGGGGGTGATGAGCCATCGCTTGGGCCAGCCCTTGAGGGCGACGGGGTGGTTGTTGTCGTCGAGCTTGGCCGCGCCGACAACCAGGCCTTGTCCGCAGAGATAAGCCGCGTCGATCTGTTCTTCGTTGAGGACAACCACGGTGAGTTCGTCGTGCTGTTCCACGGCGGGGGTCTGTCCCGTGGGGACGGCGATGTGGAAGACGGTGCCATCGAGGCTGACGATGCCCTCGGCCCCCGCCGGGCCGTAGAGCACGAGCATCTTGCGATCGACCAGCGCCCAGGCGCGGAGGTTGGTGAAGTCGAGGTGGGCGCTGCCGCCGAGGTTGGTGTCCAGCAGCAGCCAGGCCGCGCGGTCTTCTCCGAGCGGGACCGGCAGCGACAGGCCGTTGGGCAGCATCAGCTCGACGTCACGGGTCTTGTCCTTCTCCGAGCGCAGAAGCATCACGACCTCGCCCTGATCGCCTTTGAGGTGGACCAGCGAGAGGGGGTGTTCGGTTTCGTTCTGCGCGAGGGTGGCCTGGTCGGGGACGGGCGCGAGGTTGGCGAAGATCGAGCCGAAGTGGCTGGCGAAGGTGGCGATGCGTTTGGTGGCGTGATACTTATCGCCGCGTCCGCCGGCTTCGAGCAGCGGGGCGTCGTAGTCGTAGCTGGTGGTCATGAAGCAGTCTTTGCTGTTGACCGTGCGCCCCCCCCAGAAGCCGAAGTTCGTCCCGCCGTGGAACATGAACAGGTTGAACTGCGCCCCCGCGCCGAGGATCGCGGCCAGGCGATAGAGGTGGGTCTGGGCATCGACCGAGTCGGCGTGCGCGCCGCCCCAGTGGTCGAACCAGCCGGTCCAGTATTCGCTGACCAGGCGCGGGGCGTGCGGCTGAACCGCGGCGAGCTGGCGCAGGTCGGCGGCGAGGTGGGCCGAGGCGTTCCACGCGTGGATGGTGTTGGGCACGATCTGCCAGAGCTGGTTGCAGACGATCAGCGGGACGGCGCAGCCGTTCTCGCGGAGGTAGCGCGCGATCTCGACCAGATACGCCTCACCCTTGGCGGGGTGGTGGCACATCCACTCGTTCTCGGCTTGCATGAGCACGATCGGTCCGCCGCAGGTGCTGCGCAGCCCCTCGTGAAACCCCCCGGCCGCGGCACCGGAGGCGTTACCCAGCGGCGAGGGCAGGCGCTTGCCCTCGCGCGGGGTGGTGATCTGCAGGTCCTTGATCTGCTCCATCACCTTGCGCAGATAACGCGAGCAGGCTTCGAGCACCGGCTGCGAGGTCTGCCGCAGACGAAGGTGCGGCTGCTTGCTTTCGACCGCCTCGCGGTGCAGCCATGCGGGGTAGCCGCCGAAGTCCCATTCGGCACAGATGTACGGCCCGGGGCGGACGATGGCGAAGAGGCCTTCTTCACCGATCATCTCGATGAACGCGCGCAGGTCGAGGTTACCGGTGAAGTCGAAGCGGCCGGGGCTCGGCTCATGGGCATTCCAGAAGACATAGGTCTCGATGCAGTTGAGCCCGGCCTGCTTGGCGGCGCGGATGCGGTCGCGCCACAGATCGCGTGGCACGCGCGGGTAGTGGATCGCCCCGCTGCACAGCCAGAGCGGGCGGTTGTCGATCGAAAGGCTTTGGCGGTCGTAGCTGATATTGGGCATCATTCACTCAGAGGGGTGGCTTTGGGACCTGCCAAAATACGGCCCGATCCCCTCACAAGCAAAGCCGGGGCCCAACAAAACGGCCGCCCGCAATATCCGTTTCGCCGGTACGTTGAGCTAAAGAGGGCGGCGGCGCGGTGGCTGCAGGCACCGGGCGGATATCGAGAAATCGCCTTGGGGGTTGGTGGACTTTTTGCTGAACAGACCCGATTGCCGCAGACCCGACGAGCCCGGTCGCCCGGGTGGCTCCTTCGCGGGCGCATTCGATTACAATTCGACGATGCGCGTGTTTTTGCGAGCCTTGTGGTGCGGGGGCCTGGTCCTGATGGCATCGGTGGCGGGGTGTGTTGGGCGGATCGATCGTCTGGATGCCGAGGTCGATCGGATGATCGCCCAGCGACAGGCCGTGACTTTCGGCCCGGAGGCGGCGAACGACCCGCAGCGAGTGGCGGCGCGTCCGGCGGACGACGCCGGCAAGGCCGTTTATCAGCAGGAGCCGGGCACCACGAATCCCGCGGCGGGGGACCTGCCCGTGAAAGCCGCGCAAGGCGACGGCGCGGCGATCGACCTGGACGACATCCCCTCGGTCCTCGACAGCGACCTCGACGCGATCCAACTCGACCTCGAAGGCCTGCTCGGCTACGCCATCGCCCACAGCCCCGATTACCGGTCCGAAAAAGAATCGCTGTTCCTGGTGGCGCTGGGCCTGATCGTCGAACGCCATCTCTGGGGGCCACGGTTCTTCAACACCGTCGCCGCGCGGATCGATGGCACGCCCGAGTCCGGCGATTACGACACCTCCCTCACCCTCGTCAATGAGTTTGCCGTGACCCAGCGGCTGCCCTACGGCGGGTCGGTCAGCGCCTCGGCGCTGGTGGATTATGTCAACCTGCTGCGCGAATCATCCACGAGCACCGCGCCCCGAGAAGAGCAGGGCGGGGAACTGTCGCTGGCGGTGGACCTGCCGCTGCTGCGCGGCGGGGGGATGGTGGCGCGGGAAGACCTGATCCAGGCGGAGCGGAACCTGATTTATGCCGCGCGGGACTTCGAGCGGTTCCGCCGCGAGTTTTTCGTCGATATCGCGACGACGTACTTCAGCCTCCTGCGTCAGCAGCAGCAGATCAATAACCAGGAAGTGCAACTGGAGAACCTGGAGCGTCTGGCGGCGCGGTTCCAGGCGTTGGCCGATGCCGGCAAGGAGCCTCAGTTCGAGGCCGAGCGCTCCAGCCAGCAGGTGCTCTTCGGCCGCTCCAACCTGCTCAACCAGCGTGAGTCGTATGCCGCGGCCCTCGACGCGTTCAAGCTGCGGATCGGCATGCCGACCACGCAGAGCCTGATCATCCAGCCGCAGCTGATCGAGGTGCCCGAGCCCGCGCTGGACATGAACGCCTCGATCGAAGCGGCGCATGCGTACCGCCTGGA
The DNA here is from genome assembly GCA_964614575.1 of uncultured Phycisphaeraceae bacterium. GTDB lineage: Bacteria > Planctomycetota > Phycisphaerae > Phycisphaerales > Phycisphaeraceae > JBGTLW01. Next base: position 21,696 of record CAZTLX010000013.1, on the reverse strand, counting down.
CCTGCAATCCCGCCGTGACCTGGTGGATGATGCGGTGCGCCAGCTGCGCGTGGCCAAGAATCAACTCCTGCCCGATCTGGACCTGGCCGCGTCGGTCTCGCTGCCAACCGACCCCGACAAGCAACGCGCGGGCTTCGACCTCGAGGCTGGCGAGGGCAGCTACGCCGCCTCGGCCACGCTCGATCTGCCGCTGGACCGCAAGATCGAATACGCGCGATACCGCTCCTCGCTGATCGGGCTGGAGCGCTCGCGTCGTGATTACCGCGTGGAAACCGATCGGGTGTCGTTGGAGGTGCGTCGCTCGATCCGCCGCATCCGTCAGGCGAAGTATGATCTGGCGTTGCAGGAAAAAAACGTCGAGTTGGCCGAACGCCGCGCCACCGGCGTGCGTCTTAGAGAACGAACGTTGGGTCCGCGTGACGTGATCGAAGCGCAGGAAGACCTGCTCGACGCCCGCAACCGCCGTGATCTGGCGGTCGCCGAGTTGCGGCAAAGCTTCCTGCAATACCTGCTCGATACCGGGCAGATGCGGGTGGGCTCCGACGGGCGCTGGCTCGCGCCCGGCGACCTGATCGACGCGGCCGGGGCACCGGACCTGCCCGAACAGCCGCTGCCGCCGAAGCCCGGCCCCAGAATCGAGCCCGACCTCCCCGTCGATGACGCGCCCCTTAGCCGGAACAACAACGCGGCCACCGCCGCAGGTGATGCATGATTGAGCAAACTCCATATCCGATGAGTGCGACTCGCGGCCTGATATCCGGCAAGCTGATCGCGGTCCTGATTGTGCTCCCCATCGCCCTGATCGGCGTGGGGATCATCGCGTGGGGGGGCAGCGACGACGGGCGGGGCGATGCGTCGACCGCGGCCGCCGCCACCACCGGCGACTGGTACACCGCCGAGCCGATCAGCTTCGACCTGACCATCACCGCCAACGGCGAGCTGGAAGCGCGCGACAAGGTCGAGGTCAAGTCGCGCGTCCACGGCCGGCCCGCCATCATCGAGATCGTGCAGGAGGGCTCCTTCGTCAAGGTGGGCGACCTGCTCTTCAAGCTCGAATCCGATGAGACCGAGAAGTCGCTGGAGCAGGCGAAACTCGACACCGAGCGGGCCCGCGCCGACAAGATCGCTGCCGAGCAGGAGCTGGCCATCCAGATCAACGAGGCCGAGTCCTCGCGTAAAGCCGCGGAAGTCAAGCTCTCGCTGGCGGTGCTCGACCTCAAGAAGTGGGAGAAAGGCGATGTGGTGACGCGGCGCAACGAGCTGAAGCTGGCGCTGGAGAAAGCCAACCGACGCGTCGAACGCGCCAAGCGTGACTACGAACTGAGCCAGGAGCTCTACGATCAACTGTTCATCTCCCTCAACGAATTGGAGGACGCGGAGATCGAACAGATCGAGGCGACCGACGCGCTGGCCACGGCCGAACTCGATATCGAGGTGTACGAGCAGTATGAATACCTCAAGGACAAACAGCAGTTTGAGTCGGATGTGGAACAGGCCAAGGCCGAGCTCGAACGCACGATCAACAAAAACGAAAGCACCCTCGAGCGTCACCGCTCGGACCTCGAATCCAAGAAGCAGCAACTGAGCATCCGCGAGCAGCGGCTCCGCGAGCTGGTGGAACAACTGGCCAACACCGAGGTCCGTGCGCCCCAGGCCGGGCTGGTCGTATACGCCAGCTCGGTCGAAAGCGGCTGGCGCCGCAACGACCCCATCGCCGAGGGGCGGCAGGTCCGCTTCGGTGAAACCATCATCCTCCTGCCCGATACGCGGCAGATGGCGGCCAATCTGCGCGTACACGAGGCCTTGATCGGCCAGGTCGATATCGGCCAACCGGTCGCGTTGGTGATCGATGCTCAGCGTGGGCAAACCGTCAGCGGGCAAGTCATCAACAAAGCCGTCACCCCGGAGGACGGGGGGTGGTGGAATCCGAACCTCCGTGAATACAAGGTCCGTGTGGGGTTGCCCGAGGGCATCGAAGGCCTCAAGCCCGCGATGCGCTGCCAGGGACAGCTCTTCATCGGCCGCGTCGAGAACGCCATGGCCGTGCCCATCCAGGCGATCTTCACCGTCGGCAATCAGCGCTACGTGTATGTCTCCGCCGGCGGGGGCCGGGTCAAACCGCTGCCCGTCTCGATCGGCCGCGCCTCCGAATCACTCGTGGAAATCACCGAGGGCCTGGAACCGGGCACCCGCGTGCTGCTGCGCGACCCCAAGCCCGGCGAAGCGTTGGACGTGCCTCAGACTCAGCCCCGCGACGAAGAACCACCCCCGCAAGCCTGACCCGTCACCGCTTCTGCTCAACCCACGGCGGCGTCAGAACCATCCGCACCGGCAGCAGCACCGTATCGACACCCGCCATCACCGGCTCGGTTATGAGCGCCCCGGCGTTGTCGCCGTTCCAGTTGCCCGGCCGCTCGCCGTTCAACACCGCCAGCACCCGCGCCTCGGGGTCGTGAAGCCCACGCAACTCGCCCCGTGTGGCGCGCTGACCCGCCGAGGGGTAGTACGTCACCGCGTGCCGCACCGCCGCGTCGGCCGGACCCACCACGACGAGCGGCCAATCCGCGCGGTCGGGGCGCGGCGGCGTGCGCGGCGTCGTCACCACCACCGGCTCCGGTGGTGCCGTGCAACCGCTTAGCATCATCGCCCCCAACACCCCCGCCAGATAAAGCATGCTTCGCATCGGTTTTCCCTTCGGCCATCGGCTCAGGACATCATATCATCCGGTCCTGATCCGCAGGGCGTAAACTAAACCGCATGAGCATGCAGCAGACCCAAGGCGTCTATGTGGCCGATACCGCCCGCATCACCGGCGAGGTGATGCTGGGGCCGCAGGCCAGCGTGTGGTATGGCGTGGTGATCCGCGGCGATGTCGCGCCGATCTCGATCGGCGCGGGCAGCAACATCCAGGACAACGCCGTGATTCACTGCGACTCGGGCCAGCCCAACGTGATCGGGGCGCAGGTGGTCATCGGTCACGGCGCGATCGTACACGGCCGGGCGGTGGGCGACGGCTCGTTGATCGGCATGGGCGCGACGGTGCTCGGTGGCACGGTGATCGGCAGCCGCTGCCTGATCGCGGCCGGCGCGGTCGTGCCGCCCAACATGATTGTGCCCGACGAGCACGTGGTCATGGGCGTGCCGGGGCGCGTGGTGCGGCCGATCAACGACCAGGAGCGGCGCTACCTCGACTGGCTCGCCCCGCACTACGTCGAACTGGCCCGGAGGTATGTCGAGCAGCCGAACGATCCGCGCGTCCGGCCGTGGGGGCAAACCGATCCCGTTTAGCGGCGCTTACCCCTCAACGTTTAGCGGCGGGGCCTGCCCCGCGCACTTTGCTTTTCCCCAAACAAAGCGCGGG
>CAZTLX010000013.1:6664-18325 GCA_964614575.1 uncultured Phycisphaeraceae bacterium | reverse complement strand
CGCGTTTTAAGAGAAAAGAACAAAGCGCGGGGCAGGCCCCGCCGCTAAACGGGGACGATCAATCCTGTGTACGCCGCTAAACACCGCTCGGCGCGCGATGCGGATTTCGGATTCCTCTACAATCCCCTGCCCATGAATGCTCCCGACCTCACCCGGCGATATCTGTTCCCCGCGATCGATCTGCGTAACGGCCGCGTCGTCCGCCTGCATCAGGGGGACTATGGCAAGCAGACGACTTACGAAGGCCACGCGGTCGAGGTCGCCAAGCGCTTCGAAGACGCGGGCGCGACCTGGCTGCATGTCGTCGATCTCGACGGCGCGAAATCCGGGCGGATGCATCACCTCGACGAGATCCGCGACATCTGCCGGCAGACGAACCTGCACGTCGAGGTCGGCGGGGGGGTCCGGTCGGAGGGCACGATCGAGGCGCTGATCCAAGCGGGGGTATTCCGCGTGATCGTCGGCACCGCGGCGCTGCGCCAATGGGACTGGTTCGCCGGCCTGATGGGCAACCCGACCTACCGCGGCCGGCTCGTGCTCGGGCTCGACGCCCGCGAGGGCAGGCTCGCGGTCTCCGGCTGGGAACAGACCACCGAACTGACGGCGACCGAGATCGCCCGGCGCGTGACCGACTGGCCCCTGGCCGCGATCGTCTATACCGATATCACCACCGACGGCACGATGAAAGGCCCGAACCTCGAAGCGACCCGCGCGATGTGCGAGGCGACGGACGTGCCCATCGTCGCCTCCGGCGGCGTGGGGACGCTGGACCACCTGCGGGCGCTGCGCGAGCTGCCGGTGCAGGGCGCCATCATCGGCCGCTCGCTCTACGAATCGGCCATCACCATCGAGGACGCGATCGCCGCGTTCGAGGGCGGGGGTTGATAACGGCTACCGCAAAACCGCAACGATCAAGCAAAGGCCTCCTCATGGAATATCGCACCCTGGGCAAGACGGGATGGCGCGTGTCGGTCATCGGCCTGGGCACGTGGAACAACAGCGGGCAGTGGGGCGAGGTCGATGAGCAGACCGCCATCGACACCGTCGCCGCGGCGGTTGACGCCGGCGTCAACTTCATCGACACCGCCGACGCCTACGGCGACCCGCAGGGCCTATCCGAACAACGCGTCGGCCGGGCGCTGCGCACGATCGATCGCGACAAGGTCATCGTCGCCACCAAGGTCGGCAACTGGTGCGCCCGCCACGGCCACCGCCTGCCCTACACCCATCCCAACCACGTCGTTGGTTGCTGCCACGCGAGCCTGTATCGCCTCGGCCTCGACCATATCGACCTCTACCAGTGCCACCTGGGCAACGGCGAGCACCGCGAGGTGTTCCTCGAAGCGTTCGACCGCTTGCTGGATGAAGGGTTGATTCGTGCCTTCGGTATCTCCACCAACGACCCGGAGGTGGTGCGCGCCTTCAACGCCGAGGGCAAGTGCGCCGCGTGTCAGCTCGACTACAGCCTCATCAACCGCGCGCCCGAGCAGGAGCTGCTGTCCTCCTGCAAGGAGGCGAACATCGGCACGATCATCCGCGGGCCGCTGGCCAAGGGCATCCTCGGCGGCAAGTACACCGCCGACAGCACGTTTGACGACTCGGTCCGCAACGGGTGGAACGAGCCGGGCCCGAAGCGCGACGCGTTCCTCGCGGGCCTGAACACCGCGGAGAAACTGCGGCCGCTCGTGCAGAGCGGGCGGACGATGGCGCAGGCGGCGCTGCAGTTCATCGCCGCGCACGACGCGGTGAGCACGATCATCCCCGGCGCGAAGAGCCCCGAGCAGGCCCGCGTCAACGCGGCCGCCGGCGCGGGTCGGCTCACCGACGCCGAACTATCCACCCTGCGGTGATGCCATGAACGAAGAAGCGCACGAAAACAACCCGCTGCAAGGTTATTTCGACTGGCAGGTCAACACGTTGATGCTCGCCTACGACCTGGCCGATCCGTTGCCCGGCGGCGACGACGACGCCCATCGTCAACGCCGCACGCGTGTCGAGGAAGAGGTGCGTCGCTTCTCGCTCGACGCGATCCCGCAGCGTTACAAGGACGACCCGCAACTCGATTGGCCGCCCGAGGTGATGATGGCCTTGACCCGCACGACCTTCGTTCGTGTACGGCAGATCACCGAGAGCCTGACGCGGACCGATTAATCGCCCGGCTTGCGTCTCGCCGACAACCGCGTATAGTTGCCCGCCTATCCCACCCCGCTCGGCAGCCGCCTGACCGTGGCCGCCGATCAATCCATCTGGAAGTTTTGCATGAACACCGCCGCGGCCCGCGTGGCCGAAGCTATGTCTGAACGTAAACCGTGGATCGGCCTGCGCTCGTTGCTGCCCGCCTCGCCACGCCTGGACATCCTCTCGGGCTTGACCGTGTGCCTCGCGCTGGTGCCCGAGGCGCTCGCGTTCGCCTTCGTCGCGGGCGTCGATCCGATGATCGGCCTGTACTCCACCTTCTTCATCTGCCTGCTCACCGCCGTACTCGGCGGCCGGCCGGGCATGATCAGCGGCGCGACCGGTGCCATGGCCGTGGTCGTCGTCGGACTCGTCGCGATCCACGGCGTCACCTACCTCTTCCCCGCGGTCATCCTCTGCGGCCTCATCCAGATCAGCATCGGCCTGCTGCGGCTCGGCAAGCTCATCCGCATGGTCCCGCACCCGGTCATGCTCGGGTTCGTCAACGGCCTGGCGATCGTCATCGGGCTGGCGCAGATCGGCAGCTTCAAACGGCTGGGCAACGACGGGCTGATGCACTTCCTACAGGGCCCGCAACTCGGCCTGATGATCGGGCTGGTCGTGCTGACCATGGCCATCATCTTCGTCCTGCCCCGGCTGACCAAGGCCGTGCCCTCGTCGCTGGCGGCGATCATCGCCGTGACGCTGCTGGCGATGGCGATCAACGCCACCGCGGGCGATGGCAGCAAGCCCGTGCTCACCGTGCGCGACATGCTCGCCGACGGAAAGAAGGCCGCGGTCGTGGTGAACGAGGCGCGGTCCGAAGCGGTGGGGCGGGCGACCGCCGCGGCCGCGGTGATTCAAGAGCAGAACCTCGTCGGCCCGGGGGTGAAGATCAACCCGACCCCGACCATCGCGGGCAGCGAGCTCGAGCAGGTCATCCGGGCCATGCCCCAGCGTGAGGTCGCCGCCGCCATCGCCACGGTGGACGAAGAGGAGGTGACGCTCAGCGGCGGGCTGCCGCTGCCGTTCTTTATCGATCCGCAATACGCCGGCGAGAAGGCCGCGGGCCTGGTCCCGCCGATGAACCTGCAGACGCTGTGGATCATTTTGCCTTTTTCATTGGTGCTCGCGGGTGTCGGGCTGATCGAGTCGCTGATGACCATGAGCCTGATCGACGAGATCACCGAGACGCGCGGCCGGGGCAACCGCGAGTGCATCGGCCAGGGCACCGCCAACGTCGTCTGCGGGATGTTCGGCGGCATGGGCGGCTGCGCGATGATCGGCCAGTCGCTGATCAACGTGAAATCCGGCGGGAAAGGGCGGCTCTCGGGCATCACCGCCGCGGTCTGCCTGCTGCTGTTCATCCTCCTGCTCGCGCCGCTGATCGAGATGATCCCCATGGCCGCGCTGGTCGGGGTGATGTTCATGGTCGTCATCGGCACGTTCGAGTGGACCACGCTCAAGACCTGGCACCGCGTGCCGGTCTCCGAGGTGCTGATCATGATCTTCGTCGCCGCCTACACCGTGCTCATGCACGACCTGGCCAGCGCGGTGATCCTCGGCGTGGTCATCGCGGCGCTCGTCTATGCCTGGAAACAATCGACCCACCTGTTTGCCGACACCAAGTTCAACGAGCACGGCAGCAAGATCTACCAGCTTCACGGCCCGCTGTTCTTCGCCTCGGCCGAGAAGTTCAAGCGCCTGTTCGACGCCGCGGGCGATCCGGACGACGTGGTGATCGACTTCTACTTCACGCGCGTTTACGACCAGTCCGGCCTCGAAGCGATCAACTTCATCGCCGACAAGTACGCCGGCGTCGGCAAGCGCGTCCACCTCACGCACCTGAGCCCCGAATGCCAGAAGCTGCTGGGCAAGGCGGGCGACCTGGTCGAGGCCAACATCAGCGAAGACCCGCACTATCACGTCGCGACCGACCGGCTCGGCTAAGCCCGAGGCAGGCGGACTTCAGTCCGCCTGCGTTTAAGACCCCTTCACCAGATCATTCCAGATCACCCGGAACAGCACCAGCGTGCCGACGGCCAGCCCGGCGACCAGCAGCAGCAGCCCGATCGTCGAGTAGCCGAAGAGTTTGTGCGGCGCATCGCGGCCCATCAGGAACGCGCCGCCGATGATCATCGACATCACCACCAGCCCGATCGTCACGCGGTTGGCGATCTTCTCGATCACCGTCACCAGCCGATCCTCGTCGATCGCCTCGACCTTCAAGCGGAACGCGTTGTCCGCGACGATGTCCAGCGCCTTGCTGATGCGGTTGGGCAGGGCGGCCATGAACTGTTTGGTTTCCAATGCCGTGACCATCGCCTGCCCGAGGTTCACGCTGTTGAGCAGCTTCTGACGCAGAAACTTGCTCACGTGCTTGCTGATCGCCGTGTTCGTGTCGAAATCCGGCGCCAGCAGCTTGCCCGATTCGTCCAGGTGCGTCAGCGTCTTGCCCAGCATCATCACCTCGGGCGTGATGCGCAAGCCCGCTTCCGCGGCGACCTGCGTCACGCGCAGCACCAGTCGCCCCAGTTCCATGCGGCGCACCGTCCGCCCGTAGCCGTGCGTGATCGCGTCGCGCACGTTACGGCGATACTTCGCGCCGTCGAATTCCTCCGTCCGATCGCCGAGCTCCTCGCCGGCGTCCGCGGCATCGTCTGATCGGCCGTCGCTGATCGCCACCAACAGGCGCAGGATGTCGTCCTGCATGCCGCTGGAGATGTGGCCGACCACACCCAGATCGATGATGCCCAGCCGCCCGTCGTCGCAGATCATCAGGTTGCCGGGGTGCGGGTCGGCGTGGAACATACCGTCCTCCAGCACCTGCTTCAGATACGCGTGCAGAAACTGATCCGCCAATGCGTCGGCACCGGGGATCGGTGGCGAGCCCTTCTCGTGACGCGAACTAAGCGGCTTGCCCGGCAGCCGCGACATCGTCAGCACCCGCGGCGTGCAAAGCTCGTCGATCGGCCGCGGCACCACCAGCAGATCAAACGCCTTGAGGTTCGCTCCGATCAGACGCAGGTTCTCCGCCTCATGGTGATAATCCAGCTCGCTGCGCAGCGCCCGCTCGAGCTGCCGAAGCATCTGACGGAAGTGGTGCCGGCGGCCGAGGTCGGTGTGCTCATCGAGCAGCCACGCGAGCTGCTCCATCGCCCGCAGGTCTTTCTCGATCGTTTCTTTTGCCTGAGGCCGCTGCACCTTGACCACGACCTTTGTGTGATCATGCAACACCGCGGCGTGTACCTGCCCGATCGACGCCGCCGCCAGCGGGGCCGGATCGAACGACGCATACGCCTCGGTCACGGGGCGGCCCAGCTCCTCCTCGATAATCCGCGCGATGTCTTCAAACGGGAACGGCTCGACACGATCATGCAGCCTCCGCAACGCCTCCAGGTGCGCCTCGGGGAGCAGGTCGGCTCGACTGGCGAGCAGTTGACCCAGCTTCACGAACGTCGGCCCCAACTCCTCAAGGTCATCCGCCAGGTGCTCCGCGTGACGCCGCTGCGTCTCCTCATCATCCGGCTTAAGCACCGCATCCAGCCCGGTCGCGCGCAGCAACTCCCGCCCACCGTGACGCAGCAGCAGCCGCGCCACATCGCGGTAACGGCCGAGGTATTTCAGATCGAGTTTGGGCAGCAATGACATATCCATCATGATAGCGGGCTGCCTCACCGATTTGTCTCGCCTTTCCGCCGCTCGCGGCTACGCGACACCCTTCCGCCTCTCGCTCAATCCAAGCGAGTGTTCGCGAGTTGTCCTGAAAACCGGCATCAGCCATCCACCGCAACCTCGCCGCGCCGCTTCGCCAGGTACCGCTTGATGCATTGCCCCGCGATAAACCGCTCGCCACGGCGGCAAAGCCAGGTCACGACGCCGCACAACAGCGCGAACAAGAGATTCAAGCCCACCACCCAGGCTTGTTCCCAAGTCAGTGACGTTCGGTCCCACACATCGATCAGGGTGAGAATGATCACCAGAATAAAACCGACCGCCCCGATCACGCCAACCCCGTAACCCGCAAAGATCACATGCCCCAGCAACGCCAGCCAGACGCCACGCATGCTCGCAAACAATTGCCACGCCCGCCAAAGCAGAAAACCAAGAAACGCCAGCAGCCCCAGAAACACCAATGGAATCGCCACGATCGCGGCAGCACTATCCAGCACCAAGGATACGATCGTCATGCTGATAAAACTCACCAGCAGCCAGACCGTGGGCATCAGCACCGTGTTGAAGCCGGGTGCCTTCCACCAGGGCCCGGTCCATCGGGCGGCAACCATCCGCGGCACATCACAACGCTGGCCGCACTCCGGGCACTCGACGATCGGGCCGTGCAACCCGCGGAGGTTGTAGCCACAAGCCGGGCATCCGATGTCGCGCAGGATCGTGGCGACGCGATCATCCGCAAGCATCGAATTCGCTGTTTCGGGGGGGCGGTTATCCCGTGTTTCGATGCTCATGGTGCAACCACCGACCGATGGCCATGATCGGGAAATAGAGCCGATAGTAGTGGTAGCGCAGGTAGAACACCTTCGGGAAGCCGGTGCCGGTGAACCAAGGTTCATCCCAATTGCCCGCCAAGGCCCCCTCCGAGATTTGCCTATCGCAAAGCCACCCGATGGCTCGATGCACCGCGTCGTGGTTCGGCCCGTAAACATTCATCAACGCCATCGCGCCCCATGCGGTCTGCGATGCCGTGGAAGGCCCGCTGCCGCGCAGCGTCGGGTCTTCGTAGCTGTCGGGCGATTCACCGAAAGACCCATCGGGCTTTTGATGGTCGAGCAGCCATTGCCCGGCCCTCTGCACCCAGTCGGCCCGCATGTCGTAGCCGACCAATTCCAACCCGCCGAGCACCTGCCACGTGCCGTAGATGTAGTTCACACCCCAACGGCCGAACCAGCAGCCGTCCGGCTCTTGCGTGTCTTTAATAAATGAAATCGCCCGCTGCACATGCGGATCGTCGGCGGTCACGCCGTGGTGACCGAGGCATTCGAGGGTGCGGCCGGTGATATCGGGGCAGCTCGGGTCCTGCAGGGCGTTGTGGTCGGCGAACGGGACGTTTTCCAGGATGTCGCGGCCCTGAGCGCCCTTGTCAAACGCCGCCCAGCCGCCGTCGTCGTTCTGCATGACCCGGACCCAGTCGAACGATCGACTCGACGCCGCGGCCGCCGACTCGCTCGCGCCGGTTTCCGCCATCCGCCGCAGCGCCATTGACACCATCACCGTGTCGTCAACGTCCGGCTGCATCGGGTTGTTGTATTCAAAGAACCAGCCGGAGAAGGGCACCTGCCGGTCCTTGCCGCGGAGATTATTGAGCCAGTCGCCCGGCACGCGGCATTCTTTCGACACCAGCCAGTCCGCGCACCGCCGCATCGCCGGGTGATCGCCGCGGAGCCCGGCGTTGACCAGCGCGTACGCAGCGATCCCCGTGTCCCACGTCGGCGATTCGCACGGCTGAATCCGGATGAATTCATCATCGGCCTCTCCGTGTCGATTGCGTGGCTTGCCGTTAGTGCCGTAGATAAAGTAGTGATCAAGGTGCTGATGGTTTTCGCGCACCAGCGGGTGATCGGCCTCATAGTCGAGGCACTTGCGCAGGACGATCAGCGTATAGACGATCGGCGGGAAAATCGCGCCCGGGCCGTCGCTGTTCTCGCAATGATTGATGATCCAGGCCTCCATCCGTCGGATCGCCGCGGCTTGGCCTAGTTTCAGAAAGTTCAGTTTATCCGCGACTTTCAAGGCCCGATCCGCGAAGAGAAAGAACCGCGTCCAGAATCGGCTGCCGCCGAAGCCCGTCGGCAAAAGTCGCTGGCGATTCGCCTGGTCTTTGAACAGCTCGGGGATGCCCAGGGGTTCTCGGACCTTGCGCAGCGGCTTGCGGGCCGTGACGATCGAGAGTGGCACGATCATCGTCCGCGACCACGCCGAGACCTTGTTTAAGTGGAAATAAAACCAGCGCGGCAGGAACGCGAGCTGCGGCGGGATCGTCGGCACCGCGTCGTAGCTCACTTGCCCGAGCGCCGCGAGGTAATACTTGCTGAACGTGTTGCAGCGCTCCGCGCCGCCGTGGGCCAGCACTAACTCACGGGCTTTTCTCATGTGCTCAGCGTCCGGGTCGTCGCCGGCGAGTTTGAGCACGAAGTACGCCTTGACCGTCGCGCTGATGTCGAACTTCCCGCCGCCGAGCTGCCCGCCGGGGTACTGCGCCCACGCGCCGTCCGGGCGCTGCTGCGCACGCAGGTACGCCACCACGCCAGGCATTCGCGGGTCATTTTCCTCCCCGAGAATCCACTTGAGCAGCGCCCACTCGGACTGCAGGATCGAATCGCCTTCCAGTTCGGCGCACCAGTGCCCGTTGTCGTGCTGCTGAGCCAGCAGATGATCCACGGCCGCATCCAACGCCCGCCGGGCGCTGTCTGCGAGCGATCCGCCGGCGGTTTCGCGGGTCGTGGCGTCCTGCGGGGGTTGTTCGTCCATCATGGCGGCGGTTCGGCTCATCCCACGCATCCTAACGGTAAATCCGAGGCCGTCCGCCCAAGGCCACCGGATTGCCTCCCCTCCCCGGCGTTTTGAGCCGAGTTATACATAACGGGCATTATAGGACGTTGGGGAGTGGGTAGGGGGCCGGTGTCGCGGTTCAGGCGGGTGCCGCGGCGATGCGAGTCCGGCGGGCCTCGATCGTGACGCGGCCGGCGGCGATGAGGTTGATGGCCTGCGGGTAGGCCTCGCACTCCTGCTCGAAGACGCGGGCGGCCAGGGTCTCGGGGCTGTCGTCTTCGAGGACCGGGCACGAGCGCTGGACGAGGATCGGGCCGGTGTCGTAGGTCTGGTCGGCGAAGTGGACGGTGCAGCCGGTGAGCTTGCAGCCCTGGGCGAGGACCGCCTCGTGGACGTGGTGGCCGTGCATCCCCTTGCCGCCGAACGCCGGGAGCAGCGCCGGGTGGATGTTGATGACTTTGTCGGCGTAGTCGTCGGGGATCCGCAGCAGGCTCAGGAACCCGCAGAGGCAGACCAGCTCGGCCCCGGCATCGCGGATCAGCCCGAAGACGTGCGCAGAAAACGATTCGGTGCTGTCGTAGCACTTGCGCGGGACGACGAACGTGGGCAGCTTCAGGTCGTGGGCCCGGGCGATGCCTTTGGCGGCGGCGGTGTCGTTGGAGGCGATGACGACGCTGATCTGCGCGTGCAGCCTGCGGGCCGGTTCCTGGGCGGTGGCGCGCTCGGCGAGGTTGACCATCGTCGTCCCACCGCCGCTGATGAGCACGGCCAAACGGAGCGGCTTGGGGGCGGCGTTCGCGGTTGACGATTCGCTCATGGCGTTACGATAGCGGACCGATGCCCGGACGACCAAGTGCCGACAACCCGCCGCGCGTGACCCGCCTCGCCCCCTCACCAACCGGAGCGCTGCACCTGGGCAACGCGCGGACGTTCCTGATCAACTGGGCGATCGCCCGGCAGCGTGGCTGGCGGATCGTGCTGCGGATCGAAGATATGGATTGGCCACGGGCTCGCGAGGGGGCCGACCGCGAGGCGATCGAGGTATTGCAATGGCTGGGCATCGACTGGGATGAGGGCCCCTATTACCAGCGTCACGACCTGACGCCGTACCACGCGGCGCTGGAGGAACTGAAGCGGCGCGGGTTGACGTACCCGTGCATCTGCACACGCAGCGAGATCGCCGCGGCCCAGTCGGCACCGCACGCGGATGACCACGAGCTTCGCTACCCCGGCACGTGTCGAGAAGCGGACCACCACGCCACCGCCCTGCCGGTGGCCACGCGGGTGCGGGTGCCGGACGAGCCGATGCGGTTTCGCGACGAATTTGCCGGCGAGCAGGCGATCGATGTGCAGCAGCAGGTGGGTGATTTCATCGTGGCGTCGAAGCAGGACCTGCCGGCGTATCAGCTCGCGGTGGTCGTGGACGATGCCCGGCAAGGCGTGACGGACGTGATCCGCGGCGACGACCTGATCGGCTCGGCGGCGCGGCAGCTCTGGCTGTATCGGCTGCTGGGGTTGTCGCCGGTGCCGAGCTACATCCACCTGCCGCTGGTCTGCGGCGAGGACGGCCGGCGGCTGGCCAAGCGTCACGGCGACACGCGTCTGACGTACTACCGCGAGCGCGGGGTCACAGCGCAGCGGGTCATCGGGCTGCTGGCGCGCTGGAGCGGATGGGGGCCGGACGCCCCACCGATGGATGCGCAATTATTCAAAACCCAATTCGATCTGCTTAAGCTCTCGCCCGAGCCGATCTATATGAAAGCGGAGGATGAACAATGGTTGCTGGGCGGTTAAAGCTCGGGGCGAATGAACTGGCCCTGCCCCTGCTGGTGTGGTGTGTCGTGCTGGGCGCGTGCGCCGAGCGGGCGACGCTGCGTGATCCCCTGCCGGTGGAGATCGGCGGGCGGACGTTTGCGTTGGAGCTAGCCTTGACACCAGCGCAGCGGTACCAGGGGTTATCCGATCGCGAGCACATCCCGGCCGACGGCGGGATGTTGTTTGTGTTTCCGGACGATGCGGTACGGGTGCAGGCGTTTGTGATGCGGCGGTGTCCGGTGCCGATCGACATTATTTATCTGGACCCGGGGCAGCGGGTCGTGGCGATGCACGCGATGGCGGTGGAGCCGGCGGGCACGCCGGAAGGGCGGCTGACGCCCTACTCCAGCCGCTATCCGGCGCAGTTCGTGATCGAGCTGGCCGGCGGGACGCTGGAGGAATTGGGCTTATCGGAAGGCGAGCGGATCGCCCTGCCGGCCGAGCGTCTCAAGGCTGCCGCGCAATAGGTCGATCAACACGGCAGGAGAGCGGGTGCGCGTGCGTCGAAGCGAAAGAACCGCACGCCGCCACATCGAAGCCAGTGATGGACCAGGCCCCCCTGCTGCTGTTGATTGACCAGACGTGCGCGGTCGATACCGCCCGCGAGCGGGCGCAGGCGGTGCTCGGTCTGATCGACGAAGCGCACCGCCCGCCGCTGCAGCTCAAAACCATCGGTCAGGTGCTCGATGAGCCGTTATGCCTGAACCTCGTGGCCGCGGTCTGGCTGGAGGCGAGCGTCGCGAACCCGGCGTGGCTGTGGGATGTGATCGGCGTGGTGGCCGACGCGCAGGTGCCGACGATGCTGACGTGTCCCGCGGAGGAGGATCATGCGTGGGGCCGACGGGCGGATGACGGGATCGTGATTTGTCCGAGCGATGCCAATCCTGTTGTGCTCGCCGCGACGCTCGGCGCGCTGCTGAGTCAGTCGCCGGTGATGCGCGCGATGCGAAGCGAGATCAAGCTGCTGCGGGCGCACCAGGGCGGGTTGGCGGACCAGATCGGACGCATCGACGAAGAGCTGCGTCTCGCGGCCCAATTGCAGCGCGAGTTCCTGCCGACCGAGATGCCGCGGATCGACGGCGTGGGCTTCGGCGTGCTGTGGCGGCCGGCCAGCTACGTCAGCGGCGACATCTACGACGTCACGCGGCTCGACGAATCGCACAT